>JACZVL010000035.1 GCA_022572685.1 Pseudomonadota bacterium
GCTCTACCTGCCGCGCGCCGTGGCCGCGGCGCCGGCGCCCGGGGCCCGGAGCCGCGCGACCCAGCTCCCGCGCGGGCATGAGACCGTGCTGCTGCTCGAGGACGCCCAGGACATGCGCGAGCTCGCCGTCGCGCTGCTCGAGGACCTGGGCTACCATGTGCTCGCCGCGGCCGACGCCGCCGAGGCCGGCGCCCGGCTCGCCGAGAACCCCGGCGTCGACCTCCTGCTCGCCGACGTCATCCTGCCCGGTGGACGCTCCGGCCCCGACTTCGCCGAAACCGCCCGCCGCCGCAACCCCGCGCTCAAGGTCCTGTTCATGTCCGGCTACTCGGCCGAGGTCCTGATGCAACGCGGCGATAGCCTCGCCCAGGACACCCCCCTGCTCCCCAAGCCGTTCCGAAAGACCGCCCTCGCGAAAGCCGTGCGGGAGGCACTGGACGACGGGGCGGAGGTGCAGGGCGCCGAGTGAGCGGCCCCGGTCCCCCCGGCTCACCAGGAATCGAGCCCCCTGACCGCTGACGGTTCCGCAAGATAGATCGCAATCTCCGGGAATCGCGCTAAGATATCTTGAGTGGTCGAGTCGGATGTGTTTTCGGCGGCAATCATGGCGCTCAACAAAGTAATTCCGGTCGCGGACGCGGTTGCGCTGATTCGCCAGGGCGACGTCCTGGCGGTCGCGGGATACGGCGGCAACGGCACGCCCGAGGAGCTTCTGGTGGCGCTGGAGCGCCGGTTTCTCGATAGCGGCAGCCCGCGGAATCTGACCCTGGTTTACGCCGGCGGCCAGGGCGACGGCAAGGAGCGCGGGCTCAACCGCCTCGGTCACGAAAATCTGCTGAAACGGGTGATCGGCGGCCATTACGGCCTGGTCCCCCGAATCGAGCGCCTCGCGGTCGAGAACAAGATCGAGGCCTACAACCTGCCCGAGGGGGCGATCACCCACCTCTACCGGGATATCGCCGCGGGCAAGCCGGGAACCCTGTCCAAGGTCGGCCTGGGCACCTTCGTCGATCCCAGAATCGAAGGTGGCAAGGTCAACGCGGCCGCCACGGAGGACATCGTCGAGCTGGTCACCATCGGCGGCGCGGAGGCTCTGTTTTTCAAGGCCTTTCCGATCCACGTCGCGTTCATCCGCGGCACCACCGCCGATCCGGACGGCAACGTGACCATGGAGAAGGAGTCGCTCCGGCTCGAGTGCCTGGCGCTCGCGCTCGCGGCCAGGAACTCCGGCGGCGTCGTGCTGTGCCAGGTCGAGCGCATCGCCCAGAGCGGCTCCCTCGACGCCCGGCGCGTACGCATTCCGGGGATCTTCGTGGACGCCATCATCGTGGCGCGCCCGGAAAACCACATGCAGAACTACGGCACTCAATACAACCCGGCGCTGTCCGGCGAGGTGCGGGTGCCGCTCGAATCGCTTCCCGCGCCGCCCTTGGACGAGAAAAAGGTGATCGCCCGCCGCGCCGCCCTCGAACTCATGCCCAACAGCATCGTCAACCTCGGCATCGGCCTGCCCGACATGATCGGCGCGATCGCCAACGAGGAACGCATCCAGGACCTGATGACGCTGACCGTGGACCCCGGCGTGATCGGCGGCGTGCCCCTGGGGGGGTTGGACTTCGGCGCGTCGATCAACTTCAGCGCCGCCATCGACCATCCGAGCCAGTTCGATTTCATCGACGGCGGTGGCCTGGATTCGGCGTTCCTCGGGTTCGCCGAATGCGACCAGACCGGAAACGTCAACGCGAGCCGATTCGGCAAGCGCATTTCGGGCTGCGGCGGCTTCATCGACATCAGCCAGAACAGCAAGAGGGTCGTGTTCCTCGGCACCTTCACCGCGGGTGGCCTGACGGCGGAGGTCCGCGACGGCGAGATCGCGATCCTGACCGAAGGCCGGCACCGGAAGTTCGTGGCCAGCGTGGGTCAGATCACCTTTAGCGGCGCGCTGGCGGCCGAGGGCGGCAAGGAGGTCTTCTACGTGACCGAGCGCTGCGTCTTCGCGCTCCGCCCGGATGGCCTGGAACTGATCGAAGTCGCGCCGGGGATCGATCTCGAAAAGGACATCCTGGCGCTGATGCCGTTCCGGCCGCGGGTCGACAGCCCCAAGATCATGGAGCCGGCCCTGTTCCGTCCGGAGCCGCTCGGGCTTCGCGACCGCATGCTCGACATCCACATCGAGGACCGGCTCAGCTACGATCCCGATTCCAACACCGTGTTCATGAACTTCGCCGGCATGCGGGTCCGCAACGCCGACGATATCCGGCGGATCAAGGATGCGGTGGACGGCCTGCTCGAGCCGCTGGGCAAGCGGGTCTACTCGATCGTCAACTACGACTCCTTCGCCGCCGACGACGACGCGCTGGACGGCTACATGGATTTGGTCCGCTACGTCGAGAACCGGTACTATCTCGGCGTTTCCCGCTATACCACCAGCGGGTTCATGCGCCTGAAGCTGGGCCGGGAACTGGAGAAACGCAAGGTATCCTCGCACGTCTTCGAAAGCGGCCGGGAGGCGCAGGACAACTTGCGATAGGATGCCCCCGGGGTGCCCGACGGGCGGCATCCGCCGATACCACCATTGGATCACCAGCTCGATGGAACACCAGCCGAACGACTCGATCGCCCCGCCGGATCGACCCGGTCCCGGCCGCGGCCTGTCCCGCGCCATCCGTGGTCCGGCCCAGGGGATGCCTTGGGCGGCGCCCGCGGCGGTGCTTCTGGCCGCGGCGATCTTCGGAATCGACCTGGTGTTGCCGCTGGGGGTCGCCGGCGGGGTGCCCTACGTCGCGGTGATCCTGTTCGGCTGGTGGCTCGAACGCCCGGGCTCGGTGATCTGGCTCGCGGCCCTCTGCTCGATCCTCACGGCCCTCGGATACTTCCTCTCTCCGGAGGGCGGGGTCCCCTGGATGGTCCTGCTCAACCGGACTTTGGCCCTGTGCGCGATTGGGGTGACGGCGGTCCTGGTCCATCACGCAAGGGGCTCGGAAACACGCATCCGCGCCGCGAGAGACGAGGCGGAGGCGCTGGCCGCGGCGCGCAGCGCCGAGCTGCGGAAGAGCGAAACGCGGCTGCGCGACGCGATCGAAGCGCTGCCGGTGGGCTTCACGGTCTACGACAAGGACGACCGCCTGACGCTGTGCAACGAGATATGCCGGGGCTACTTATTTCACCATTTGGACTCGGTTCCCTACGGTGCGACGTTCGAGGAGATCGTGACGGAAAGGTTCGAACGCGGCCTCTACCTGGATGCCGAGGATCTAAAAGACCGCTGGCTGTCCGAACGGCTCAAGCTACATCGGGATCCCAACGGTCCCTTCGAGCAGAGACACAGCGATGGCCGCTGGTACTGGATCAACGAGCAGCGCACCGAGGAAGGCGGCGTCGTCGTCGTCTCCGTGGACATCACCGAGCGGAAGCGCCTCGAGCACGAGGTGCTGCGCCAGGAACGCCTGGCGACGCTCGGCCAGTTGACCGCGACCGTCAGCCACGAGCTGCGCAATCCCCTGGGCGTCATCCGGACCTCCGCCTTCATCATCAAAGAGGGCCGGACCGACACCAACCCCCGCGTCCCGCGCGCACTCGAACGTATCGAGCGCAGCGTGATTCGTTGCGACCGGATCATCGACGAGCTTCTCGATTTCACCCGTACCTCCGAGCTCGAACCCGAGCCGACACCGCTGGATTCCTGGCTCGATTCGACCCTGTCCGAACAGGCTCTGCCGAGCGAAGTCGAGCTGCGGCGAAATTTCAATGTGGCGGGGATCGACATCGCCATCGACCGCGACCGGTTCCGGCGCGCGGTGATCAACGTCTTCGACAATGCCTGTCAGGCCATGACCGACCCGGCCGCAAAGCATGACGGCGACACGGACCACATCCTGACCGTGACGACGCGGGTTTCGGACGATCGCGTCGAAATCATCTTCGAGGACAACGGGCCGGGCATTCCGGCGGAGGTCCGTCCGATGATCTTCGAGCCCCTGTTCAGCACCAAGGGCTTCGGCGTCGGCCTCGGCCTGCCGGCGGTCAAGCAGATCATGGAGCAGCACGGCGGCGGCGTCGACATCGACAGCGTCCCGGGCCAGGGCGCCCGGGTCCGGCTGTGGCTGCCCAGAGCGGATCGGGGTTGAGGCACGACCCCGCGGAAAGATACCAGAGGTCCCTTATCAGGCGCGGTATCAGACGCGCGAAGCGCGATCCATGCCCGATGCGGCCCGCGCCGGCGGCGCACCCGCGTTCGCCGCGCCCTCCTCGCCCAGCACTTCCTTCACCTTGGCGGCGAGTTGCTTGAGGCTGAAGGGCTTGGGCAGGAATTCGATGCCGCCGTCTTCTCCCAGGCGCTTGCGGAACGCATCCTCGGTGTAGCCGGAAATGAAGATCACCCTCAGCCCGGGCCGCTCCTTGCGCACCTGGCGCACCAGGCTCGGCCCATCCATGCGCGGCATCACCACGTCCGTGATCAAGAGGTCGATCGAGTCCAGCTGCTCCTCGATGAGCTGGAGCGCCGCCTCTCCCGAGTTGGCCTCGTGCACCTGGTAGCCCTTGCTGCGCAGCACCCTGGCGCTGAACGAGCGCACCGCGTCTTCGTCTTCGACCAACAGGATGGTCTCCGCTCCGGTCAGATCGCGGGCGCCCTTGACCTCGGCATCGGCATCGGACGCCGCCGCCGCGCCCTGGGGGGCGCCGGCGAACTGCGGCAGGTAGATCTGGAACGTCGTGCCCCGGCCGACCTCGGTGTCGAGGTCCACGAAACCGCCGCTCTGCTTGACGATACCGTAGACCGTCGACAGACCGAGGCCGGTCCCCTGCCCGACGTCCTTGGTCGAGAAGAAGGGGTCGAAAATGCGATCCCGGTTCTCGCTCGCGATGCCGGTGCCATTGTCCTCGACCTCGATCAGGACGTAGTCGCCGGGCGGCATCTCCTCGTCCCTGAGTTTGCGGACGTGTTGAACCGTGACGTTGGAGGTCCGGATCGCCAGCTTGCCGCCCCCGGACATGGCGTCGCGGGCGTTGACCGCCAGGTTGATGATGACCTGTTCGAGCTGCCCCTGGTCGGCCTTCACCGTCGCCAGCTCGCGGCCGTGGACCATCTCGAGCTCGATGTTCTCGCCGATCAGCCGGCGCAGCAGATGCGACAGCTCGACCAGGATGTCGGTCACGTCGAGCATGCGCGGCTGCAGGGTCTGCTGGCGCGAGAAGGCGAGCAGTTGGCGCACCAGGTTGGCGGCGCGGTTGGCGTTCTGCTTGATCTGCATGATGTCGGCGAAGGACTGGTCGCCCGGCCGGTGGCGCAGCAGCAGCAGGTCCGAGAACCCGATCATCGCGGTCAGCAGGTTGTTGAAGTCGTGGGCGATCCCACCGGCCAACTGGCCCACGGCTTGGGTCTTCTGGGACTGGGAGAACTGGATCTCCAGGTTGCGCCGCTCGGTCGTGTCGATGAAATGGGCGATGTAGCCGGTCGTGCCGCCGGCCAGGTCGGTCATGCCCTTGACGTACATCGACGCGACGGTCTCGCCACCGTCCCCGAAATGAACCTCCAGCGGCGCCTGCCCCTCGGTTTCACCGCCTCCCTCCAGCCCCGCCAGCAACGCCTTGACGCCATCGCGGTCTTTCTCGTCGACCAAGCGGATCAGCGCGGTTCCCGGCAGGCCCTCGGCTTCGGTGCCGGCGAGCGTGGCGAAGGCGCGGTTGGTTTCGGTGATGCCGCCGCTGGAATCGAGTAATGCGATGCCGATCGGCGCCTCGAAGAAGAAGCGCTCGAAGCGCTGCACGGAATGTTCCAGCGCCTCGGCCATGGCCCGCTCCCGCGACAGGTGGCGGACCACCGAACGGGTGCGCAGGACGCGGCCGTCCTCGGCACGGACCAGGTCCTGATTGATCGAGGCCTGAAACAGCACCCCGTCGGCGCCCTTGAGGGCGACCTCGCCGCGCGCGCCGGAGGCGCCCACGAAGGGATCGTAAGGCGGCGCCCCTTCGGGCGGCCGTTCGGCGATCACGTCGTGCAACTGGACCGCGCCGCTTTCCAGGTCCTCGTACGAAAGGCCGAGCCAGTCGCAAAGGGTCTGGTTGGCGAACAGGAACCGGCCCTCGCCATCGACCGAGTAGAACCCGATCGGCGCATGCTCCAAGAGGTCGACGAAACGCTCCTGCTCCTCCCGCATGACCTGTTCCAGCTGTCGGCGCAGGGTGATGTCGTCGACCATCCACAAGACCGTGCCGGGACGCGCCTTGACCGGATAGGCGGCCACGTAGCGCCACTCCCCGGCGCGATCGGCGGAACTGGCGGCGGTTCCGGCGGCGGTCCCGGCGGCGGTGGCGCCCTCGCCGCCGCCCCGCGCTCGCACCGGCAGCTCGGCATTGCCCGCCACGCCGTTGCGCGCATTCGACACCAAGCGGTCGAGACGGTCCCGGGCCTCTTCGTCGCCGGCCACCTCGGCGGCGAGCAATTCGGGCGTCGGTTTATCGACGCCGCCGAAGAAATCGTAGAACGCCCGGTTCGCGAAGACCGTGCGGCCGTCCCGATCGACGACCTGCCTCGGCTGCGGAATGGCGCCGAAGACATCGTCCTGCAGGGTGTTCGCCTGGCGCAGCCGGCGGACCGCGACCAGGGCCGCGATCACGGCCGCGGCGGTAATCGCGAGCAGGACGATCAGCACCGGCTCGAATCCGGCGAATGGCGGGCTCGGCGCCCCGACGCCCTGTGCGGACAGGGGCGAGGCGCCGCCCAGGACCGCGGCCAGACTCACGGACAGGAGCCCTGCGACCCGCGTGTTCACGCCACCTGGGTGTCGCGCGCCGCTGTTCCGACTGTCTCGCCCTGCCATATCGACTCGACCCGCTGTCATCGATTCACGGTTTAAACCATAGTCGGCCGCTGTGCTTCAAGCCACCCCGCTCCCGCGCGCCGCCAGGGGCGCTCAGGAACGGGCACCGCGCAGGCCCGGCAGCTTGCCCTTGAGCCGCATCACGTAGCCGATGATCTCGGCCACGGCCTTGTAGTGATCCGCCGGAATCGCCTGGTCCAGGTCCACGTTGTCGTAGAGCGCGCGCGCGATCGGCGGGTTCTCGACCACCGGAATGTCGTGTTCCTCGGCGACCTCGCGAATGCGCAATGCGACCTGGTCGGCGCCCTTGGCAACCAGAACCGGCGCGTTCATGGCCTCGTGATCGTACTTGAGCGCGACCGCGTAGTGGGTCGGGTTGGTGACCACGACGTCGGCCTCGGGAACCGCCGACATCATGCGCCGGCGGGCGCGTTCGGTCCGGATCTGGCGCAGGCGCGCCTTGATCATGGGATCGCCTTCGGACTGCTTGAACTCGTCCTTGAGATCCTGTTTCGACATGCGCAGCTCTTTTGTGTGCTGCTGCTTCTGGTACAGGAAGTCGATCGCCGCGATCACCGTCATGATCGCCAGCACGCCGACCAGCACCCGGATCGCCAAGGCCTGCAGGACGCCCATGAATTGGGCCGCGTCCATCGACGTCACGACGAAGATGATCTCCCGCTCCGGCCACAAGAGAAGCACGATGACCGCGGCCACGATGCAGATCTTCAGGATGCCCTTGATGAACTCCACCACCGAACGCGTCGAGAACAGGCGCTTCAAACCCTTGGCCAGCGACAGCTTGGACAGCTTGGGCGTGATCGTCTCGGTGGAGAAGATGAAACCGTTTTGGATGACCCCGGCGATTAAGGCGGCCAGCAGGATTACGGCAACCGGCATCACCACGGCCATTCCGAGCTGCCCGAAGGTTTCGGACATCAGCTCGCGCAGCTCCTCGCTGCCATCGACCCGAATGCTGTGGGGCCGCGCAATGAACTTGTAGAGGCTGGCGGCCACGCCGCCGGCGAAGATCTTGCCGAATACGCCGATCAGCAGGGCGGCCGCCAGGATCATGAACCAGTGATTGACCTCCTGGGATTTGGCGACCTGACCCTTTTCGCGCGCCTGTTCGAGCCGGCGCGCTGTCGGTTCTTCCGTTTTTTGTGAATCGTCTTGGCTGTCTTCTGCCATGGCTCGCCGGGTTCGCGCGGGAAATCCGCGCTAAGCGTTCCGCTCCTTTAAAGGGCGACGAAGGGCAGCATTTTGTCCTCGAAGCTGCCGATGAACCAGCGCAGAGTCACTGGCAGTGCGATGAACAGGACGCTGAGGCCCAAAAGGATCTGCAGCGGCATCGCGACGAAGAAAACCTGCATCTGCGGCATCAGGCGCCCGAGCAGACCCAGGCCCAGATAGAAGATCAGGCCGACCACCACGAACGGCGCGGCGATCTGGAACGACAGAAGAAAGGTCTCCGCCACCGTGCGCGCGATCATATCCGAGAAATCGGCGATCGGCGGCACCTGCCCCGGGACGAACAGATCGTAGCTGTCGACCACGGCCATCAACAGCATGTGATGCAGATCGAGCGTCATGATCGTCAGCAGCGCGACTATGGTCAGGAACGAGCCCGCGATCGACCCTTGCTGGGCGGCGCTGGGATCGTTGGTCAGCGCGTTGGCCATGGAGCTCATGTAGCCGATCAGCATGCCGGCAGTGGTCAGCGCGGCGAGGAACATGCGCGCGACGGTTCCGATGAACACCCCGATGACGACCTCTCCGATGATCAGCAGCGTGAGCAGGGTCGCGCTTTCGGGCATCTTCGGAAGGGTTTTCGACAGGACCGGAGCGACCACCAGGGACACCATCAGCGCGAGCAGCAGGCGCAGGCGTGGCGAGACGAAGGGCTCGCCGTAGCCGGGCAGCAACATGGTCGCCGCGCCGACGCGCACGAAGATCAGCAGGATCGCGAAGATTTCCGCGGGGAGAATCTGCTCGAGCATGGCGGATTAGCCCAGCGCGACGATCCGGTCCATCAAACCCTCGGTAAAAGTCACCAGAACCCCGAGCATGTATGGCAGGAACAGGAGCAGCGACAGGAAGATGACGATCGCCTTCGGAACGAAAGTCAGGGTCATCTCCTGCATCTGCGTGAGCGCCTGAAACAACGAGATGGTCAGGCCGACGAGCAGCGCCAGCAGCATGATCGGCGAACCGACCTTCAGCATGACGATGACGGCCTCGCGCGCGACATCCATGACATCGGCCGCATTCATCTCGGATCGCCCCCCCGCGCCAGCATGCCGCCTAGATCGGCATGCGGATGATTTCCTGATAGGCCTGGATCACCCTGTCGCGCAGGGTGACGACGGTCTGCAGGGTCATTTCGGCCTTGCTCACCGCCATGACGACGTCGTTGATGTCGGCAGTCCCGGCAGCCGCTTGCAGGCTCAGGGCCTCGCCCTCGCGCAGGCTCGACACGGCGCCCTCGGTGGCTTCGCGCAGCGCGGCGGCGAACCCGGTGCCGTCCTTGGGCTGCGCGGCGTCGGGCCCCTGGATCGAGTCCTGCCGGGCGATCTTCTCGTAGGCCCTCACGGCCTCGGTGAAGTTGATGGCCATAGCACGCCTCCTGGGCGACGAGCGCCCTTGCCTTCGGCCATCCTGGCGGATTGGCGGCCGCCTTCCTGGCGACCGCTGACACGTTCAAATTCCTAACGCAGCAGATCGATGGTCCGCTGCAGCATGCCGCGCGCCGCCTGCAATACCTTGAGGTTGGCCTCGTAGCTGCGTTGGGCTTCGCGCATGTCGGTCATTTCGATCAGAGTGCTGACGTTCGATACCTTCACGTAGCCGGTGTCGTCGGCGGCGGGATGACCGGGCTGATAGCGCAGGCCGAACTCCGAGGGGTCGCGCCCGACCTTCCGGACCTCGACCAGGCTGGTGCCGAGACTGCGGTTCAGCACGTTGCCGAAGGTCACCAGCTTGCGCCGGTAGGGCTCTTGGTCGGGGGTGAGCGCCGTCGAGCCGGCGTTGGCGATGTTCTCCGAGATGACGCGCAGGCGCTCGCCCTGCACCTTCAATCCGGCGGCGGAGATGTTCATGGATTGGGTTAGATCGGCCATCGGGCTTCCTCACGTGGCTCCGGTTCTAGCCGCCGCCGCGGAGCGCGGTCCGGAACATGTCCATGTGCTTGCGGTACAGGTTGACCATTGTCTCGTAGTCCGACTGGGTCTTCGCCACCTTGATCAACTGTTCCTCGATGATCACGGCATTGCCGGACGGCGAGGTCTCCCAGGGTTTGGCCTGGCGCTCGACGCGCGCGGGTCCGCCGCGCAACGCCGTGCCCTGAAGGTGCGCGGCATGGGTTACCCTCGGATTGACGGCCGGAGTCTGATTGCGCAGGATACGGTGAAACTCGCCCGGGTTCAGATCGCGGGGCTGAAAGTTGGGCGTATCCGCATTGGCAATATTGTCAGCCAGCACCTTCTGGCGCTGGCTGAGCCAGTCCATGCGTTTGCTCAGGACCGCGAAGATGTTGAACTTGCCTTCCATGCCTCTCCCAGGGACACACCGGGCCTAAGCGCCCATTTGAGGCCCCATTATCGGGTTCCGCACGTTAAGAACTCGTAAAATCGGTTTTAATTCATCTCGAATGCTGTTTAATTAGGGGCAAGCTGGCGCCACCAGAGCGCCAGAGGGGGACCGGCACAGGAAGGAGCCGGAATGCTCTATCTGACGCGGAAGATAGGTGAATCGGTCATCATCAACGATAACATCGAGGTGACCGTCATCGATATCCGGGGCAAATCCATTAAGCTCGGGTTTACCTTTCCGACCGACGCCACAGTCCTGCGGCGCGAGATCTTCGAGCGCATCCAGGCCGAGAACCGGGCGGCGGCGGCGGGCAGCGAGGCGCTGGCCCAGGCCATCAAGAGCCGCGGTCCCGTCGGTCGGGGTCCCGTCGGGCAGGGTCAAGGCCAGCCCAAAGGGGGCTCGGAACCCTCGGGCTGAGGTCCCAGCCCCGCCAACTTAAACCTTTCGTTAAGCATGTTGCGCCAGGATGAATGGCTCGGCGCGGGGGGCCGATCCAAGGCTGCTCCCGCGTCTCCGAGTCATCGCGAGGAGGATGCGTAACGGCCGTGGCCGAGGAATCTCCCTACTCCGGGCCCAGCGGGTCCGATCGGCGCCAGCCGGCCCGCCGGCAGGTAGCGGTCGCCATCCAAGACCGCCCCGGGGACCCCCGGGGACAAGGCCGCGCCGCGCCGCGCGTGGTCGCCTCCGGCCGTGGCGCCCTGGCCGAGCAGATCCTGCAGATCGCCTTCGACCGCGGGGTCAAGGTGCGCAACGACGCCGATCTGGCTGAAATTCTCGCGACCATCGAGGTCGAGAGTGAGATCCCGCTCGAGGCGCTGGCCGCGGTCGCCGAAATCCTGTCCTACGTCTATCGAACCCAATCCACGGTCGCGCCGGAGAACGGAGCGTGAGCCGGAGCAGCGAGCTCATGGCGGAACTGGACGCCGTCAGCGGCATCATCGCCCGCACCGAAGCCGACCTGGCCGCAGGCGCCGGTCTCGACCTCGCCCCGATGGAGGGCCGCATTCAGGAGCTCTGCACCCGCATCGAGGACCTCCCCCCCGGCGAGGGCCGCGCCCTGCAACCCAAGCTGCTCACGCTGGCCGACGACTTCGGCCGCCTGGGCCGGTCGATCGAGGCCATGATGAGCGAGGTCAAGGCCGAAATGGGCGAGGTCTCCGGGCGCCATCGGGCGGCGAGCGCCTACGCCAAAAGTTCGGAACCGACGAAGTGAGGTCCTTGGCGCGGACCCGCGCCTGAGGCGCCTGAGAGAGCATTCATGGATTTCAATATCTACCTGCGCTTCATGCTCGCGTTGATTCTGGTGCTCGGCCTCATCGGCGGGCTGACCTGGGCGGCGCGGCGCTTCGGTTTTGGCGGCCAGCTGACCCCGAACGCCGGCAAGTCGCCCCGGCTCTCGGTGGTTGAGGTCCGGACCCTGGATTCCCGCCGCAAGCTGGTGTTGCTGCGGCGCGACGGCAGCGAGCACCTGGTCTTGCTCGGGCCGAATCAGGACCTGCACCTGGAGGGTGGCATCACGGCCCCGCGCGCGGCGGGCCATCCGGTCAGCCTCGCCACCGCCTCGGAAGCCACGGAAAGCGGGCCCACAAAGCTGCCGTCGACGGAAAGGCGAAGCTCGTGACCGGTCCCCGCGTTATCGTCCTGGGCAGCCTCGCCCTGCTGCTCGCGGCCCTGACCTTCGAGCCGGCCGCCGCGCAGATGTTGCAGTTCGACCTGGGCGAGGAGGGCGACGGCTCGACCGCCAGCCGCCTGATCCAGCTGGTCGCTCTGGTCACCATCCTGTCGCTGGCGCCCTCGATCCTGGTGATGTTCACCTCTTTCACCCGGATCGTGGTGGTGCTGTCGTTCCTGCGCTCCGCGCTCGGCATCCAGCAGACGCCGCCGAACTCGGTGCTGATCAGCCTGGCCCTGTTCCTGACCGCCTTCGTCATGATGCCGACGCTGCAGACCGTCTACGATGAGGCGATCCAGCCCATGGTCGCCGAAGAGATCGACGAGATGGAGGCGCTCGAGAAGGCGACCGGTCCGGTGCGCATGTTCATGCTCGAACACGTCCGCGCCCAGGACCTCAAGCTGTTCCTGGACATGGCCGAGATGGGGCCGATCGCGACCCCGGACGACACGCCGATGCGCGCGCTGGTTCCGGCGTTCATGATCTCCGAGCTGCGCCGCGCTTTCGAGATCGGCTTCCTGCTGTTCATGCCCTTCATCATCATCGACATGGTGGTCGCCTCGGTGCTGATGTCCATGGGCATGCTGATGCTGCCGCCGATCATGATCTCCCTGCCCTTCAAGCTGATCTTCTTCGTCCTGGTCGACGGCTGGTATCTGGTCGCCGGCTCCCTGGTGCAGAGTTACGGCACCTAGAGCGCTCGCGCCGGGCGCCGCTACCGGGTCTCGGCCTCGCCGAGGGGCCGGTTGTTCTTGCGGTAGCTGGCCATGAAAGCTTCGACGTCCGCGACGCCCGCCAACTCCTCCTCGACCGATTTGTCGCGGCGCGACCGCGGATCGCCGACCAGGAGCTTGAAGGTCTTGGCGTGAGGCCCCCTGGACATGGCTTCCTGGTAGGCTCGGCCCAAGCTGTTGATCCGGTCGCGATCGTCGGCCATGGTCAGGGCGACCAGCAGATCGACCACCGCTTTGCTTTCGTCCTCGCGCAGCGGGCGCACCTCCGGCGGCGCTTCCGGCACCAGGCGCCCGAGCGCCAGCGCCGTCGCCGGCCAGTTCTTCTGGCGCGACAGGATCCGCGCCCGCAGGCGTAGCGATTCGGGGTCGTCGGCCGTGCCCAGGGCCGCGAGCGCGTCGTCCTCGCGGCTGAGGTCGAGCAGGGCCTGGGCGCGCACGCGGTGCCGCGCCAGCGCCAGTTCGGCCGGCAGATCGGGCAGCTCGCTGATGTCCAGGGCCTGGAGCGCCTGGTTGGGCTTCTGTCCCAAGAGGTGAATCCGCGCCAGCCGCGCCGCGACCCGCGCGCGTGCCGCCCCTTTAAGTCGGAACTGGACCTGGGCCTCGAGGACCCCGGCGGCGCGATCCAGAAGGTCGATGTCGACCAGCCGTTCCGCGAGATTGAGAATGACCGCATCACCCTCTTCGCCGGGCGGAGTCAGTTCCTTGAACTCTTCGAACAAGGTGAGCGCCTTGAGCGGCGGAAGATCGGAATTCGACTCGCGGAACAGCCCGGTGAACACGGCCCGCATGCGCGCCGTCACCGCCGCCGATAGCTCCGAGTTGGGCGTGTGCGTGGCCGCGCGGCGCAACAGGCGCAGACCCTCGCGATGCTCGCCCTTCAGGATATAGAGGTCGCCCAGGCGCTGTAGCAGGGCGAACTCGAAGCGGTCTCCGCGCCAAGCAAACCGCAGGCGCTCCAGCTTCTCGATGGCCCCGTCGTTCGAGATCGAGCCGTCCTCGAGCGCCAGGTCGAGGAGCGCAAGACGGGCCCGGATCCGCGACGAGGCGTGCTTGCTGGCGGCGACCCGGCGCCACAGCTCCGCGGCGGTCTCGGTGTCGCCTTCGAGATAGAGCCCGCGCGCGACCAGATAGGCGGCCTGCGCCTCCTGCGCGTGGCTCGGGTTGTCCAGCCGCACCGCCTCGAGGTAGCGCTCCGCCCCTTTCCGGTCGCCGCTGGCCAGGCTGGCCTCGGCGGCAAGCAGGCGCAGCCGGCCCCGCACCACCTGCGGATAGGCGTCGATCAGTTCGAAGGCCACCGCGAAGCCGGCGGTGGCAAGTTCCCAGTCCTGGCTGGCGGCGGCCAGCGCCGCGCGCCACAGATCGGCTTCCCATTCGCCGGCCAGGGCGGGGTGAAACAGGTACTCCGCGGCGGTCGTGTAGTCCTCGGTCATGAACTCGGCCACGGCGATGATCAGGCGCGCCCTGGGGTCCAGCGCCATCTGGCTGTCCTGCGCCTGGCTCAAGTGAATCATCGACAACGCCTCGGTGAACAAGCCATGGGCGAAGTAGAACTTCGCCAGCTCCAGCCGTCCGACCGCAACCCGGTCCGGACCCGCGGCGGCGATCGCCCTGATGAGCTTATGCTTGTTGAACACGAACCGCGCGGCGTCGCCGTGGCGCCACGACCCGAGATCGAACAGCCGCGTGCCGCGCCGTGGCGCCGGCTGGTTCGATTTCAGCAGCGCCAGGCTGGCGCCCTGCGAGACGATCAGGCCCTCGTCGTCGCGCAGCTCGATCGCCTTGGGCGTGGCGGTGACGCGCAGGGTCTCGGACAGCGGTTGCACGACCAGGCCCTGGTAGCTGGCAAGGGTGCGGAACTGCAGGAATTCCCGGTCCACCGGGATGCCCGGGCCGGCGGCGGACAGTGGCGCGACGATCAAGCGATCGCCCCGCTCCGGGTCGATGAAGGAGATGATTCGGCCCGGCGCCTCGACCGGAAAGGAAATCCGCGTTTGGCCGGGCGCACCCTCGACCAGCATCTCGATGGCGGTCTCGAACTGCGGCGCGCCACGATCTAATTCGACGATCCAAGCGGAGTCCTCACGTCGCAGCCGAATCGTCATAAGGCCCGGAGCGGCAAAGCGAATCACCGTCGCCCCGTCGACCTCGAACTGCGCGACCGGCTCGAGCTCGGGTGCCGCCTTGGCGGTTTCGCCGGCCAGATCGCCCGGCGGCGGGCGGTCGAACACCAGCCATAGGTTGCCATCGCGCCGGAACGCCGCGGCGGCCGGCACGGCCCCGGCGGGCCATTCGAAGCGCAGCGAGCGCCGTTGACCCAGCAACAGTGTCTTGCCGGGCAGCGGCGAGGTATCGATCAGGATCGGAACCGTACCGCTCGGCACCAACGACCCCGCGGCCATGAGCGCCGACGCCGTCGGCGTCTCGCCGTGCTCGGCCGCCACCGCCTTCGGCATCGCCGCGGGCGCTTGCCGAGGGGCGGCGCCCGCGTCCGTTGCCGTGCCCGCGTCCGTTGCCGTGCCCGCGTCCGTTGCCGTGCCCGCGTCCGTCGCCGTGCCCGCGTCCGTCGCCGTGGATGCCTTCTGGCCGGTCGCGGCGGGCTTCGCCATGGGTTTCGCCATGGGTCTGGGGGGCGTCTTTCGGGCGCTGACCGGCTTGGCCGTTGGCGCCGGAGCTTTCTCCGGCGCGGTGGTGACGGGATCGGGCGGCGGCAACAGCGAGATCGGCTCGGAGCTGGTGGATTGCGGGTTGATCGGCAGAATCACGGGTTCGACCGCGCTTTCGACCGGGGTCGCCGGCTTCGCCACGGCGGCCGACCGTTTGGCCCCCTCGGGCCTGGTCTGGGCCGGTCTCCCGGCGGTCTTTCGAGCCTGATTGCGGCGCCACTCCTCGGGCGTCGCCGCCTTGGCGCTTGCCGAGGTCTCCGGCCGGAGCACGTCGAGCACGGTCTTGCCCTCGCTCTCGAACAGCCGGGTCTTGGCGCCCGGGATCGTGGTGAGGGTCACCAACAGTTCCCCGCCCACGGCCTCGGCCTCCATGCTCGACACCTCGGGCGGCGGATCGGCGCGAAAGGCCTTCAGGTCGAGCGTGGCGGCCCGATCGAAACGCAACAGGGTCTTGCCGTCCACCTGTTCGAGGCGCGCTCCCACCGGCCGGCGCCATTCGAAAACGATGCGGCTGAAGCCCGGATGCTCGCCGACCCGCACCGCGACACGCTCCCGGTCTGGGGCGGCGTCCGGGGCGGCGTCCTGGGCGGTGGCCGGGCCCACGGCCGCGAGGATATGGATGGCGGAGATCAGCAGGACGAAGGCCAGAACGAGGGCCAAAGGGCGGGATCGCAACCGGGGCATCATCGCGGCTCCCGCGCGGTTTCATGGATCACCACGTCGAGACGCGCGCCGTGGCCTCCCGCCGGGCCGCTATTCGGACCGGTGAGGGCGGTGGCGCGAGCGACGATCCGGCCGGCATAGCCGGCGCGGGTCAAGATTCCGGTGAATGCCGCGGCCCGAGCCAGGGCCAGTTCCCAATCGGCGTAGGGCGCGCGCGCCGCGCCGGCGCCCTCGAGGTGCGCCTCGACCTCGACAGAGTTGCTGAGGTTGCGCAGCACGCTGGCGAGCGCCGAGCCGATCGCCACGGCCTGGGGCGCCGGCATCGCGGCGCCGGCGCCGAATAACAGTCCGGTCGGCAGCGAGATCACCAGGCGCTCCGCCGCGCGGTGTATCGTAGCCTGCGCCAGCAGCGGATGGGCGGCGATCTGTGCACGGATCACCGGCGTCAGATAATCCAGGTTCGCGCCCGGCGCCACCGCCTCTTGCTCCGGCTGGTATTCGACCGCCGGTTTGAAGTCCTCCACTTTGGGCAGGGCATTGAGATCGCTGGACAGGGCTTCCACCAGCCCCTGCCATTTCCGTTGCTCGATCTGTGACATCGAGAACATCAAGACGAAGAACGCCAGCATCAGGGCCATCAGATCGGTAAAGATCACGAGCCAGGCCCGCCCGGCCGCGCTCGACAAATCCGGCCTGGCGAGCAGGTCGAAGTATGATGGCCGATGGTCCAGGTCCAGCCCCCCGGCCGGGGCGGCCGGCGCGCGTGTGCCGGTCACGGACATGGCGGTCAACCCTCCCCCCCCGCGGAGCCGGCCGCGGCACCGGAGTCGGATCGCAAGCGCACGACGAAGCGCAGACTATCCGGCGCGCCGGGCCGAAGCCCGATCGAGAGTCCGTCGAGCGGCGCGCCTTCCGCGCTCAGGCGCGCGGCCAAGACCGCGGCGCGGCGCAACTGGAGGCTCGGGGATCCGGCCGTCGCGCGCCCATCGACGGCCGCCTGCGAGCCAGTGCCCACCAGGATCTCCAACAGGTAACGGGGCGCGCCCTCGGAACCCTTGCGGAGCGACTGCGCGAGCCGCGCGAGCAGGGCCTCGCGACCCTGGCGAAGACGCAGGCTCGCCGGCCTGAACAGGGCGCTGGCCGGAAAATCGACCCGCACCAAATTAGCGCGCCGAAGGCTCTTGGCCCGCGCCGTGGGCGCGATCGCTTCGAACAGGCTGCCGACCTCCTGCATCTTGGCCGCGACCTCGGGCAACGCGCCGAGCGAGGCGCCGAAGGCCGGCAGTTGGCCGGCCGCCTCGCTCTTGCCGTTGAAGGCCTGCTTGACGCTGGCGAGCACGGCCCGCGCCCGGTCGGTCTCGAAGTCGGCCAGGCTGTTCAGCAAAATGAAGAAGGCCAACAGGATGAGGTTCAGGCTCAGCAGCAACGTCATGTTGCTGTTGCTCCGCGTGTCGTGACCGGTAGACGCGGCGCTCTTCATGTCAGGTCAATCGAAGCTGTTCAGAAGGGCGTCGATGTCTTCCTGGCTGTTGCCTTCCCCGGGCAGTTGCGGGCCATGCATCAGATCCTCGTCCGGCCGCGCGCCCGGCTCGGTTGCGGTCGACACTTCGGCCGGTGTCCCGGTCCCGTTCGCCGCGCCAGCCTCTTCTCCGAACGCCTGGAGCAGCGCGTCGACCCGAGATTCGACGTTCTGCAGTGCGGTCACGACCTTGGAGATCCGCTGCCCGGTAATGTCCTGAAAGCTGCAGGCCTCGTAGACCCGGGTCACCGCTTCGATAATCCGCTCGGCCTGCTCTGGCGCCATCGTCGACGCCAGCTCCTCGATCAATTCAACCGCCTCGAAAATTTCGTTGGTCGCCTGCTCGGTGGCGCCAATGATGGCGCTCAACTGGTCGCTCGCCTCGGGCAGGTATTCGGTGTTGATCTTGTCGGCGCCGATCTCCGTGATCTCGGCCTTGGCCGTGTTGATGTACGCGGCCAGCGCCTCGATATCGGCATGCAGACGTTGGCTCAGGCTGGAGTGGTCGCCCTCGATCGAGGCCATGACGCTTTGCACGACCTCGAGAATGTCCTTGGGGTCGACGTGTCCCACCGACTTCGACAGGCCGCGGAGTCGATTCTCGACATCTTCGCAAAGGGCCGGCATCGCCATGAGACAGACACCTTAGAAACTGCCGAGAACCGTCGACAGCTTGCCCTTGAGGGTTGCCGCGTTGAACGGCTTGACGATGTAGTTGCTCACGCCGGCCTCCTTGGCGGCGATGACGTTTTCGCTCTTGCTCTCGGCGGTGATCATGATGAACGGTATCTCCTTGAGCTTGACGTCCGCACGAACCTCCTTGAGCAACTGCAGGCCGCTCATGGGCTCCATGTTCCAGTCGGAGATCACCAGGCCGAAGTCCTTGTCGCGAAGCTTGGTCAGCGCCGAGCTGCCGTCGATCGCCTCGTCGACGCTGTTGAAGCCGAGCTGCTTGAGCAGATTGCGGATGATCCTGAGCATGGTCTTGTAGTCATCCACAATCAGAATCGACATGTTCTTGTCGATGCCAGCCATTGGCCACTCCTCTTTCCGGAGGGGCCGAAAATCGGCCCCCGCGCTTTCGAAAACTCGACTCGAAGACTATCCAAGCTCGGTTAATACAGGGTAAATTCGTGAAGATTTCGATGCATTCCCGGGGCCGCCACATCACCTTCCGGGTCACTGCACCGGAGGCAACTCGGCCGGGAGCTGGCCCGGTCCCATGGCCTGCTGCCCGCCCTGCGCGTTCCGGCGCTGGGCCAGCCGGGTGGTAAGCCTCATGGCCGTGGTCGTAGTCATCTTGGCCAGCACCGCCGCGAGCTTGCGCTCCTTCATGCGCTCGGTCACCGGCAGCAGGATCGCCATGTCAAGTTCCTCGAAGATCCGGGCCGCATCCTTGGGTTTCATGTTCTCGTAGATCTTCACCAGGCTCTTGTACTGATTTTCGGCCTCGCCCTGGATCGACTTCTGCAGCACTTTGAGCGTTTCGACTTTTTCGTCGATGCGCCGCTCTACCGCCAGCAGCAGGACCTCGCGCTGCTCCAACTGGTGGGCGCGCAGATCGAGCTCCTTGCGCCGCTCGGCCAGTGACTGGAGCAGATCGATCTCCGCGTCGCTCAGCGAGAAGGGATCGGACGGCAGCGCCATGATCCGGGCGCCCTCGACCTCGGGCGGGGTCGGATCCTCGCTGGCGGCGTCGATCGAAGCCGCGCCCGGGGTGGCCCGGTCGGACTGGGCCGCGGTTTGGGCCCGCGCGATCGTGCCCAGGCCGGTCCAGAGGTCACCGACCCGGACCATCAACGCGATCGAGGCCGCCGCGATAAGAACCGGAAACAGGCGTAAGCGCATGAACAGATATCTCCTCTCACCGCGCCGCGATCAGCGCATGCCCTGCAGGGCTTTGAGCAATTCGGACTCCGCCGCCGAGAGATCCGCCGCTCCGGCGTCCGGCGCCGGGTCCCCGGCGGAGTCCGCCACGCCCGCCGAATCGCCCGCCGAATCGCCTGCCGAATCGCCTGCCGAATCGCCTGCCGAATCGCCCGCCGAATCGCCCGCCGAATCGCCCTGGACGCCGTTGGCGCGCGCCGCGCCGATCTCGGCCTTTGCGGCCACCGCCGCGGGCCGCTGCGCCCGCGCCGGGGCGCGTTC
>JACZVL010000036.1 GCA_022572685.1 Pseudomonadota bacterium
GGGCCAGCCCGCGCATCTCCTGCCTGGTCATGGGCACCGCGGACCTGGTCAAGGAGCTGCAAGCCAGCCACACCGGCGCGCGCCTGCCGGTCCTGACCTCGCTGGGGCTGTGCCTGCTGGCCGCGCGCGCCTTCGGGCTCGCCATCCTCGACGGCGTGCACCTGGACCTGGCCGACGACGCGGGCTTCGCCGAGGCCTGCGTCCAGGGCCTGGAGCTCGGCTTCGACGGCAAGACCCTGATCCACCCCAAAACCATCGCCAAGGCCAACCAGGTGTTCTCGCCCTCGGCCGAGGCGGTCGCCTTCTCCCACCGCATCATCGCGGCCCACGCCGCGGCCGCGGCCGAGGGCCAGGGCGTGGTGCTGGTCGACGGCAAGCTGATCGAGAACCTGCACGTCGAGAACGCCAGGCGCCTGGTGGCGTCGGCCGAGGCGATCGCGGCTCTGGAAGGCGGCGCGGCGGCGTAACCGGGGAAAGGCGACAGAGTGAGCAAAAGCAATCCCGGCCGTTTCTTCGAAGATTTCCGCGTCGGCCAGGTGCTGCGCCACGCGACGCCGCGGACCGTCACCGAGGCCGACCAGGCGCTCTATATCGCGCTCACCGGCTCGCGCTTCGCGCTGCACAGCTCCGATGTCTTCGCCCGCGGCCTCGGTCTGCCGCGCGCGCCGCTCGACGATTTGCTGGTGTTCCACCTGGTGTTCGGGCGCAGCGTCGCCGATGTCTCGCGGAACGCGGTCGCCAACCTGGGCTACGCGGCTTGCGTCTTCGGGGTGCCGGTCTATCCGGGCGACACCTTGACCGCGCACAGCCGGGTGCTCGGCCTGCGCGAGACCGCGAGCGGCAAGACCGGCGTGGTCTGGGTGCGCTCGACCGGAACCAACCAGCGCGGCGAGACCGTGCTCGACTACGTCCGCTGGGTCATGGTCAACAAGCGCGACCCGGCCGCCCCGGCGCCCGAACAGGTGACCCCGGACCTGCCCGAGGTGGTGGAGGCGGCGCGCCTGACCCTGCCGGAGGGCCTGTCGCTGGCGGGCTACGATGCCGAGCTCGCGGGCTCGGCCGACCTTTTTGACGACTACGAGATCGGCGAGCGCATCGACCACCTCGACGGCGTGACCCTGGAGGACGCCGAGCACCAGATGGCGACCCGGCTCTATCAGAACAACGCCCGGGTCCACTTCGACCTGCACGCGGCCCAGACCGGCCGCTTCGGCAAGCGCGTCGTCTATGGCGGCCATATCATCTCGCTCGCCCGCGCGCTCAGCTTCAACGGCCTGGCCAACGCCTTCCGGATCGCCGCGATCAACGGCGGCCGGCACACCAACCCCAGCTTCGCCGGGCACACCATCTACGCCTGGTCGGAGGTGCTGGAGAAAATCGACCTGCCGGGCCGCAGCGACGTGGGCGCGCTGCGCCTGCGTACCGTCGCCACCAAGGACCGGCCTTGCGCGGAATTTCCGCTTCTCGGCCCGGACCGCAATCCGGACCCCGCCGTGGTGCTCGAGCTCGACTACACCGTGCTCATGCCGCGGCGCTAGAGCCGACTGGAAACCGGACGGACTCGCAAGACATGACCGCAAGAACGGCGATCGTTACCGGCGGCGCCGGCGGCCTGGGGCTGGCGATGGCGCGCGGCCTTTTGGCGGACGGCCACCGGGTCGCGCTGATCGACAGCGACGCGGCCGCGACCGAGCGCGCCCGGGACGCCTTGCGCGACACCGCGGGGGAGTCGCTCGCCGTGGTCGCCGATGTGTCCGATGAAGCGGCGGTCGAGGCCGCCGTCGGGGTCGCGGTCGAGGCCTTCGGGCCGGTCGAGATTCTGATCAACAACGCCGGCATCGGGCCGAGCTCGATCCGTCCCGACGCCGAGCGCCGGCTGCCCGGCGTGGCCGAGGTGACGCCGGAGCTGTGGTCGCGCTTCTTCGCGGTCAATCTTACCGGCTCGATGCTCATGCTGCGCGCGGTCCTGCCCGGCATGCGGGCGGGCGGCTGGGGCCGGGTGATCAACAACACCACCAGCTTCTTCACCATGCTGCGGGTGCTGCCCTACGGCGCGACCAAGGCGGCGCTGGAAGCCGCCTCGGCGGTCTGGGCCAAGGAGCTGGAGGGCAGCGGCGTCACGGTCAACGTGGTGGTCCCCGGCGGGCCCACCGACACCGCCTTCATCGCCGAGGAATCCGGCATCAACCGGGACAAGATGCTGCGGCCGGAGGTGATGGTGCCGCCGGTGCGCTGGCTGGCCTCGGACCAATCCGCCGCGACCACGGGCCGGCGCTTCATCGCCGCCTTGTGGGA
This sequence comes from Pseudomonadota bacterium, assembly GCA_022572685.1. Lineage (GTDB taxonomy): Bacteria > Pseudomonadota > Alphaproteobacteria > Kiloniellales > J153 > JACZVL01. The sequence goes on from JACZVL010000036.1 coordinate 2,296, forward strand.
CCAGCGCCTGCCCGCGCGGGAAGCCGCCGAGAAAGCCGGCGCGCCGATCGGCTGGCCCGAGCTCGCCGCGGCGACGGTGGTCTGGCCGGACGATTGATCTACGGCCAAGCTAGGGACACCGGTCAACCTCACGTATTGTCGCCTCCCCGCCAATGGCGACATTTCCCCTCGGTCGATCGGCCTTTCGATAGCCGCAGCATACTAGTATAGATTGCATTTCTTGGACAATAATAGATTGGAGAAATATAAGTACTTCTACATATCTTGCTACAAATACCAAATATTTTATGGTTAACAGCCCGTTAATACTATGAGTATATAGTTGATCTAACTGTTTCGAAAAATGCAGGGAGGCTAGGCGTGGCGTTTCGTATGCGCCAATCCCGGCCGGAAGGCCATGCCCAGGGCGGATTCGAGCCAGCCACCGAGGCAGGCCAGGATCGGCATGGCCAACCCATTGCCCGACACGTCAACTCCGGGACACGATCACACGATAGGGATCTATATCGGCATGACCCGCTAACATCGGCGCAGGTTGGCGGGCGCCTGCTTGGTGGCGCGGATGCCACCAACGGCACGGGGAGAACGCGCCGAACAGGTCCCGGAATTATTGCCTTCCCGGGATCCCCTCCCATCACGCGCAAACCGCGAACGGGCAACCAACCATGACCAAACAACGTTGTCGACTTCTCGGACTCGCCTTCTTGTTGGTCTCGATCCTGGCCGGGTGCGGCGAATCGGACGAACCGACGTCGATTAGCCTCAAGCTCAACTGGGAGCATGGCGTCGACTTCCTGGGTTTCTATGTTGCCCAGAGCCAGGGTTACTATTCGGAGGAAGGTCTGGCGGTCACCATCGAACCGCTGTCGGACCCAGGTGAAACTAACAGCGTCTTCGACCGGGTCGGCGCCGGAGATCTCGATTTCAGCGCGGCCGGTCTGTCGCTGGTGCAAGCCCAGGGGCGCGGGGTCCCGGTAACCGCCATCGCCAATTTCAACAAGTTCGGTCCCGGGACCTTCTTCGCCCGGGCCGATTCGGGGATCGTCACGCCGGCCGATCTGCGCGGACGACGCGTGGTCGTCAAGAACGAAACTTGGCGCGGGCTCTTGCAGCAATTTCTCGCCCAAGCGGATCTTTCGCTGGCCGACATCGAGCCGGTTGACGGCGGGTTCGACATGACGCCCTTCTTCGAGGGCGAGGTCGAGGTCTGGGCCGGCTTCATCAACGATGAGGTTGTCCGGGCGCGCCAGAAGGGGCTCGACCTGGTCACCTTTCCACTGCACGAATACGGCTTCCGCGGTGTTGCCTTAACGGTCTACACCAACCGAAAGGCATTGGAGGATGATCCAGATCGGGCCACACGCTTCTTGCGCGCCAGCCTGCGCGGCTGGGCCTGGGCGCTGGAAAATCCGACAAAAGCCGTGGACGCGATGCTGGCGCTCTATCCCGAGATGGCCGCCGAGCGCGACTTCTACCTAGCCTCGTTCAACGCAACCATCCCGCTGATTCGTCCGCCTGGAACCCGTCTGGGCGCCATCGACTGCACGAATTGGCGCGCGCATACCCTGTTAGAGAACATCAAGGCTACCGCCGAAGAGATATGCACCACCAGGATTTTCGAGTCGGCCGTCGAGGAATAGAGCCATACCAACCCTGACCTTCCAACGCCGGCTGTTCGTCGCGCTGTTCGCGTTGGCGGTGGTCCCGCTCGTACTTGCGGCGGGCTTCGCCCTTCCCAACGCGCAGATTTCTATCACGGACAGCGTGACCGGGCGCTTGAAGACGGTCGCCGATCTGAAAACCGTGCAGGTTCGTCGATGGCTCAACCAAGGGCGCGAAGTGGCTCAGCTGGTCTCCATCCTGCGGGACACGCGCAACAGATTGCGCACGCTGTTGGACTCGGGAGATGCAGAAGAGGGCAACCTGGCCAGGCGCGATCTTTACGCCGAGCTTCGCGGGATCGCCGCGATCTTCCCATCTGTGTGGTCGATCTCGCTGTTGCATGCCACGGGCGGGCAAGTGTTGCTCTCGACAGACCCGGCGCTGGAGGGCCGCGACCGCGGAGACGAAGGCTACTTCCGCGCAGGACAACAGGGCCTGCACGCAAGTCCGGTGCTGTATTCCCTCGGCCGCGAAACCCCGGTGCTCGTGGTCAGTGCGCCGTTGCGTGACAACGATAGCAGTTTGTTGGCCGTGGTTGCGGTGGAGATGAACCTGTCCGATCTGGCGACGGCTCTGAGCAGCCGTGCCGGCTTGGGGGAAACCGGTACGGCCTATCTGGTGGATGCCTACGGGTTTTACGTCACGTCACCGTCGAACATCGAGAGCGACCCATTGCGCGCCGTTGCGGAAAGCGAGGGCGTGCGCCGTGCCCTGTCCGGGCAGGACGGCAGCACCGCCTATCTGGACCCTCGCGGCATCAGTGTAATCGGCATCTATCGCTGGCTGCCGAAAGGAAACCTGGGCCTTCTTGTCGAAATCGAGAAGGCCGAGTTGACGAGCCAGATCAGGCAGACCTGGGCCCTGATCGTCATAACCGGCCTCGCCCTGCTTTTGTTCGCGCTGTTGGTGGCCCATTACATGGCCAAGAGGCTGGCAAGCCCGCTCATGCGCATCGCCGAGGTCGCTCGAACGCTTCGTGCCGGCGACATGAGCCGCCGCGTTCCCATCGGCGGATCTGACGAGATCGGCCAGTTAGCGGCAGCGTTCAATAAGATGGCCGATGGCTTGCAGCATTCATACGAGGACCTGGAGCATCTGGTCGAACAGCGCACGGCGAAACTGAGCGAGGTCAACGCAAGCCTGACCGATGAAATCGCCGAACGCATACGGGTGGAAGAAAAGATCAACCAGCTCAACGAGGAGCTCGAGCAACGCGTCGAGGACCGCACGGCAGAGCTGCGGGCGGCGCAGGACACCCTTCTTCGGAACGAGCGCCTTTCGACGCTGGGACAGTTAACCGCAACGGTGAGCCACGAGCTGCGCAATCCGCTTGGGGTGATCCGCACATCGTCCTTCATCTTGCACAATGCTCTGGCAAACCGGGAGCCGCGCGCGGCGCGCGCGCTGGAGCGGATAGAACGCGCCGTGGTGCGCTGCGACCGGATCATCGATGAACTTCTCGACTTCACCCGCATCTCGGGGCTCGAACCGGAGCCCATGCCGATCGATCGCTGGCTGGCGAGCGTGCTCGGGGAACAGGTACCGCCCAGCGGGGTCCGCATCGAACAAATTTTCACCTTGCCGGGGGTGTCCATCTCCTTCGATCCGGACCGCCTGCGCCGCGCGGTGATAAACGTCTTCGACAATGCCTGCCAGGCTATGCTGGACCATGGCACGGACGATGACAGGCCGGGCGAGCATCTTCTCACCGTGCGGACACAGAAACAGGGCGGCCGGATCGAGGTGTATTTCGAGGACAGCGGCCCGGGCATGGCGCCGGATGTACGAGACAGGATCTTCGAGCCGCTGTTCAGCACCAAGGGCTTCGGGGTCGGCCTGGGCCTGCCGGTGGTCAAGCAGATCATGGAACAGCACGGCGGCGGCATTGAGATCGAGACCGAGGAAGGCCGCGGCACCCGGGTCTGCCTCTGGCTCCCTTTCGGTTACGCGGTGCATTGATCGCACCGCACAGGAACCCCACTCCCGAAAGTCGGCGGATCGGCCTCAGCGCAGCCGTTCGAACGTCTGTTCCCGGACCTCGCGGCCCCACTGGTCGCCCAGGTGGGTTTCGATCAGCCGGAATCCATGGCGTTCGTAGAGCCGGCGCGCGGGGTCCAGACCCTCGAAGGTCGTGAGCCAGACCCGCGCGACGCCGGCCCGATCGCAGAACGCCATGGCCGCGTCCATCAGTTTGGCGCCCACGCCCCGGCCCTGATAGGCGGGGTCGGTGATGAAAAAGCGCAGCCGGGCACCGGTGGCATCGGCATCCCGGCCCTGGATCGACAGGCTGCCGGCGAGCGCGCCCCCTGCCGCGCCCCCTGCCGCGTCCCCTGCCGCGTCCTCTGCCGCGCCCTTTGCGCGCGCGGCCCAGAAGCCGTCCGCGCCCTCGCGGAAACCATCCAGGAACGCGCCCAGCTCCTGGGCCACCTTGGCCTCGAAGGCGCGGCCGAAGCCCCAGCGGGCGGCGTAATAGTCGGCGTGAAGCGCGACCACCCGGCCGATGTCGCCGGGCGCGTAGCCGGTCAGTCGAACCTCCATGACGACGCGCGCCCCTCTTCCGGCCAGGCGTTCGAGCCGATTCCCAATAGAACGAGGCGCCGGGTGCAGGGGGAGGATGCCCGCTGCTCCGTGCCCTGGGCGGGGCACGGCCCGACGCCTCGTGAGCCGTGGCCGGCTCAGCCGCGCGAAGGCCGAGCGGAGGGATCGCCGCGCCTCGGGCGGTGGCGCCGAACCTGGCGATAGGGCGCCGACCGCGAGAGGATCGGCGGCCCCTTGACGGGGCCGCGTCCCCGCTCGACGGATACGGGCAAACCAACATCCGAAGCCTTCGGCGCCGGCGTCGGGCGCGGGCGGCACGGCAAGCCCCAAGGCAAGCCTCGCCACATGCGCCTGAAGCGCTGGCCGGGCCGGGGAGAAGATCGCGGAGGACCCATCCCAATCGAGGCCGCCTGAAAACACCCCGAAGGTGCTTCAGGCACCGCTTCCAAGGCTCGGGTGAGCCCGGCAGCGGCCGCCCCTCGCGAAGCTCCCGGAGGAGCCCCGCCAACCCGGATCGAAACGCCGCTCCCACGCAGGGAGAGAGCGGCGCTCCGCGCCGAAGAACACGGAGGCGCGCAGGCCTACCGAACCCTTCGAGCCGGCGGCGGAACGAAGCCAGGGCCGCATCCCGCCCCCGCCGCCGAGCCGCGACCCCGGGTACCGGGACCGCCACTCTCCGGTTCGCCGTTTGCCGCGTGGACCACCCCCACCGAACCCGGGGCCCGAGGGCCCATGCCCGGGGAGCGGTTCACGCCGGCCGACGATCCGGCGCTTTCGCGTGACAAGTAAGCGTCGCGCCATTCAAGAAAACGGACAAGCGAGAAATTTGTAACCGTGTGAAATTCTTGTGCATGGATTCGGTTTTATTTCACATATCCCCCACAGTCCGCCCACAGAGTTATCCACATTTCCTGTGAACTCCTGGGGGACTGGGGTCGTGCCCACAACATCTTGTGGAATGGCGGCGCAATCGATCACAATCCGAACGCGGCCACGACATGGGAGCTTGCGGCGCGCCGCCCCGGCAGACCCGCTCGGAGGTCAAGTTGACTTGTCCCGCGTCGCGGTCTACATCACGAAAAGCCGCGCCGAATCGGCCGCGACGCCCGCGGCCTTGGTGACCGGCGCGCGCTACTTTCCGCCTCCGTGGAGGCCCGTTGATGCCCGCCCAGGACCGGCCGCTGTCCCCGCACCTGCAGGTGTATCGGCCACAGTTGACCTCGGTGCTCTCGATCGTCCACCGCATGACCGGGGTGGCCCTGGCGTTCGGCACGCTGCTGCTGGTCTACTGGCTGGTCGCGGTCGCCTCCGGGCCGGCGGCCTACGACACCGCCCAGGGGCTGATCGGCTCGGTGCTCGGCCGGTTGCTGCTGTTCGGTTGGTCGGTGGCGCTGTTCTATCACCTGTGCAACGGCATCCGGCACCTGTTCTGGGACGCGGGGTTCCTGCTCGAGCTGCCGGCGGTGTACCGCTCCGGCTGGGCGGTGATCGTCGCGACGCTGGTCCTCACCTTGATCAGTTGGGCCGCCGGCTACGCCGCCAGGGGGAGCCTCTAGCATGTCGATGCGTTCGCCGCTCGGGCGGGTCCGCGGGCTCGGCTCGGCCCGGGAGGGAGTCGGCCATTGGTGGGCCCAGCGCATGACCGCGCTCGCGCTGGTGCCGCTGGCGTTGTGGTTCGTGGCCGCCCTGGTCGGGCTGACCGGCGCCGATCATGCGAGCGCGCGCGATTGGATTGCCGCGCCGGTGTCGGCCAGCCTCTTGGTGCTGCTGATCGTCGCGACCTTCTATCACGGCGCGCTCGGCCTTCAGGTGGTGATCGAGGACTACGTCCATCACGAAGGCGCCAAGCTGGCCGCCTTGATCGCGGTGGGCGGGCTCTCGCTCGTGCTCGGCCTGACCGGGGTGCTGGCCGTGCTCACGGTCCTGTTCGGAGCCTAGGCTGGTGGTGCAAGCCTACGAGATCGTCGATCACACCCACGACGTCATCGTGGTCGGCGCCGGTGGCGCGGGCCTGCGCGCGACCCTCGGCCTGGCCGAAGCGGGCCTGAAGACCGCTTGCATCACCAAGGTGTTCCCGACCCGCAGCCACACCGTGGCGGCCCAGGGCGGCATCTCGGCGGCGCTCGGCAACATGGGCGCGGACGACTGGCGCTGGCACGCCTACGACACGGTCAAGGGCGCGGACTGGCTGGGCGACCAGGACGCCATCGAGTACATGGTCAAGGAGGCGCCGGCCGCGGTGGTCGAGCTCGATCACTACGGCGTGCCGTTCAGCCGCACCGAGGCCGGCAAGATCTACCAGCGCCCGTTCGGCGGCATGACCACCAAGTTCGGCGAAGGCATCGCCCAGCGCACCTGCGCGGCGGCCGACCGCACCGGCCATGCAATCCTGCACGCGCTGTACCAGCAGAGCCTGCGCCACCGCGCCGAGTTCTTCATCGAGTACTTCGCCATCGATCTGATGATGGAGGACGACGCCTGCCGCGGCGTGGTCGCCTGGAACCTGGACGACGGCACCATCCACCGCTTCCGCGCCAAGATGGTGATCCTGGCGACCGGCGGCTACGGGCGCGCCTATTTCTCCTGCACCGGCGCCCACACCTGCACCGGCGACGGCGGCGGCATGGTGCTGCGCGCCGGCCTGCCGCTGCAGGACATGGAGTTCGTGCAGTTCCACCCGACCGGCATCTACGGCGCCGGCTGCCTGATCACCGAGGGCGTGCGCGGCGAGGGCGGCTACCTGACCAATTCGGAGGGCGAGCGTTTCATGGAGCGCTATGCGCCCAGCGCCAAGGACCTGGCCAGCCGCGACGTGGTCAGCCGCGCCATGACCGTCGAGATCCGCGAGGGCCGGGGCGTCGGCGCGCGCCAGGACCACATCCACCTGCACATCGAGCACCTGGACCCCGAGCTGATCCAGCAGCGCCTGCCGGGGATCGCCGAATCGGCGCGCATTTTCGCCGGCGTCGACGTCTCCAAGGAGCCGATCCCGGTGCTGCCGACCTGTCACTACAACATGGGCGGCGTGCCGGCGCGCTACACCGGCGAGGCGGTGACCAACACCAACGGCGCCAAGGGCGTGGCGGTGCCGGGCCTGATGGCGATCGGGGAAGCGGCCTGCGTCTCGGTCCACGGCGCCAACCGCCTGGGCTCCAACTCGCTGCTCGATCTGGTGGTGTTCGGGCGCGCCGCGGCCCTGCGCTGCGCCGAGCTGATCCAGCCGGGCGAGACCCACATGCCGCTGCCGCCCCATGCCGACGAGCCGGGGCTCGACCGCCTCGACAGGCTGCGCCACGCCGATGGCGCCACCCCGACCGCCATGCTGCGCGAGGAGATGCAGCGCACCATGCAGGAACACGCCGCCGTGTTCCGCAGCGGCGAGACCCTGGACCAAGGCGTCGACAAGCTGGGCCGGGCCTGGGCCAGGCGCGGCGACCTCAAGGTCTCGGACCGCTCGCTGATCTGGAACTCCGATCTGGTGGAGGCGCTGGAGCTCGACAACCTGATGTATCAGGCCGTGGTCACCATGGCCTCGGCCGCCAACCGGGAGGAGAGCCGCGGGGCGCACGCGCGCGAGGACTTCCCCGAGCGCGACGACGAGAACTGGATGAAGCATTCCTTGAGCTGGTGCGACCCGGACGGCAAGGTGCGCATCGACTACCGCCCGGTGCAGCTTCAGCCGATGACCAACGAAATCCAGTCCTTCCCGCCCAAGGCGCGGGTGTACTAGTGTTGTGTTTCCAAACAAAGGTTCCCGATGTCGGCCGCTGGAGATTCACCACGAAGGCACGAAGAAAAGACTCACCACAGAGGCACAGAGGCACAGAGGCACAGAGAAAATAATCGATGAGCCACCAAGATACGAAGAGCGATTAGGCGCGCGAAGCGCGCAAACCAGGTATTCTTTCATGGTGTGGTATCTTCATGGTTCTTTCGTTCCTTCTCCGTGCCTCTGTGTCTCTGTGGTGAATCTTTCTTCCGCCCAACAGGTACGAAGTGTTGGAGTTGGAACACTCGACAGATGATGAAGGTTTTCTGATGCGCTGCGTTTTATGCCGACATGGGGACACCCGGCCTGGAGAGGCGACGGTGACGCTGCAACGCGGCGAGACGATTATCGTGACCAAGAACGTCCCCGCCGAGGTCTGCGAGAACTGTGGCGAGTATTACCTCTCGGACAAGGTCTCGGATAAGGTGATGGCGCGCGCCGAGGAGGCGGTCAAGAACGGTGCGGAATTGGAGATTCTTCGCTATGCGGCATAAGCCAAGCGTTCGAGAACCGCGCCGCGCATACCAGAGACGGAACTGACGCATGGTCGAGTTTCTCCTGCCGAAAAACTCCAGGGTCCAGAAAGGCAAGAGCCACGCGGCGGCGGCGGGCGCCAAGAACCCGCGCCGCTTCAAGGTCTACCGTTGGAACCCGGACGACGGCCGGAACCCGCGGCTCGACACCTACGAGCTCGACCTCGCCGATTGCGGACCGATGGTCCTGGACGCGCTGATCAAGATCAAGGACGAGGTCGATTCGACGCTGACCTTCCGGCGCTCCTGCCGCGAGGGGGTCTGCGGCTCCTGCGCCATGAACATCGACGGCACCAACACGCTCGCCTGCACCAAGTTCCTCAGCGAGGTCAAGGGCGACATCAAGGTCTACCCGCTGCCGCACATGCCGGTGGTCAAGGACCTGGTGCCGGACCTGACCCAGGCCTTCGCCCAGTACGCCTCGATCGAGCCGTGGCTCAAGTCGGCGACCCCGGCGCCGGAGCGCGAGCGGCTCCAGAGCCCGGAGGAGCGCGCCAAGCTCGACGGCCTCTGGGAGTGCATCCTGTGCTTCTGCTGTTCGACCGCCTGCCCGAGCTACTGGTGGAACAGCGAGCGCTATCTCGGGCCCGCGATTCTCTTGCAGGCCTACCGCTGGGTCGCCGACAGCCGCGACGAGGCCGCCGGCGAGCGCCTCGACGAGCTGCAGGATCCGTTCCGGCTGTACCGCTGCCACACCATCATGAACTGCACCAAGACCTGCCCCAAAGGGCTCAACCCCGGCAAGGCCATCGCCGAGCTCAAGAAGCTGATGGTCCAGCGCCGGGTGTGAGGAAGCTCCGCAAGCTCTCCGGGCGCACGTTCGCCCGGCTCGCGTTGACCGGCCTCCTGACTGCCATCGGACCCGCCGCCTTGCCCGCCCCCCTGCCCGCCGACTCCCCCATCTTCGATCTGCCCGCCTTCGACCTACAGGGCCATCGCGGGGCGCGCGGGCACTACCCGGAGAACAGCCTGCCCGGCTTCGAAGCCGCGCTGGCGCTCGGCGTGACCACGCTCGAGATGGACCTCGCCGTGACCCGCGACGGCGTGGTGGTGGTCCATCACGACCGGCGGCTCGACCCGGCGCGCACCCGCGGCCCGGACGGCGCCTGGCTGATCGCGCCGGCGCCGGCGATCGTCGAGCTCAGCCGCGCCGAGCTCGCCGCCTACGACATCGGCCGGGCCCGGCCCGGCGGCAAGGTGGCGCAGCGCTTCCCCGAACAGCGCGGCCTGGACGGGGTCGCGATCCCCACGCTCGCCGAAGTGCTCGCGTTCGCCGAGGCGCGCTCGGGCGGCGCCATGCGCTACAACCTGGAGATCAAGACCTCGCCGCTCGCGCCCGAAGAAACCCTTGCGCCCGCGGCCTTCGCCGCCGTCCTGGCCCAGGCCTTGGAACGGGCCGGGGTCGGGGCGCGCGCCACGGTGCAGTCCTTCGACTGGCGCGGGCTCGCGGCGTTCCAGGAGCTCGCACCCGGGATCGCCACGGTCTATCTGAGCGCCGAGGCGCGCTGGCTGGACAACCTGGAGCGTGGCCGGCCCGGGGTCTCGCCCTGGACCGCCGGCCTCGACCTCGACAGCTTCGGGGGCTCGGCACCGGCGGCGATCCGGGCCGCGGGCGGGGCCGTGTGGTCGCCCTACTTCCGGAACTTACGCGCGGCCGAGTTGCGCGCGGCCCACGACCTCGGCCTCAAGGTCGTGGTCTGGACCGTCAACGAGCCGGCCGACATGGCCGCGCTCATCGATCTGGGCGTCGACGGCATCATCACCGACTATCCGGACCGCCTGCGCCGGGTGATGGCCGAGAAGGGCCTGGCCCTGCCGCCGGCCTTTCCGCGCTAGGATTATCAACGAATCGGCAAGCCGGTGGTTCTATAACTCGCGCGTCACCAACCTGGGACGATGATTCCATGCGCCGCTTTCTGATCGCCGTTTGCCTGGCCCTGGGCCTGATCTCCGCGGCAGCGCCGGCGGCCCGGGCGCTCGATCCGGACGCCCTGCGCCAGGATATCATCGCGGCGCTCAACCGCGGCCTCACCGCTTACGGCACCGAGTCGTTCTTGTTTACCGGCGTCGAGACCGTGGCCCAGGGCGCCGCGGTCCGGGTCAGGATCGCCGATCTGGCCTTGCCGCTGCCCGATCTCGGCGGCCGGCTCGAGCTCGGCGACCTGGCCTTCACCCTGGCTGAAGCGCCGCCCGGTGCGAGCGGGGGTGGGGGCGCCGGCGGCCGCCGCTACCGGGTCTCCGAGGTGACCACCGCCTCCCGGGCGGCGATCGTCGATGACGCGGACGAAAAGATCGTGCTCATCAACTATGGCCTCGAGCGCCTGTCCGGGGTCTGGTCGACGGCGCTGCGCAGCTTCCTCGACTTCGACATGGCGGTGGACCGATTCGAGGTGGTGGTCCCCGAGAAGAGCCTGGGCTTCGCCATCGGCCGGTTCACCGCCGTCAACCGGACCGTGACCCGCGGCGACGGCCTGACCGACATGGAGGGCGAGGTCCGCGCCGCCGGCCTGCGCGCGATCGATCCCGCGGTCGGCACCCTGCGGATCGGCGAAATCCTGGTCGACTACCGGGCCCACGGCCAGGACCTGGCGGGCATGCAGGCCTTGAGCGAGGCGCTCGAAGAGGCCGGTAACCGCGAGGCGCCGCCGGACCGGGACCGGATCGCGGCGATCCTGAAAGGCCTGGAAGCGGTCAATATCCTGCCCCAGGGCTTCATCGAGCGGATCAAGGTAACCGATCTGAGCACCCTCGACGCGGCCCAGCAGCCGCGCTTCCACCTCGACGAGATGGAGCTCGACCTGGCCGGCGGCGACCTGCACCTGGCGCTCGGCTACGGCAGCCTGGGCCTGCGCATGACCGGCGCCCGCACGATCCTGCCCAGGGGCGCGGGGGGCGGCGCGGGGGGCGCGGGGGGCGGTTCGGTCAACCCCCTGCAGGCCCTGACGCCCGAGAACCTGGGCCTGATCGCCAGCGTCGAGCGCTTTCCGGTCCGGGTCTGGTGGCGCAGCGTCTTGAACGGCTTGATGCTGAGCGCCGCGGCCGGGGAGCAAGGCCCCGATACCGAGGCCATCGTCGAGGCCATGGGCGCCGAGCTTCTGGCCGCCGTCAACCAGGCCGGCACGGTGCTGCGGCTCGACCGCCTCGACGTCGAGACGCCGAGCGGCCGCGTGCGCGCCGAGGGCGCGTTTCACATCGACCCGGCGACCGCGATCGGCGTGCGCGGGCGCCTCGACCTCACCATCGGCGGGCTCGACGAGATGATCGCCGCCGCTGCCGACGTGAAAGGCGACATGTTGTTCCTGATACTGCTGAAAGGCATGGCCAAACGCGAGCCGGGCCCGGACGGCAGGCCCGTCGACCGCCTCGAGATCGTGGTCACCCCGGCCGGCGACGTGCTGCTCAACGGCCTGCCCTTCTCCATGGCGCCGCGGCAGTAGGCAGGGGCGCCGCGGCAGTAGGCAGGCGGAAGTCGCCCGGCCGGAAAATGGCCGGCGCCTAGACCAGCGCGATGTCGCCGGTGATCTCGTAGTCGAGGTCGAGGCCCTCGATGGAGATCCGAACCTTGGCCTTGAGGGTCTCGTTGCCGGTCAGCTTGCCGGAGTCCAGGGCATCGCGCACCGCCTGTTCGATCTCGCGCTGCGAGGTGACGCCGACCTTCTTGAGCAGCTTGCGCAGCTCCATGTTGAATATGTCTTCGTTCATTTCCGCCTCCGACAGAGTAGGATCCTTTGGGTCCGGAACATAGCGCCCCGCTCCGCCCCGCGCCATGGATTTGCGCGCCCCCCCCCGGGGGTGTCGATAACAAACTGAATCGATCGCTTCTGTTGTTGTTGGGCCGGTGGGGACGTGGTCGGGTCGGCTTGGCCAATTATCCACGAGGCCGTGTCGAAGCGGATCCCGCGTCCTGCCGTTCGGCGCGCGGGCCAGCACCTGGGGCGAGGAGGTTACCGTCGCGACCCCGGTCGCCGTCGAACGCGAGGCCGACGGCCCGGACCTCAGACCGCGGCGTGGATGGCGGCGGCCTTGACGGCGTCGGTGACGTAGGGCTCGAACTGCTTGAAGTTGGTCTCGAAGCGGGCGCTGAGCTCGCGCGCGGTCTGGTCGTAGGCCTGCTTGTCGGCCCAGGTCCGCTTGGGATCGAGCACCTCGGTCGGCACGTCCGGGCAGGCCTCGGGCATCGCCAGGCCGAAGGTCGGGTGGGTCGCGGTCGCGACCTTGGCCAGCCTGCCGTCGAGCGCCGCGCGCACCAGGGTCCGGGTATGGTCGATGCGCATGCGCGCGCCGACCCCGTAGGAACCGCCGCTCCAGCCGGTGTTGACCAGCCAGCAGTCGGCGCCGGTCTTCGCGATCCGATCTCCCAGCAGCTCGGCGTAGACCGAGGGATGGCGCGGCATGAAGGGCGCGCCAAAGCAGGTCGAGAAGGTCGCCTGGGGCTCGCTGCCCAGGCCCTTCTCGGTGCCGGCGATGCGCGCGGTGTAGCCCGAAAGGAAATGGTACATCGCCTGCTCGGCGCTCAGGCGGCTGATCGGCGGCAGCACGCCGAAGGCGTCCGCGGTCAGCATGACCACGTTCCTGGGATGGCCGCCGCGGCCGGACGCGCGCACGTTGGGGATGAAGTCGAGCGGATAGCTGGCCCGGGTGTTCTCCGTGTAGCGGTCGTCGTCCAGGTCGAGCTTGCCGGTCGCCTCGTCCAGAACCACGTTCTCCAGGATCGTGCCGAAGCGCCGGGTGGTGGCGTGAATCTCGGGTTCGGCCCGCGCGGACAGGCGGATCACCTTGGCGTAGCAGCCGCCCTCGAAGTTGAACACGCCGCTGTCCGACCAGCCGTGCTCGTCGTCGCCGATCAGGCGCCGCGAACCGTCCGCCGAGAGCGTGGTCTTGCCGGTGCCCGACAGGCCGAAGAAGATCGCCGTGTCGTCCGCCGCGCCCCGGGGGCCGATGTTGGCGGCGCAATGCATCGGCAGCACGCCGCGCGCCGGCAGCAGATAGTTGAGCACCGAGAAGATCGACTTCTTGATCTCGCCGGCATAGACCGAGCCGCCGACCAGGATCAGGCGGCGGGCGAAGTGGACCACGATGAAGGTGCCGGAATGGGTGCCGTCGGTCTCCGGATCGGCCTCCAGGTAAGGCGCGTGCAGCACCGTGAACTCGGGCTCGAAGTCGGCCAGCGCGTCGGGGCCGGGCCCGATGAACATGTTGTGCGCGAACAGCGAATGCCAGGCGCTCTCGCTGACCACGCGGACCGAGAGCCGGTACTCCGGATCGGCGCCGGCAAACACGTCCTGAACGAACAGCTCGCGGTTCTGAAAGTAGGAAACCACCTTGGCGTGGAGCCGCTCGAAGCTTGGTTCCGAAATCCCGACGTTGACCTCGCCCCACCAGATGTCGTCCCGCGTCGAGGCCTCCTCGACGATGAACTTGTCCTTGGGCGAGCGTCCGGTGTGCGGGCCGGTGAGCACCACCAAGGCGCCGCCCTCGGCGAGGGCGCCCTCGCCCCGCCTCAAGGCGTGCCGGACCAGCGCCGGCGCGGCCAAGTTCCAATGGGCGGCGGTGAAGTTGCGAATTCCGTGCCGCTCGAGTCCGTGGCGGCTGACGACCGGTCCCAGGTTGGTCACGCGCTCTCTCCCAGTATCCCAGGGGCCCCGTTCCACAGTTAGCGCATCCGGGCCTGGGATGCCAGACGGGAATCGCCCTGGAATTACCCTGATATCCCTGAGGATTCTAGGGATAAGCCCCGCGCCTTGCGGGTCAGGGCGACCAGGGCGGCGCGCGCGGCCCCGGCGTCGCCCAGCGGCGCCGCGAAGTCGGCGCGGGCCAGGCACCCCCCGTCTCGCAGGTCGAAGCCCTCGGGGTCGATCCCGGTCATGACCCAGCCGCCGCTCTCCTCCGGCCCCCTTAGGCCCAGGACGTGCGCGGCGATCAGGCCGAGCGCCGCGCCGTGGTCCGCGTTCATGTGGGCGACGATATCCGCCTCGGCCTCGGCGAGCGCGCCGCAACCGGCGGTGTCGAACAGCACCTCCGGGCCCGCCAGCCAATGGATGCGGCCGAAGCCGGCGACCAGGTGGGCGCTCTCCACGGTCATGCGGTAGAGCCGGAAGTCGGCGAAGCCGGCGTAGGCTTCGGCGCCTGGGTGGCGGGCCAGGTAGCGCGCCTCGAGGCGCGCGGCGAGGGCCTTGTCCGTCACCGGCCGGATCTCGCCGAGCAGGCTGGCGCGCGGCCCGGTCAGGGGATCGTCGTGGCCCGCGGTGCCGTCGAACAACAGCGCGGCCTTCGGCTCGGTCGCCAGGTTCTTGCTGTGATCGGCTAAATCGGAGAGCAGCAGCAGCGGGCTGCCGTCGTGGTCGCAGGCGCTCAATACCAGGGAGGCGTAGGGCCGGCCGCTGCCGTCGCGCGCCAGCGCGCTGGCCAGGGTCGCCCGTTCGGCGCCGCGCACCAGCCGGCGCACCGTGACGCCGGGCTGGGGTTGCTCGGGCTCGGCCATCGTTTGGTTCGCTCTGGGCCTGGCCGCTATTCGGCGGCCACGGCGCCGGCGCCGGCCGGCGCCGACCGCGGGGCGCCGAGGCGGGTGCTCTTGGGCACCTGGTTGTACTGCTCCCGGTAGCACTTGGCGAAGTGGGACGGTGAGACGAAGCCGCAGGCCAGCGCCACCTCCATGACCGGCAGGCTGCTCTGGGTCAGCAGGCGCTGGGCCCGCTCCAGACGCAGCTCCAGGTAATAGCGCTGCGGCGTGCGCTTCAGGTACTTGCGGAACAGGCGCTCCATCTGGCGGGTCGAGAGGCCGCTGCGCCCGGACAGCTCGACGCAGGACAGCGGCTCCTCCAGGTGCTCCTCCATCAGCCCCACGGCCTCGAGGATCTTGGGGTGGCTCAGCCCCAGGCGCAGGCGCAGCGGCATGCGCTGGCGGTCGCGGTCCGAGCGGATGCGCTCGTGCAGGAACTGCTCGGCGACCGCAACCGCCAGGTCGCGGCCGTGATCGACCTCGATCATGTGCAGCATCAGATCGAGGGAGGCGGTGCCGCCGGAGGCGGTGAAGCGGTTGCGGTCGATGCAGTAGATCTCGGAGCTGGCCTCGATCTCGGGGAAGGTCTCGGTGAAGCCGGGCAGGCAGCTCCAGTGGATGGTGCAGCGGTAGCCGTCCAGCAGCCCGGCGCGGGCCAGGATGTAGCTGCCGTCCGACAGCGCGCCGACCCGCGCGCCCTGGCGCGCCAGGCGGCGCAGCCAGGCGAACACCGCCTGGTCCTGGTACAACTGCCCGTCCATGCCGCCGCAGACCACCACGCTGGCCAGCCGGCCCCCGGGGCCCCCGGGGTTCAGTGTCTCCGCGACGGTCTCGATCGAGGCGTCGGGCATCAACCGGATGCGGTTGGAGGACGGCAGGGGCTGGCCGTCGCGGGTGATCACGCGCCAGTCGTAAAGCTCCTTGCCGCTCAGCAGGTTGGCCGCGCGCAGGGGCTCCACCGCCGAGGTGAAGGCCATCATGGCGAACTTGGGCACCAGCAGAAATCCAAAGATCTGCGGGTCTTGGGCGGCGGTCATCGGCGCGATCTCCGGTCGAGAGGCCCGGCGATAATACACCCTCATGTGAGGGTTCCAAGGTTCGTCATATTTCATGTCCGGCGGGTCCTCCGGATATCGCGAGAGCCATGACTTTCGGTCTGGGGCTGGCTCTGTTATCCTTTGATATGAAAGCGAAAACCGGCCTGGAATCATTAAGGACCATGGTGACCGGGGCCGGGGCCGGCGCCGCAAAAGCGCCACAGTCCGCGGCCAGACTGGCCGCCGTGACGCCGGGCGGCTGATCGCCTTGGGTGGGAGACAAAAAGGGCTGGCCATGCAGAGCACCATCGCCTTGGTCGACGACGACCGCAACATCCTGACCTCGGTCTCCATCGCGCTGGAGGCCGAGGGCTTCAAGGTCCGCACCTATACCGACGGCTCCGAGGCGCTGCGCGGGCTGGCGGCCAACCCGGTCGACCTCGCCATCCTCGACATCAAGATGCCGCGCATGGACGGCATGGAGTTGCTCGCCCGGCTGCGCCAGAACTCCAACCTGCCGGTCATCTTCCTGACCTCCAAGGACGAGGAGGTCGACGAGGTCCTGGGCCTGCGCCTGGGCGCGGACGACTACATCACCAAGCCGTTTTCCCAACGTCTGCTGCTCGAACGCATCCGCGCGCTGCTGCGGCGCGAGCAGGCGGCCCAGGAGGAAGCCGGTTCCGAGGGCGCGGAAAAGCCGCTCATCCGCGGCGAGTTGATGCTCGACCCGCTGCGCCATCTCTGTACCTGGAAGGGCGAGGCGATCAATCTCACGGTGACCGAGTTCCTGATCCTCAAGGCGCTGGCCCAGCGCCCGGGTCACGTCAAGAACCGGGACCAGTTGATGGACGCCGCCTACGGCGAATCGGTCTACGTCGATGACCGCACCATCGACAGCCACATCAAGCGGTTGCGCAAGAAGTTCAAGGAGATCGACGACGATTTCGGCCAGATCGATACCCTTTACGGGGTCGGATATCGCTATAAGGACAGCTAGGACCGGCCGGCAAGCCATCGGCCGGCAAGCCATCGGCCGACAAGCCATCGGAAGGCCCATCGAATCGAGTGCCGCCATGCGCCAAGCAGCCAGAGGGGAGCCCGCCGGCCGGAGCGCGCTTCGGAACCGGTGAGCGCGGAAAGCCATATGGATCGTGGCCTGGGCGGCCGCGCCGCGGCCCGTGACAGTCCGGCCCATGACAGGTCCGCGGTGGGGAGCGATCCCCGATCCGCAGGTGGCGCCGGGGCGGGGCGTGCCCGGAGCGGCGGCCGGCGGCGGCGCCTGAGTTCG
>JACZVL010000224.1 GCA_022572685.1 Pseudomonadota bacterium
CTGCTGGGCCGCGAGCAGCGCCTGGAGCGCCGCCAGGCGCTCCGCCTTGACCGGCTCGGGCACCTGACCGTCCATGGCCGCCGCCGGGGTGCCGGGACGCGCCGAGAACTTGAAGGAGTAGGCCTGGGAGAAACCGATCTCGGTGACCAGGGCCAGGGTGTCGGCGAAATCGCGGTCGGTCTCGCCGGGGAAGCCGACGATGAAGTCCGAGGACAGCGCCAGATCGGCCCGCGCCGCGCGCAGGCGCGCCACCTTGCGCCGGTAGTCCTCGGCGCGGTGGCCCCGGTTCATGGCCTCGAGGATGCGGTCCGAGCCGGACTGCACCGGCAGGTGCAGATAGGGCATCAGCTCGGCCACCTCCGCGTGCGCGGCGATCAGCTCGTCGTCGAGATCGCGCGGATGGGAGGTGGTGTAGCGCAGCCGCGCCAGCCCCTCGATCTCGGCCAGGCGGCGGATCAGCCGGCCCAGGCCCCAGCTGGCGGTGCCCGCGCCCACGCTCACGCCCTTGGGCGCCGCCCCGTGGTAGGCATTCACGTTCTGGCCGAGCAGGGTGATCTCGCGCGCGCCGCCGGCGATCAGGCGCTCGGCCTCGGCGACGATATCGGCGGCCGGGCGCGAGTGCTCGGCGCCGCGGGTGTAGGGCACCACGCAGAAAGTGCAGAACTTGTCGCAGCCCTCCTGGACCGAGAGGAAGGCCGAGACGCCCTGGGGCGCCGCCGCCTCGGGCAGGTGGTCGAACTTGGACTCGACCGGAAACTCGATGTCGAGCACCCCGGCCCCGCTCCCGGCCCCGCCTTGCGCGCGCGCCGCGCGGGCGATCAGCTCCGGCAGGCGGTGGTAGGTCTGGGGGCCGAACACCAGGTCGACCTGGGGCGCGCGGCGCAGGATCTCCGCACCTTCGGCCTGGGCGACGCAGCCGGCCACCGCGATGGTCATGCGCCCGCCGGCCTCGGCGCGGGCCCGTTTCAGCGCGCGCAGGCGGCCGAGCTCGGAATAGACCTTCTCGGCGGCCTTCTCCCGGATATGGCAGGTGTTGAGGATCACCATGTCGGCGTCCTCGGGCCGCTCGACCGCGACGTAGCCGAGCGGCGCCAGCACGTCGGCCATGCGCGCGGAATCGTAGACGTTCATCTGGCAGCCGTAGGTCTTTACGTACAGCTTCTTGGTCAAGGTCCCCTCACTCATTCCTTCGTCCCGGGCCCGGGCCCGTGGCCCCGCCCCGGGGCCGTTCGGGGCCGTCCGGGGCCGTTCGGGGCCGTCCGGTTCCCAAGCGATACGTGAATAGGACCATAAGTCAAATATTCGATGACGAAACTCCTGCCGGGATAGGGAGCGGCGGCCGCTGGGGCCGGCCCGAGAGCGCGGCGGACATGCCGGCGGCGACCTGGCCCTGGCAATATTCGCTCAGCTTCTTGCGCGTGCCGAAGGCGTCGATGGTGACCGGCGGGTGGAACTCGACCACCACGGTCGCCCAGCCGAGTCCCGCCACCTGCCAGAGATGGCTGCCCAGCTCCATGTCGCCGTACCAGGCGAACAGCGGCCGCAGGTAACGGCCCATGGGCACGCCGTCGAGCCGGGTATAGGCGATCGAGACCGGTTGGACCACCAGCGCCCGGTCGTGCGGCCGGCGTTCCGCCACCGAGAACAGG
The DNA here is from genome assembly GCA_022572685.1 of Pseudomonadota bacterium. Classification (GTDB taxonomy): domain Bacteria; phylum Pseudomonadota; class Alphaproteobacteria; order Kiloniellales; family J153; genus JACZVL01. The sequence goes on from JACZVL010000224.1 coordinate 1,650, forward strand.
GCGCTCTTGAACGGCAGCACCTGATTGCCGTCGCCGCTGGTGCCTTCGGCGAACAGAATCAGGTCGTCGTCGTTGTCGAGGCGCTGATTGAGCTCGTCCCGGTGCTGGGCCACCTTGTGCCCGCGACGCTCGATGAAAACCGAGCGCTGGAGCCGTGCCAGCCAGCCAAACAGGGGCCAGCGCGCGACCTCGGATTTGGCGACGAAGCTGCCTTCGATCAGGGAGCCCAGGACCATGATGTCGAGGTAGGAAACGTGATTGCAGGCGTACAAAGTAGGGTGGGCGGTCGACTTCTCGCCCCGCACCTCGACCCGGAATCCCATGATCCGGCAGCACCTTTCATGATACCAGATGGGCAGGGTTCGGTTGAAATTCAGACCGAACAGCACGGCGAACGCCTGCGCCGGCATCAGCAGCAAGGTAAAGCTGCCGTAGGCGAAAAGCCGGACGAGTGCTCTGAGTGGGGAACCGAAAACCGCCGCAGCCATGTTATTTAGGTTGCATCCTCGTCTGTGGCGGGAGCCTCGCGGGTGTAGTGGCGGAGGTATCGGTCCGTGACCCACTCGGTCTTGACCACGACGCAGACGTCGGTGGTTCCGAAGTCATGGTCGACCACGGCGCCCTCGCCGACGAAGCCGCCCAGGCGCAGATAGCCCTTGATAAGCGGCGGCAACATATGCAGGGCGCGGCGCGGCGAGATATCCCCCACCGGGATGACGTTCATGGCGACGCGGCGTTCGGGCAGGGCCCGGGCCCGGAGCGCGGGCGGCGCCAGGTGATGGTGATAGAGATAGGAAAGCGGCAAAGCCAAGGCCTCCGGCTCGACCCCGGGCAGGCTGGCGCAGCCGAACATCAGGCCGACATCGTGGGCCAGAACGTATTCCGCGATGCCGCGCCACAGCAGCTGCATGGTCCCGCCGCTGCGATGGTCGGCCTCGATGCAGGAGCGCCCGAGCTCCATTGCCTCGCCCGGGTAGGCGAGCAGGTTCGCGATATCATACTCGCCCGCGGTATAGAACCGGCCGCAGCGCTTGGCGGCCTCGCGCCGCATCACCCGGTAGGTGCCGATGATCGCCTCGGGTCCGGCGCCGCGCGCGCGGTCGAAAACCACCATGTGGTCGCAGTGCTTGTCGAAGGCGTCGAAGTCGCGCTTGGCCGCCGCCATCTCGGCGGTCGCCTTGGCCGACATCTCCTCGTAGAAGACCCGGTAACGCAAGGCCTGGGCCGCCGCCACCTCCTCCTCGGTCTCGGCCAAGCGAAGATGAAGGGCGTTCGATTTCACGTCGACCAGCCTGTCCACCTTCGCTTCCAACAGGGTCATGACGCCACACTCCCGATGCAAGGAGACCGGTCTTTCCGGTAATCGTATCAAGGGCCTTTGGTCGGGCCCGACGGAAGCCCGGAGGCCGCGTCGTCGGCCGGAGCGCCGGACCCACCCCCGGCCCCACCCCCGGCCCCACTGGGCGCCTCGGCCTGGCCGGCCGATCGGGCCCGCTCGGTGTCGCGCACGGCGAACAGCTCCAGCCTGTGACCGACCAAGCGGTATCCCAGCCGCGCGGCCGCTTCGCGCTGCAGGCGCTCGATCTCGTCGTCGCGAAACTCGATGACCTCGCCCGAATTCACGTCGATCAGGTGATCGTGGTGCTCCTCCGGCACCTCCTCGTAACGCGCGCGCCCGTCGCCGAAATCGTGGCGGTCGAGGATGTTCGCCTCTTCGAACAGCTTTACGGTTCGGTAGACGGTGGCAATCGAAATCCGCGGGTCCACCTTGGTGGCCCGGTTGTGGACCTGCTCGACATCGGGATGGTCGCTCGATTCCGACAGAACCCGGGCGATGACGCGCCGCTGGTCGGTCATCTTCAAGCCCCTTTCGACGCAGAGGCGTTCGAGCTGCGAAGTCATGTCTCCAGGATCGCGGAATGCGTTGTCGTTCGAGTATAGCTGAAAAGACCCCGCCCCCTACCCTCGGATGGGGCCTATTGTTACTTCTTGCGGCGCCCCCGCGTGCCCAACCCGATCTGCTTGGCCAGCCTGCTGCGCTGCTTGGCATAGTTGGGCGCCACCATCGGGTAATCCGCCGGCAGGCCCCAACGCTCGCGGTAGTCCTCCGGCGACATGTTGTAGGCCGTCTTGAGGTGCCGCTTCAGCATCTTCAGCTTTTTGCCGTCTTCCAGGCAGACGATGAAATCGGGTGCGACCGATTTCTTGATCGGAACCGCCGGGGTCGGGCGCTCCTTCTCGCGGCCGCCGCCCGCGCCGACGCTGGCCAGCGTGTCATGTATTTCCCGAATAAGTCGCGGCAAATCAGCCACCGCGACCGAGTTGTTGGAGACATGGGCGGCCACAATATTCGTGGTCAACGCCAAGAGTTCACTTGGTTTGGCTTGCTCGGTCATTTCGGTTTCTTGCCTAGTTTCGAAATCTCGTTATATATAAGTACTAATTTTACGGAAAGCAACAGTAACGTCAAAAAAAAACAAGACTTCACCTGTGAAAAGCCGGACAATCGGCACGCGCCGCCGCAAGAGGTAAGATTTCGATGAATCTCGGTAACAGGGGCAAAACCCCGGGCAGAACCGGGAGCAAGCGGGATGGCTGGAATGGAATACCCGCCGAAAGACTCGGTTTTGCGGACGCTTGGCTCCGCATGCTGCACCTGCGTGCCCGGGGTTTTG
>JACZVL010000225.1 GCA_022572685.1 Pseudomonadota bacterium
TATTGACTTCCGTGCGCGAGGCGGTTCATCTGTGACCGAACCGTCCAGGAAGTAAACGTGCTGAGAAAATAATATATGAACTGTACCCAGCGGGGGTGGCTACTATGGTTCCTTTAAATAAAGCTGCGCGGTCTTTGCTGCTAGGGCTCGGCGTCGTCGTGCTCCTGGCGGTTGTCCTTGCCTTTCGGAGCTCGGCGCAGCCGGCGGTGACGGTGGAAATCCTGACCCCGGGTCACGCCGGTGAGTTCATCGTCCCGTTGAACAAATCGCAGATCCTTCGTCTCAACGTCCCCTACACCGACCTCTCGATCGGCAATCCCAAGATCGCCGACGTGCTGCCGATAACGACCAAGCAGATCTACGTCCTGGGCAAGGAGGTCGGCCTGACCAACCTCCTGGTCTACGGCGAAGAGGGGGCGCTGCTGGCGGTTCTCGACCTGGTCGTTACCTACGATGTGGAGGGGTTGAAGCAGCGGCTGTTCGAACTCCTGCCGAACGAGAAGATCGGCGTCCGCGCCGTCGGCGACTCGGTCGTCCTCACCGGCACGGTGTCGAAGGGCAAGAAGGTTTCCCAGGTGCTGGCGATCGCCGAGCGGTTCGCGCCGAAACAGGTGGTCAACATGCTCACCCTGAAGGGCTCCCAGCAGGTGATGCTGGCGGTGCGCTTCGTCGAGATCCAGCGCACGACGTCGAAGGCGTTGGGACTGCGAACCAACAACACGGGCGCCGGCGGCCCCTTTTCCTTCAGGACCGGCCTCTTCGGGACCAGAAACCTCGGAACGGACCCTGTAACCGGGGCAGAACTGGGATCCGAACTGGTGCCCTTGGTCTCCCAGCTGATCACCGGCCTTCCATTCCTCAGTGGATCTCTGGCCGCGTTCGACATCACACTTGTCTTCGATGCCTTGGAGACAAAGGGGCTGGTCAAGACCCTGGCGGAGCCCAACCTCATGGCGCTCTCGGGCGAGACGGCGAGTTTCCTTGCCGGCGGCGAGTTTCCCATTACATTGACTGAGTCCATTGGCGGGGGTGAGAACGTACAAACCGTCGAGTTCAAGGAATTCGGCATCGCCCTGTCCTTTACCCCGACGGTGTTGGACAACGGCCGCATCAGCCTCATCGTCACGCCGGAGGTGAGCTCGCTGGACCTGACGCTCTCGGCCCAAATAGGCACCACGCTCGTCCCCGGGCTAAAGACGCGAAGGGCGACGACGACGATCGAGCTCGGTGACGGGCAAAGCTTCACCATCGCCGGTCTGTTGCGGAACGATTACGCGAACAACATCAGCCAGCTTCCCTGGCTCGGCGACCTTCCGATCATCGGCGCGCTCTTCCGCAGCACCAATTTCCAACGTGACGAGACCGAGCTGGTCATCGTGGTCACGCCCTATCTCGTGAAGCCGGCGAAGGCAGGCACGTTGATCGGGGCGGCCGACCTCTACAAACCGCCGAGCGACCTCGATCTCTTCGTCTTCGGGCGGATCGACGCCCCCGGATCGGGCATGCCCCAGGCGGGCATGGGCATGAGCGGCGCCCAGGGCGCCGGCGGCATCAGCGGGCCCTACGGGCACATCATCAAATGAATCAGGAGAGCCAGGCGAGGTCTGAAATGAAGCATATGCGAGTGATCCTGGGGCTTGCGCTCCTCCTCGGTCTCGGGGCGTGCGAGCAATTCACCCCGGGCCTGACGACATCCCTGGTCTCGACGGGGCCCGGTTTCGGTAACACGACGCAACACAACTGGGCGGTCCAGGTGGTCAATCCCGAAGGCGAGAAAGTGGGCGTACCGCCGGTGATGGACGGCCATCGCGCCGCCAGCGCCATCGACCGCTACGAGAAGGGCAAGGTCTTCAAGCCCACAGTGATCGAGACGACGACGGGCATCGTGAAGTAGCATCTGATAACATTTGGCGGCGCCGCGGGAGGCCATTATGGGTGACAGCCAAACAAGCGAAAAAAAAGGCGGATCGCGCAAATCCCTGATCCGGGACGCGCGCGGCGCGGTGGCGGTCTATGTCGCCATCGTCGCGCCGGTTCTGTTCGGCGTCGGCGCCCTGACCCTCGACGTCGGGCGCCTGATTACATTGCATACCGAGCTTCAGGCCGCCGCCGACGCGGCGGCGATCGCCGGCGCGGCGGAGCTCGACCGGTTGCCCGGCGCGATAGACAAGGCGAAGGAAGCGGCGGCGCAGGCGGTCGACAACGTCCAGACCTTCGCCACCGACGGCGGCGGCAAATTGGTCGACGTTTCTATATTGGACTGCCCGGCCAATCCGGCCCCGGGTCTCGCTTGCATCCGCTTCCTCAAAAGCCTGCCGGCCGACGATCAGGTCTCGATCGACGACACCAGTGATGTGGGCTTTCCCCACGTCACCACCCTCGACGAAGAGGCCCGGTTTATCGACGTTCACATCGGCGCGCGGGACATCACCAACATCCTGGTCAGGCTGTTGTTGCTGATCGGCCAGACCCCGCTGTTGACCTCCACCACCTCGGCGACGGCGGTGGCCGGCCAGGACCAGGTGATCTGCGAATTTCCCGCCATGTGGATGTGCAATCCCAGCGAACCCCCTGGCAACACCAATCTGGCGTTAGGCATCGACATGACGGTCCTGGAGGGACGGCAGATGAGGATGTTCCTGCAGGCGAACGCGGGCGGGGGCGGCGGGGCTTACACCCCGGGCAATTGGGGGCTTCTGTGCCCGAACGGGAGCGAGAGCGATGGCAATAAATGCGGTGGCTCCGAAACCGCGGAGGGGCTGGCCTCGACCGACGGCAATTGCGTCAGCCGGAATACCATGTGGGTGAAACCAGGCGTCACCTTGCCGGCGATTCGGGCGGGCATAAACGTCCGCCTGGATTATTACACCAACCAGGCGAAGAGTAACGGCGCGGACTGGCGGGACGATCCTAAATATATCCCGGCGGCCAATGTCACCCAGGGCGGCCAGCCGAAAGTGAAAGGCCAGAAGACCTCCTGCGAATACGACGATATCACCCCGCTGGGACAACAGGCCATGGGGTTGCCGCAGGATACGTGTTTCCCCACCAACAGCTGTGGAACCGATCCCAACAACCTCAACGGCAATGACCGTATCGGTAACGGAGTTTGGGATTATCAGAATTACTTCAGGATCAATCATCCTTGCGATCCCGCCGTCCCGCCCTGTGCGGGAGCGGGACCGACGGGCGACTGGAAACCGGCGAATTGGGACTTCGTGACCGGTAATACTGTCGCGAACTCGACCTGGCCGCCGACGCGCTACGAGACTTACCGCTACGAACTAGAAACAAATACGATCGTTAACAACAGTCCAGGTCAGGACATATATGACAATAATGGCAGTAAAGTCGGCAAGACCAAGGAAGACGGCGGTCCACAATGCTACACGGGAAACCCCAATCCTGTAGTTCCCGGTTACAACTATTTTCCCGGACAAAATCGCAACAACGCGCTCTTCGGCGACCGCCGGGTTTTCCCCATCGCGGTGGTGAACTGTATCGCACGCGGAGAGGCCGGGGAAAAGGTGTCGGGCAGGTTCTCGTTTGATCAACCGCAAATGGCATTCGTCTTTATCACCGAGCCTGTGCCTCCGCCGAACGAGGGGAAAATTCCTCTCTTCGTCGAAGCCCTCGGCGAATTGGATGATGCGACATTGGACAATCTCGTCAAGGACATCGTCCAGATCTACCGCAGAGGCCGGTGAGCCCGGCGCCCGGGGGAATGGGCCAAGATCAACAACAGTCCTTGAGGGAGAGTCGAGAGTGCATGGGCGGGCGGCGATGATAGGGATGCGTAGAGTTGCCGGCTTTTTCCGGGGCTTGATGGGCGCGGTTTCGGGCACCGCGGCGGTCGAGTTCGCCCTGTTCCTGTTCTTCATCCTGATGCCGTTCCTGTTCGGCATTTTCGAGATCGGCCGGGCGCTGCAACAGCACCACGTGGTGACCAAATCGGTGCGCGACGCGGCGCGCTACGTGGCGCGCACCAGGGACGACAACGGCGTCGCCTTCACGATCGCCAACCGGATCGACGATGGATGCAACGGAACCGGCACCTTGGATCCGACGCCTTCGGGACCCGCCGCCGCCGGCAACGCCAAGGACCTGGCGATGTACGGCGTATTCAACCCGGACTCGAAAGACACCCCGCTGATGGTGGCCTGGGACGCGGCCGCCGATCTGGCGGCCTACAAGACCGTCTGCATCATCGGGCCGGTGGCGGTCGACACCGACACACTGACGGTCGACGTCGTCACCGTGACGGCGTCGGTGCCGTTCGAGGATATCCTGCTCCAGGCCTTCGGGATCGGGCCGATCACCTTCG
>JACZVL010000037.1 GCA_022572685.1 Pseudomonadota bacterium
AGGCGCGCCAGCCGGGCCGGGATCTCGGTCGCCAGCACCCGGCGCACCGCGGTCAGCAGCGGCTTGGCGTCCGGACCCGAGATGGCGCCCCCCGAGATGGCACCGTCGAGCTGGAAGTGGAAGCCGTCGAGGCGGCCGGCGATCTCGCCTTCGACCAAGACCGTGCCGTCGGGCTTGACCGCCGCCAGCAGCTCCCCGCCGGCGCGCAGGCGGCTGACCAGGGTCGCGGTGCGGCGGTCGACGAAGCGCTCGGTCAGGCGCTCGTGCAGGGCGTCGGACAGCTTGTCCTCGATCTCGCGCGTGCGGCCCTGCCAGTGCGCGCCGTCCTCCAGCCAGTCGGCGCGATGGGAGACGTAGGTCCAGGTGCGGATGTGGGCGATGCGCGCGGTCAGCGCGTCGATGCCGCCGTCGTCGCGGTCGAGACGGTCGATCTCGCGCGCGACCCAGTCCTCGGGCAGGCGCGCCTCGGCGGCCGCCAGGTAGCGGAACATCCGGCCCAGCAGGCTGGCGTGCTGATCGGACAGAATCTTCTGGAAGTCCGGCACCTGGCAGACCTCCCACAGCAGGCGCAGGGCGCCGGGGTTGCCGGCGAGGGCGGCGATTTCCGGATCGCGGACCAGCGCCGCCAGGGCGCGCAGGTCGTCGGCCTCGCGCGCGCGCGCCAACTCCGGTACGTCCGGGCGGCGCTCCAGGCTCCTGAGCAGCGCCTTGGGCGAGCGGAAGTCCAGATCGCGGCTGCGCCAGTACAAGGCCGGCAAGGGATCGAAGCGATGCGCCTCGACCGCCTCGACGACCTCGGGCGCGAAACTCCCGGCCTCGCCGGTGGTGCCGAAGCTGCCGTCGGACATGTGGCGCCCGGCGCGCCCGGCGATCTGGGCGATCTCGGCCGGGGTCAATCGGCGCAGGACGTGGCCGTCGAACTTGGACAGCTTGGCGAAGGCGACGTGGTCCAGGTTCAAATTGAGGCCCATGCCGATGGCGTCGGTGGCGACCAGGTAGTCGACCTCGCCGGCCTCGAACATGGCGACCTGGGCGTTGCGGGTGCGCGGGCTGAGCGCGCCCAGCACCACCGCGGTGCCGCCGCGGTGGCGACGCACCGTCTCGGCCAGGGCATAGACCTCGGCCACCGAGAAGGTGACCACCGCCGAGCGCGGCGGCAGGCGGGTCAGCTTGCGCGCGCCGTCGTGGCTGAGGGTGGAGAAGCGAGGCCGGGTGATGATCTCGGCCTCGGGCGCCAATTTCCTGAGCAGCGGGCCGATGGTGTCCGCGCCCAGGAACATGGTTTCCTCCTGGCCGCGCGCGTGCAGCAGGCGGTCGGTGAAGACGTGACCCCGGTCGGGATCGGCGCAGAGCTGGATCTCGTCGACGCCCAGGAAGGCCACCGGCCGGTCGAGCGGCATGGATTCCACGGTGCACAGGAAATAGCGCGCGCTCGGCGGCACGATCTTCTCCTCGCCGGTGACCAGGGCAACGTGGCGCGCGCCCTTGGCCGCGACCACCCGGTCGTAGTTCTCGCGCGCCAGCAGGCGTAAGGGGAAGCCCATCATGCCGCTGCGGTGGCCGAGCATGCGCTCGATGGCGAGGTGGGTCTTGCCCGTGTTGGTCGGCCCGAGAACGGCGGTCACCCGGTTATCGGCGAAGGAGCTCATGACGGAGAGAATCGGGCGGAACGGACCGGGATGCAAGCCCCGCGGGGCGGCGCGCTCAGCTCCGGGCGTCCTCGTCGCCCTCGATCAGCGGCACGAAGGCGACCGGGAGCATCTTGCGCTCGGAAATCTTGCCCTTGGCGTCCTTGGTGACCAGCAGCAGGTCCTGCTCCTGGTCCTTGAAGGGATAGCGGGCGGCGGTCGGGCTGCGGTCGACCGGGATCACCAGGCGGCCGCCGGGGGCGAGCTGCTCGATCAAGGCCGGCGGGATGCGGTGCCAGGCCGCCGCGGTGACCACGATGGCATCATAGGGCGCGTGCTCGGTCCAGCCCCGGGCGCCGTCCCCGATGCGGGTCTCGACGTTGCCGTAGCCGAGCCGGCGCAGGCGCTCGGCCGCCGGCCGCGCCAACTCCGGCACCACCTCGGTGCTGTAGACCCGGGCCGCCAGCTCGGCCAGCACCGCGGTCTGGTAGCCGCAGCCGGTGCCGACCTCGAGCACCCGGTCGCCGGGACCCGGCGCCGCCATGTCGGTCATGACCGCGACGATGTAGGGCTGTGAGATGGTCTGGCCGTGGCCGATCGGCTGGGGCCGGTTGTCGTAGGCCACGGCCCGGTCGGCCGCGGGGATGAACTCGTGGCGCGGCACCTTCTCGAGCGCGGCCATGACCCGGCTGTCGAGCGCTTCCTTGCCCAGCCATTTGCCGGTCCCGGCGACTTCGTCGGCGATCTCGGCGACCAGCGCCTTGCGCGCGGCGGTCCTGTCGTTGCCGCTCATGGTTTCCGTTGCCTCCCCAACAAAACGGCCGCCGCGGCGGATAAACGCGCGAAACCGGGTCTTGCGGTCGCCCCGGTCTTACCACATATGAGGCGCGCACCCTAGTTCGCGCGCGGAAGCACCGGAAGGGAGACCATGTCGGAACAGAAGCTCAGCTTCCAGGCCGAAGTCAGCCGCCTGCTGGAAATCGTCGCCAACTCGCTGTACGCGAACAAGGAGATCTTCCTGCGCGAGCTGATCTCCAACGCCTCCGACGCCTGCGACCGCCTGCGCTACGCCGCGTTGACCCAGCCCGAGCTCACGGCCGCCGACCCGGACTACAAGATCACGCTGTCGAGCGACGCCAAAGCCCGGACGCTGACCGTCGCCGACAACGGCATCGGCATGAATCGCGACGAGATGATCGAGAACCTGGGCACCATCGCGCGCTCGGGCACCGCCAACTTCGTGCGCGAGCTCGAGGAAAAGCCCGAGGGCGTCAACCTGATCGGCCAGTTCGGCGTCGGCTTCTATTCGGCCTTCATGGTCGCCGATTCGGTCGAGGTGACCAGCCGCCGGGCCGGCGAGTCCCAGGGCTGGCGCTGGGTCTCGGACGGCCGCGGCGAATTCACCGTGGCGGAAACGCCAGAGGGGGACGAAGACGGCGACGCGCCGGCGCGCGGCACCCGGGTGGTGCTCAAGCTCAAGAAGGGGCAGGAGGAATTCCTCGATCCGCTGCGCCTCGAGCGCATCGTGCGGACCTATTCGGACCACATCGCGATCCCGGTGGTGCTGGTCAAGGATGCCGAAGATGGGGGTGAGCAGACCCTGAACGCCGCCTCGGCGCTCTGGACCCGGCCCAAGTCGGAGATTTCCGAGGATCAGTACAAGGAATTCTACCACCACGTCGCCCACGCCTTCGACGAGCCCTGGCTGCGCCTGCACTTCAAGGCCGAGGGCGTGATCGAATACAGCGGCCTGCTCTACCTGCCCTCGACCAAGCCCTTCGATTTGTTCCAGCCCGAGCGCAAGCACGGCGTCAAGCTCTACGTCCGGCGGGTGTTCGTCACCGACGACTGCGAGGGCCTGGTGCCTCCTTACTTGCGTTTCCTGCGCGGCGTGATCGACAGCGAGGACCTGCCGCTCAACATCAGCCGCGAGACCCTGCAGACCAACCCGGTGCTGGCCAAGATCAGCAAGGCCGTGACCAAGCGGGTGCTGAACGAGCTCAAGAAGAAGGCCGAAAAGAAGCCCGAGGAATACGCCACTTTCTGGGACAACTTCGGCCCGGTGCTCAAGGAGGGGCTGTACGAGGACGAGGGCCGGCGCGAGACCCTGATCGAGCTGGCGCGCTTCGCCTCGACCCGGGCCAGTGGCCCGGACGGTGACCGAGATGGCGGGATGGTCGGGCTGGCGGACTACGTCGCGCGCATGGTCGAGGGCCAGGACGCGATCTACTACATCAGCGGCCAGGACGCCGAGGCCCTGCGCAAGAGCCCGCAGATCGAAGGCTTCGCGGCCAAGGGCGTCGAGGTCCTGCTGATGAGCGACCCGGTCGACGAGTTCTGGCTGCCGGTGGTGCGGGAATACCAGGGCAAGGCCTTCAAGTCGGTGACCCGCGGCGGCGCCGAGCTCGACAAGATCGCCGATGCGGCCGCGGATTCGGCCAAGGACGGCGACGCGGCGGAGGAGGACGCGGACGCGGCCGGCACCGACGCGCTGATCGCCTTCGTCAAGCTGGCGCTCAAGGACGAGGTCAAGGACGTGCGTGCCTCCGAGCGCCTGACCGACAGCCCGGTGTGCCTGGTCGCCGACGAGGGCGACATGGACATGCACCTGGAACGCCTGTTGAAGCAGCACAGCCAGATCGACCAGGCGTCCCGCCGAATCCTGGAGATCAATCCCAAGCACGCGCTGATCCGGCGGTTGGCCGCGGAACTCGGGACCCGGGGCACCGCGGCGCCGGATGCGGTCGACGGCGAGGCGCCGCCGCTCGAGGAGGCGGCGCGGCTCCTGCTCGACCAGGCGCGCATTCTCGAGGGCGAGCCCCTGCCCGACCCGAGCGCCTTCGCACGGCGGCTCAGCCGCCTGGTCGCGCGCGGCTTCGGCCCGGAATCCTAAATAAAACCCGGGCGTGTTGGCGGCCGGGACGAAACACCTAGTCCAGGGCGTCCAGGCTCATGGCGGCGGCGGCCAGGACCGGGCCGGCGCGGCCCCGCTGCACGATCACCGCGCAGCCGTCGCGGCCGCGTGCCCGGGCGCCGGACAAATCCAGCGGGATTTCGAGGCGCGCGCCGGTCCAGGTGCCGAGGCGCTCGAAGCTGCGCACCACGTTGACGTTGCGCAATCTGCGCCCGGCGTTCTCGCCGCGTTGGATCTCGGTCACGTGCTCGCGGTCGTAGACCGCCAGCCATACCGTGGCGCCCTCCTCGGGCGCGGGGCCCTCGGGAATGATCACGGTGCCGCCGTTGCGGGTGACGAAGGTGATCTTGAGGGGCCGGTCGCGCTTGGCGGCGGCCTCGATCGCCTCGAGCACCTCGGCCCGGCGCGAGCCGACCACGTTGGCGCGGCCGTCGACCACGATCTGCGGCGTATAGACGTAGCGCAGGTTGAGCGCCTGGGTGTAGCGCTGCTGGCGCGCGGTGTACTGCGGGCTGGCGTAAGGGTCCTTCCAGCCGATGTAGTCCCAGTAGTCGACATGCAACGACAGCGCCACGACGTCGGGCCGCCCGGCCAGCTCGGCGAGCAGATCGTCGGCCGGCGGGCAGGAGCTGCAGCCCTGCGAGGTGAACAGCTCGACCAGCACCGGCGTAGCCGCGGCCTGCCGGGTGTCCTGCTGCGCGGCGGCCGGCTGAGACACCAGGAGCCCAGCGATCAGGGACAGCAGGACGGCCGCCGCCAAAACGCTGCGGCGCGTGCCTAGGAGGGCCTTCGGAGCGAACATGGCGCCAATCTAGGGGGCACCGCCGCTCACAGGCGAATCACATTCGGGTGAGGCTCTTTAGACCTTGTTAACTGGCCTTCAGCAGGTCCCGCAGCACGTAATGCAGGATGCCGCCGTGGCGGTAGTACTCGACCTCGTCGGTGGTATCGATGCGGCACAGCAGCGCGATCTCCTCGACCGATCCGTCCGGCCGGTGGATGCGGCAGGTCAGGTCCTGGCGCGGTTCCAGCCCCTCGGCGACGCCCAGGATATCGAAGATCTCCTCGCCGCCAAGGCCGAGCGAGATGCGGCTGGCGCCATCCTTGAACTCCAGCGGCAGCACGCCCATGCCGATCAGGTTGGAGCGGTGGATGCGCTCGAAGCTTTCGACGATCACCGCCTTGACGCCCAGCAGCCGGGTGCCCTTGGCCGCCCAGTCGCGGCTCGAGCCGGTGCCGTATTCCTTGCCGCCGACGATCACCAGCGGCACGCCCTCGTCCTGATAGCGCATGGCGGCCTGGTAGATCGGCAGCACGTCGCCCGACGGCAGATGCCGGGTGACCCCGCCCTCGGTGCCCGGAGCCATCTCGTTGCGGATGCGGATGTTGGCGAAGGTGCCGCGCATCATGACTTCGTGGTTGCCGCGGCGCGAGCCGTAGGAATTGAACTCCGCCGGCCGCACCTGATGCTCGATCAGATATTCGCCCGCCGGACCGCTCTTCTGGATCGCGCCCGCCGGCGAAATGTGGTCGGTGGTGAGGGAATCGCCGAGCATCGCGAGCAGGCGGGCGCCGGTCACGTCGGCGAGCGGCTCCGGCTCGGCGCCCATGCCCTCGAAGAACGGCGGGTAGCGCACGTAGGTGCTGCCCGGGCCCCAGTCGTAGGTCATCCCGGCGGCGCCGGTGATCGCCTGCCACTCCTTCGGGCCCTCGAAGACGTTGTCGTAGCGCGCGCTGAACATTTCGGGCGTCAAGGCCGCATCGATGGTGCTGCGGATCTCCGCGTCGCTCGGCCAGACGTCCTTGAGAAAGACCGGCTCGCCGTCGCGGTCCTCGCCGAGCGGCTCGGTGGTCAAGTCGCGGGTCACGGTGCCGGCCAGCGCGTAGGCGACCACCAGCGGCGGCGAGGCCAGGTAGTTGAGCCGCGTGCGCGGGCTGATCCGGCCCTCGAAGTTGCGGTTGCCCGAGAGCACGGCGGCGACGTGCAAATCGCCGGCGTCGATGGCGTCGGCCAACGGCTCGGCCAACGGGCCCGAGTTGCCGATGCAGGTGGTGCAGCCGTAGCCGACCAGGTCGAAGCCGAGTGCGTCCAGGTCCTCCTGCAGCCCGGCCGCCTCCAGGTAGTCGGTGACCACCTTGGAGCCCGGCGCCAGCGAGGTCTTGACCCAGGGCTTGACGTTGAGGCCGCGCTCGCGGGCCTTGCGCGCGAGCAGGCCGGCGGCCACCATCACGCTGGGGTTCGAGGTGTTGGTGCAGGAGGTGATCGCGGCGATCATGACGTCGCCGTGGCGCAAGGCGTAGTCGGCGCCCTCGACCGGCGTCCCCTCGCCGGCATCGGCGCCGGCGTCGGCGCGGATGGTCTCGGCCGCCGACTTCGCCATGTCCGAGAGCGCGACCCGGTCCTGGGGCCGCTTGGGGCCGGCCAGGCTGGGCTCGACGCTGCCCAGATCGAGCTCCAGCAGATCGGTGAACAGCGGCTCGGGGCTGTCGTCCTCGCGCCACAGCCCCTGCGCCTTCGCATAGGCCTCGACCAGCGCCACCTGGGCCCGGTCGCGGCCGGTGAAGGTAAGGTAGCGCAGGGTCTCCCGGTCGACCGGGAAGAAGCCGCAGGTGGCGCCGTATTCGGGCGCCATGTTGGCGATGGTCGCCCGGTCGGCGAGGCCGAGATGGGCGAGGCCCGGGCCGGTGAATTCGACGAACTTGCCGACCACGCCCTTGGCGCGCAGCATCTGGACCACGGTGAGCACCAGGTCGGTCGCCGTGGTGCCCTCCTTGAGCGCGCCCGTGAAGCGCACCCCGACCACCTCGGGGATCAGCATGGAGATCGGCTGGCCGAGCATCGCCGCCTCGGCCTCGATGCCGCCGACGCCCCAACCCAGCACCGCCAGGCCGTTGACCATGGTGGTGTGGCTGTCGGTGCCGACCAGGGTGTCGGGATAGGCCAGCGTTCTCCCGCCGCCCGCGCCCTGGCCGCCCGCGCCCCGGCCCCCCGCGCCCTGGCCCCCCGCGCCCTGGCCCTCGTCCCGGGTCCAGACCACCCGGGCCAGGTATTCCAGGTTGACCTGGTGGCAGATGCCGGTGCCCGGCGGCACGACGCGGAAGTTGTCGAAGGCGTTCTGGCCCCAGCGCAGGAAGGCGTAGCGCTCGCCGTTGCGGGCGAACTCCCGCTCGACGTTGATCTTGAAGGAATCCGGGCCGCCGAAGGAATCGACCATCACCGAATGGTCGATCACCAGATCGACCGGGGACAGCGGATTGATCAACCTGGGATCGCCGCCCAGGGCCGCCATCGCCTGGCGCATCGCGGCCAGGTCGACCACCGCGGGCACGCCGGTGAAGTCCTGCATCAGCACCCGCGCCGGGCGGTAGGCGATCTCGCGGTCCGAACGCCGGTTCTCGAGCCAGGCCCCCACGGCCTTGATATCATCGACGGTCACGCTGCCGCCGTCCTCGTGGCGCAGCAGGTTCTCCAGCAGGATCTTGAGCGAGCAGGGCAGGCGCGAGATGTCGCCCAGGCCGGCCCCGGCGGCGGCCTCGAGGCTGAAGTAATCGTAGTCGCGCCCGCCCGCCGCGAGGGTCCGGCGGGTCTTGAGGCTGTCGGTTCCGCTGGTCACGGATTCGGTCTCCCTGCGCTGGGTCGGGGGGCCATGATCGGACCCGATCGCGCGCGAGTGCGCGCTGCGGCGCAACATGAGCCAATCCCCCGCCGAAGTCCAGCGGACACCGGGGCCGCGGGCCGCCGCGGCGGCTCAAGCAAGCGCGATCGTGCGGGCTTCCCGCGGGGCCCCCCAACGGGCCCCCCCCACGGGGCCCCCAGGGCCGAGCGAGCGCTTGACGCTACCGGCGGATTGGACTTACCTACGGCTGTCGTCGTGGTATACCAGTGATTCAAGACGGCCAAGAACAGTAATATTACAGGGAGTTGGGCTTGATTCCTGGGACGGTCGGCCCCCTTGGCGAACGGTGTCGCCGCGCGCGCTGGGGTGCGCGCCACGGGGTTTTGCGCCCGGTTTCCACCTCGGGGGATCTGAAATGAGCGAGACCCAGGCGGCGGACGCCGCGGCGCTCGACACCTTTCCCAAGTTGCTGGCGAACAACGCGCGCCGGCGGCCCGAACGTCCGGCGGCCCGGGAGAAGGACCTGGGCATCTGGCAGACCTGGACCTGGAGCCAGGTCGCCGAGGAAGTGCGCGCGCTGGCCTGCGGCCTCGCGGCGCTCGGCCTGAAACGCGGCGACAAGATCGCCATCGTCGGCGACAACCGGCCGCGGCTGTACTGGACCATGACCGCGGCCCAGGTGCTGGGCGCGGTGCCGGTGCCGCTGTACCAGGACTCGGTGGCCGAGGAGATGGCCTTCGTCGTCGACCATGCCGAGGTCCGTTTCGCCATGGTCGAGGACCAGGAACAGGTCGACAAGCTGCTCGCGATCAAGGCCGACAACCCGCGCATCGAACAGATCGTCTACGACGACGACCGGGGCCTGCGCCACTACGATCAAGATTTCCTGCATTCCTTCGAAGACATCCAGGCGAAGGGGCGCGCGTACGACCGCGCCAATGCCGGCTTCTACGAGGCCGAGGTCGCCAGGGGCAAGGGCGAGGATATCGCCATCATCCTCTACACCTCGGGCACCACCGGCCAGCCCAAGGGCGTGGTGCTCAGCTTCGCCAACCTCGTCCAAACCGCCAGGAACACCATCGAATTCGACGGCCTGACCGAGGACGAGGACGTGCTCGCCTACCTGCCCATGGCCTGGGTCGGCGACCACCTGTTCTCCTACGGCCAGAGCTACGTGGCCGGGTTCTGCGTGAGCTGCCCGGAATCGAGCGACACCGTGCTGTCCGATCTGCGCGAACTCGGGCCGACCTACTTCTTCGCGGTGCCGCGCATCTTCGAAAGCGTCCTGACCACGGTGATGATCCGGATGGAGGACGCGGGCTGGATCAAGCGCCGGATGTTCCACTACTTCATGGCCGTGGCCAAGCGCTGCGGCATCCGAATCCTCGACGGAAGGCCGGTTTCCATCGGCGACCGGCTGCTCTACGGACTGGGCCGGCTGCTGATCTACGGGCCGCTCCTGAACACGCTGGGCTTCAGCCGCATCCGCGTGGCCTATACCGCCGGCGAGGCGATCGGCCCCGACATCTTCGATTTCTACCGCTCTCTCGGGGTCAACCTGAAACAGCTTTACGGCAGCACCGAGGCCAGCGTCTCGATCACCGCCCAGCCGGACGGCGAGGTCCTGCCCGACACCGTCGGCCGCCCCTCGCCCGGGGTCGAGATCAAGATCACCGAGGCCGGCGAGGTCATGTTCCGCAGCCCCGGCGTGTTCCAGGAGTACTACAGGAACCCGGAAGAGACCGCGAACATCAAGACCGAGGACGGCTGGGTGCATACCGGCGACGCCGGCTTCATCGGCGACAACGGGCACCTGAAAATCATCGACCGCGCCAAGGACGTGGGCAAGCTGAACGACGGCACGCTGTTCGCGCCGAAATACATCGAGAACAAGCTCAAGTTTTTCCCCGAGATCAAGGAGGCGGTCGCCTTCGGCCACGGCCGGGATTTTTGCGCCGTCTTCCTCAACATCGATCTCGAGGCGGTCGGCAACTGGGCCGAGCGCCACCACATCGCCTACGCCAGCTATCAGGAGCTGGCCGGCCATCCGCAAGTCCAACAGATCATCAAAGGCCAGGTCGAGAAGGTCAACCGCGACCTGGCGGGCGATCCGAATCTGGCCGGTTCCCAGATCCGACGATTCCTGATCCTGCACAAGGAACTGGATCCGGACGACGGTGAGTTGACCCGGACCCGCAAGGTGCGCCGCGGCTTCGTGTCCGAGAAGTATCAGACGTTGATCGAGGCGCTCTACTCCGGCGCCGAGCGCGCGCACGTGGAGACCGAGATGACCTTCAAGGACGGGCGCAAGGGCTCGATCACCGCCGATCTCGAGATCGTGGCCGCCGAGACCTTCCCGGGCGCCGAACCCCTCCGGCGGGCGAGTTGAAGACCCCACGGCCATGACCCAGAGGGCGCGGCAGATCGGCGACGCCCTGCTCAAGGTCGAGGGGGTCCACCTCTCTTTCGGCGGGGTCAAGGCGCTCAGCGACGTGAGCTTCGAGATCCGCGAGCACGAGATCCTGGCGATCATCGGCCCCAACGGCGCCGGGAAGTCCTCGATGCTCAACGTGATCAACGGCTTCTATCACCCGCAGGAAGGCACCATCACCTACAAGGGCGAGACCCGCAAGCGGATGAAGCCGCACGCCGCCGCCAAGACCGGCATCGCCCGCACCTTCCAGAACATCGCCCTGTTCCGGGGCATGTCCACGCTCGACAACATCATGACCGGGCGGCTGCTCAAGATGCGCCGCAACTTCCTCTGGCAGGCGCTCTATTGGGGCCCGGCCAAGAACGAGGAGATGGCGCACCGCGCCTCGGTCGAGCGGATCATCGACTTCCTCGAGATTCAGTCGATCCGGCGCACCCCGGTCGGGCGCCTGCCCTACGGCCTGCAGAAACGGGTCGAGCTGGGCCGGGCGCTGGCCGCCGAGCCGGACCTGCTGCTGCTCGACGAGCCCATGGCGGGGATGAACGTCGAGGAGAAGGAGGACATGTGCCGCTTCGTGCTCGACGTGAACGACGAGTTCGGCACCACGATCGCCCTGATCGAGCACGACATGAGCGTGGTCATGGACATCTCGGACCGGGTCGTGGTGCTCGACTACGGCCGCAAGATCGCCGACGGCACGCCGGACCAGGTGCGGGCCGACAGGGTCGTGATCGACGCCTATCTCGGCGTCAGCCACGACCAATCGGAAACGGCGGAACAGGCATAGCGAACGATCAGGATGGAAATACTCAACGCTTTCTTCGTCGCGCCCTTCGTCGACATGGGGAGCGACTACATTTTCTTCGCCGAGGTGGTGATTGCCGGGGTCTTGACCGGGGTCATGTATTCGCTGGTGGCGCTCGGTTTCGTGCTGATCTTCAAGGCCTCCGGCGTGTTCAACTTTTCGCAGGGCGTCATGGTTCTGTTCGCGGCGCTGACCTTGGTCGGGCTGATGGAACACGGCGCCCCGGTGTGGCTGGCGCTGATCGGTACCGTTTTGGTGATGATCGCGCTCGCCTTCGCGGTCGAGTGGGTGATGCTGCGGCGATTGGTCAATCAGGAAGAGATCGTCCTGTTCATGTCGACCATCGGCCTGAGCTTCGTGCTCCAGGGCCTCGGCGAGATGGTCTGGGGCAGCAACGTCAAGGCGCTCGACATCGGCATCCCCAGCGAGCCCTTCGAAGTCGGCGGCATTCTGCTCAACGAGTTCGACCTCTTCGCCGCCGCCTCGGGCGCGGTGCTGGTAGGCGTGCTTGCCGTGTTCTTCCACTACACGCGCATCGGGCGCGCGCTCAGGGCGGTGGCGGACGACCACCAGGCGGCGCTTTCGGTGGGCATTCCGCTCAGGACCATCTGGATCATCGTCTGGTCCGTGGCCGGGATGGTCGGACTGGTCGCGGGCATCATGTGGGGCGCCAAGAGCGGCGTGCAGTTCTCGCTGTCGCTGATCGCGCTCAAGGCGCTGCCGGTGCTGATCCTGGGCGGCTTCACCTCGGTGCCGGGCGCCATCGTCGGCGGCCTGATCATCGGGGTCGGTGAAAAGATCGCCGAGATCTACTGGGGGCCGTTATTCGGTGGCGCGATCGAGAACTGGTTCGCCTACGTGCTGGCGCTGGTGTTCCTGCTGTTCCGGCCCCAGGGCCTGTTCGGCGAAAAGATCATCGAGAGGGTCTAGACCGTGATCTATCGCGAGGCCGGCCAGTTCAAGACCAGCTACGCCACCGACCAGATGATGTTTCCGATCCTTCAGGATCGGATCTTCATGATCCTGGTGATAGCCGTCGCCTACCTGATCCCGCTGATCGCCAACGAATACTGGCTGCAGGCGGTCTTGATCCCGTTCCTGATCCTTTCGCTGGCGGCCATCGGCCTCAATCTGCTGACCGGCTACGCCGGCCAGCTCTCGCTCGGCACCGGCGGCTTCATGGCGGTCGGCGGCTACATGACCTACAAGATCACCACCGCCTTTCCGGACCTGAACGTCCTGATCGCGGTCCTCCTGGCCGGCCTGCTCGCGGCCCTCGTCGGCCTGGTCTTCGGCATCCCGAGTCTCAGGATCAAGGGCTTCTACCTGGCGGTGGCCACCCTGGCGGCGCAGTTCTTCATCCTGTGGCTGTTCAACAAGGTCGGCTGGTTCGTCAACTATAGCCCCTCGGGCACGATCACGGCGCCGCCGCGAACGCTTCTGGGGATCATGGTGACCGGCCCCGAGGCGACGGCCCCGGTGCGCTACCTGGTCGTGCTCACGTTCCTCGCGTTCTTCGCGCTGGCGGCCAAGAACCTGGTGCGCGGGCGTATCGGCCGCTCCTGGATGGCGATCCGCGACATGGACATCGCCGCCGAGATCATCGGCATCCGCCCGTTCCAGACCAAGCTTCTGGCCTTTGCCATCAGCTCGTTCTACTGCGGGGTCGCCGGCGGCTTGTACGTGTTCTTCTACCTGGGCAGCGCGGAGACCGAGGCTTTCGACATCGCCCTGTCGTTCAGCGTGCTGTTCATGATCATCATCGGCGGGCTCGGCAGCATCCTGGGGTCGATCCTGGGGGCGGCCTTCATCACCATGGTGCCGATCTTCCTGACCAACGCGCCGCCCTTGATCGGCCTGTCCATGCCGATCGACCTGCAAAAGCACATCGAAGTCATGCTGTTCGGCTCGCTGATCGTGTTTTTCCTGATCGTCGAGCCGCGCGGCCTCGCCCGGCTGTGGCAGATCGCCAAGGAGAAGTTCCGCCTATGGCCGTTCCCGCACTGATTGCGGGGGGGTGTCCGGGGAATTGCAGACAGGTATCGCTCCATGGTAAAACCTTGGTACGCAGCCAAGCTGGATTTGGTCTAGAACCCAATGTAACAGGGAGGAAGAGATGAAAATCAAGACATTGATCCTAGCCGCCGTGGGTGGCGTGGTCGGCCTGTCCGGGGTCGCCGTCACCAGCCCGGCGCTGGCCGATGGCGAACAGTTCATTCCCATGCTGGTCTACCGCACCGGGCCCTACGCCCCGAGCGGCATCCCGGTCGCCAACGGTTTCCGGGACTACTACAAGCTCGTCAACGCCCGCGACGGCGGCGTCAACGGCGTCAAGCTTTCCTTCGAGGAGTGCGAGACCGAGTACAACACCAAGCTCGGTGTCGAATGCTACGAGAAGCTGAAGAACAAGGGCGCCCACGGGGCCTCCCTGTTCAACCCGTTCAGCACCGGCATCACCTACCAGTTGATCCCCAAGGCGCCGGTCGACAAGATTCCGATCCTGTCCATGGGCTATGGCCGCACCGCGGCCGCCGACGGGCGGGTATTCGAGTGGGTCTTCAACTTCCCGACCACCTATTGGAGCCAGGCCTCCGGCTTCATCAACTACGTGGCCCAGCAGGAAGGCGGTCTCGACAAGCTCAAGGGCATGAAGATCGCCCACATCTACCACAACAGCGCCTACGGCAAGGAAGCCAATCCGACGCTCGAGGTCCTGGCCGAGAAGTACGGCTACGATCTCACGCTGCTGGCCGTCGACCATCCGGGCCAGGAGCAGAAGGCGACCTGGCTGCAGATCCGGCGCTTGAAGCCCGACTGGATCTTCATGTCCGGCTGGGGCGTCATGAACCAGGTGGCGGTCAAGGAGGCCGCGGGCATCAGGTATCCCATGGACCACTTCGTGGGCAACTGGTGGTCGGGATCCGACGCCGACGTGATTCCCGCCGGCAAGGGCGCCATCGGCTACAAGTCGGCGACCTTCAACGCCGCCGGCGACGGCTTCCAGGTCCACAGGGACATCGTCAAGTACGTCTACGGCGGCGACGCAGCCGAGGCCAAGAAGAACAACCTCGGCGAGGTGCTCTACAATCGCGCCATCGTCAACGCCATGTTTACCGTCGAGGCAATCCTCACCGCCCAGGGCAAGTTCGGCAACAAGGCGCTGGGTGGCGAGCAAGTGCGTTGGGGCTTGGAGAACCTCGATCTCACCGAGGCACGACTCAAGGAGCTCGGCCTGGAAGGCTTCACCCGGCCGGTCAAGGTGAGCTGCGCCGACCACGAAACCGGCGGTCCCATCATCATCCAGCAGTGGGACGGCAGTAAGTGGAGCATGGTCAGCGACTGGATCCCGACGATGCGCGATATCGTGCGTCCGATGATCGAAAAGGCCGCGGCGGCTTACGCGAAGGAGAACAACATCACCCCGCGTGACTGCGCGTGAGCGGACTTGACTCCAGGCCTACCGGGGGAGGCTCGCGGTCTTGAGCGAGAGCCCGTCCTCGTCCCAGCAACAGCCGGCGGTCGGTGCCGACCGGCCGCCGGCGCTGCTGGTCAACAACATCGAGGTCATCTACGACCACGTGATCCTGGTGCTCAAGGGCGTCTCGCTCGAGGTGCCCGAGGGCGGCATCGTGGCGCTGCTCGGCGCCAACGGCGCCGGCAAGACCACCACGCTGAAGGCGATTTCCAACCTGCTGGGCGCCGAGCGCGGCGACGTCACCAAGGGCTCGATCGAGTTTTCCGGCGAGCGGGTCGACCGCATGACCCCGAACGACCTGGTCCGGCGCGGCGTCATCCAGGTCATGGAGGGGCGCCACTGTTTCGAGCACCTGACCATCGAAGAGAACCTGCTGACCGGCTCCTACACCCGCAGCGACGGCCGCGCCGCGATCCTGAACGACC
This sequence comes from Pseudomonadota bacterium, assembly GCA_022572685.1. Taxonomy (GTDB): domain Bacteria; phylum Pseudomonadota; class Alphaproteobacteria; order Kiloniellales; family J153; genus JACZVL01. The sequence continues at coordinate 15,299 of JACZVL010000037.1, forward strand.
TCGACATGGTCTACGGCTACTTCCCGCAGCTCAAGGAACGGCGCAACGCCCAGGCCGGCTATACCTCCGGCGGCGAGCAGCAGATGTGCGTGATCGGCCGCGCGCTGATGAGCCGGCCCAAGATGATCCTGCTCGACGAGCCCTCCATGGGCCTCGCGCCGCAACTGGTCGAGGGCATCTTCGAGACCGTCAAGCGGCTCAACGAGGAGGAGGGCGTGTCCTTCCTGCTGGCCGAGCAGAACACCGACATGGCGCTGAAATACGCGAAATACGGCTACATCCTGGAGAACGGCCGGGTCGTGCTCGATGGCGCGGCGGCGGCGCTGCGCCAGAACGAGGACGTCAAGGAGTTCTACCTCGGCATCTCCGCCAGCGGCCGCAAGAGCTACCGCGATACCAAGCACTACAAGCGGCGCAAACGCTGGCTGGCTTGAAACCAGCGGCACTGGCGTGGCGCCCCGGCCCCCACCCCCACCCGGCCACCGGTTCGGGGTTGGCTTGGCCGGCCGAACCAACCCCAAGCCCCATGATAATTGGGGTGGCCGGGTGGGGGTGTGGGCCGAGGCGGGCGGAGCACTAGAGAAAAATGACCGGCGGCAAGGACCACTTCGACGCACTCGAGACCCGGGATCCGGCGGCGCGCGAGGCCGCGCTGATGGCCGCGCTGCCCGGACAGATCGCCCATGCCAAGGCCAAGGCGCCGGCCTTCGCCGAAATTCTCAAAGGCGTCGACCCCCAGGCGGTGACCGGCCGCGCCGCCCTCGCGGAACTTCCCGTGACCACCAAGGCCGATCTCGTGGCGCGCCAGGCCGCGGCGCCGCCCTTCGGCGGCCTCGCCGCGGTCGAGCCTGGTGGCCTCCAGCGCCTGTTCTCTTCGCCCGGGCCGATCTACGAGTTCGAGACCGGGCGCGCCGACTACTGGCGCGGCGCCCGCGCGCTTTACGCCGCCGGCTTCCGCGCCGGCGAGGTGGTCCACAATTGTTTCTCCTACCACCTGACCCCGGGCGGCTGGATGCTGGACTCGGGCCTGCGCGCGCTCGGCTGCGTGGTGGTGCCGGCCGGGGTCGGCAACACCGAGGCCCAGGTCCAGGCGATCGCCCAGTTCCGCCCGGCCGGCTACACCGGCACCCCGGACTTCCTGAAAGTGCTGCTGGATGCGGCCGCCGACCACGGCATCGACTGCGCCAGCATCACCAAGGCGCTGGTCTCGGGCGGCGCGCTATACCCCTCGCTGCGCCAGGAATACCGGGACCGCGGGGTTGCGGTATTGCAGAGCTACGCGACCGCGGATCTCGGCGTCATCGCCTACGAATCGGCCGCCGATGGGGGCATGATCCTGGACGAGCACCTGATCGTCGAGATCGTCCGCCCCGGCACCGGCGACCCGCTGCCAGCGGGCGAGGTCGGCGAGGTGGTGGTGACCACGCTCAATCCCGACTATCCGCTGATCCGCTTCGCCACCGGCGACCTCTCGGCGTTGCTCGCGGGCCCAAGCCCCTGCGGCCGGACCAATGCGCGGCTCAAGGGCTGGCTGGGCCGCGCCGACCAGACCACCAAGATCAAGGGCATGTTCGTCCACCCCGGCCAGGTCGCCCAGGTGGTCAAGCGCCACCCGGAGGTGGTGAGAGCGCGCCTGGTGGTGACCCGCGCCGGCGAGGCCGACGTCATGACCCTGCGCTGCGAGCTGGCCGAGGGCGCGGATGTGGGAGATGCCGCCCTCGGCGAGGCCATCGCCGAGACCCTGCAGGCGGTGTGCAAGCTCAAGGGCGAAGTCGCGCTCGAAGCCCCCGGCGCGCTGCCCAACGACGGCAAGGTCATCGAAGACGCCCGCGACTACGGCTGAGGGGGTAGGTTAGGGCGAGCTCTGACGCGTCAGGTAGGCGAGCACGCGTCTCACAGCCAATTTACAACCATCTCTGGTGTGACAACGCCTGTATTGCGTAGAGTGCAAATAGGGTCTATGGTGTTCATGTTTTGTTCTGGTGATCGCATATGGCGGGTAAATCGGCAATTGAGTGGACGGACGCGACGTGGAACCCGGTAACCGGGTGCACCAAGATCAGCGCGGGTTGCGACAACTGCTACGCGGAGAGATTTGCGGAACGGTTTCGCGGTGTGCCAGGCCACCCCTACGAGCAAGGTTTCGACCTGACTCTGCGCCCGGAGCGTGTCAACCAGCCGTTGGCCTGGCGCGCGCCGCGGATGATCTTCGTCAATTCCATGAGCGACCTGTTTCACAAGCACGTCCCGTTCGCCTTCGTCGATGGCGTGTTCGACACCATGGAACGCGCCCGTTGGCACACCTTTCAGCTGCTCACGAAGCGCAGCTCGCTCATGCGCAAGTATGTGAACGCAAGGTACAAGGAACGGCTTGTCCCATCGCACATTTGGCTCGGGGTTTCGGTCGAGGACGGGACCAAGCTCTCGCGCGTGCAACACCTTCGGGACACCCACGCCAGCATTCGTTTCCTATCGGTCGAACCGCTGATAGGCCCGGTCGGCGAGATCGATTTGAACGGAATTCATTGGGTAATCGTCGGCGGAGAGAGCGGCCCGAACGCACGCCCGATGAAATCGGAATGGGCGCGGGAGGTGCGAGATCAGTGTATCAATGCTGGTGTACCGTTTTTCTTCAAGCAGTGGGGAGGATTGCGGCCCAAGTCCGGGGGAAGACGGTTGGATGAACGTGAATGGAATGAGCTTCCCAAATACTCGCGCCGAGATGAGCAATCAATGCAATATGGTCATCTAGTAGCAGCAGGCTGATTTTGCGAACACGCGTAGATAGTAGAATTCCCAGTGTTTGAGACTGAAAAGGACGGCCTGCAAAATGGCCTCTACGAAAGATACCGTTTGGAAACTCGAACCGCATACTCGCGCCAAACACGAAATCCTTAAGCGTTACCTTCAGGCGTGGGTTCCGATTTTGAGCCTCGGCAGGTTCCCGAAAGTGCTCTACGTAGATGGTTTCGCTGGTCCAGGCATCTATTCTGGCGGCGAGCCAGGCTCACCGATAATTGCACTCCGTGCGGGCCATGATCAGCGGGTTCCCATCACAGCGCAAATCCGGTTTCTGTTTATTGAAAAGGTAGCGGACCGAGCAGAGATGCTTGAGAAGCAGATCGCCGCAGAGGCGCCTACATTCCCAACGAATTTTCGGGTTCAAGTGTTGAATGACACGTTCGAAGCGGCGTTTGGCCGAGTCCTTGAATCATACAAAGAGCAAGGCCAGCGACTGCCTCCGACGTTCGCATTTATCGATCCTTTCGGTTGGGATGTCCCTTTCGCGATGGTGGCTGAGATCATGAGCTATCGAAGCTGTGAAGTCCTGGTCACGTTTATGTATGAGGAAATCAATAGGTTTATCGGTCTTCCAGATCAGGAGAGAAATTTCGATAAATTCTTCGGTTGCGCAGATTGGCGTGACGGCATCACCCTAATTGGCCCGGAAAAACGAAACCGATTCCTCCATGATTTGTATATGCGCCAGTTGCACACGGAAGCTAAAGTAATGTATGTGCGTTCCTTCAAAATGCAAAACGAGAGGGATGTCATCGACTATTATTTGTTTTACGGGACCAATAATTTGCTTGGCCTTGAGAAAATGAAAGATGCCGTGTGGAAAATTGATGTGACCGGCGAATTCAGGTTTTCCGACGCAACAGACCCGAATCAGATGATCTTCTTTTCGGAACCACGGTTCGATTTGCTTCGCAGGGAGGTTGCGAATCGATTTGGTGGCACAGAAGCGACAGTTGGTGACATTGAGCGATTTGTCATCGGGGAAACGGCGTTCCGGAAAGCTCATTACAAAAGGCATGTGCTCAAGCCGATGGAGCAGGCAGGCGAGATAGAACCGGTAAATCCGCGACCGGGTCGCCAACCTGGTACTTATGCTGACAGATCACTCCGCCTTCGGTTTAAGTAACGCGAGCGTCAAGCCAACACACTTGATGCTGAAATGCGACCACCGCGGCCAACTGTCAGGTGATTTCGAACTCGGAATGCGTAAGGGCCATCCCTAAAACTCGAACACGCCCTTGCCGGTGGTCTGGCCGTCGAACAGCTGGTAGGCGGCCTCGGCCTGGTCGAGCTTGAAGCGGTGGGTGAACAGGCG
>JACZVL010000226.1 GCA_022572685.1 Pseudomonadota bacterium
GAAGATCACCGGGTCCTGCGGCACCAGCCCGATGCGGGCGCGTATCTGGGCGGGCGCGGCTCGGCGCAGATCGGTGCCGTCCATGGTGATGGTGCCGATCTCGGCGTCGTAGAAGCGCAGCAACAGCTGAAACACCGTGGTCTTGCCCGCTCCCGACGGACCGACCAGGGCCAGCTTCTCGCCCGGCGAGACGTGGAGCGTAAAGTCGCGGAGCGCGGCCCGACCGGGACGGGAGGGATAATGGAAGGTGACGCGATCGAACCCGACGGCGCCTTCAGGCGGCTCGGGCAGCGGCAAGGGTTCGGGCGGGGCGGTGATCTGGGGCTTGGTTTGCAGCAGCTCAAACATCCGCTCGCTCGCCCCCGCCGCCCGTTGCAGGTCGCCGATGAACTCGCTGATCGCGCCGACCGAGCCGGCCACCACCACGGCGTAGAACACGAAGGCCGAAAGCTCCCCCGCGGTGATGTGTCCGCCCAGCATGTCGTGACCACCGATCCACAGGATGGTTCCCACCGCCCCGGAGACCACGAAGATGACCACCGCGGCGAGCAGCGCCCGGGCCTGCACCCTGCGGGCGGCGGTGACAAACGCGTCCTCGACCCGGTCGGCGAACCGCCGGCGGTCGATGTCCTCGTGGCCGAAGGCCTGGACGGTGCGGATCGCGTTCAGGCTCTCCTCGGCATAGGCGCCGATGTCGCCGATGCGGTCCTGGCTCAGGCGCGACAGACGCCGCACGCGGCGGCCGAAGACGATGACCGGAACCACCACGAAAGGCACGACGAGAAACACAAGCAGGGTCAGCTTAGGGCTGGTCACCGCCATCATGATGGTGCCGCCCACGAGTAAGAGGATGTTCCTGAGCGCCATCGACGCGGAGGACCCGATCACCGTCTGCAACAGCGTGGTGTCGGTGGTGAGCCGGGACAGGATTTCTCCGGTGCGGGTAACCTCGAAGAATCCCGGGCTCAAGCCGATCACGTTATCGTAGACCCGGCGGCGGATGTCGGCAGCGAGGCGCTCACCGATCCAGGAGACGAGGAAGGCGCGGCTGTAAGTCGCCGCAGCCAGCACCGCGATGATGCCGAAGAGTGCCATCAAGGCTTGGTCCAGGAGCGCCGCATTGCCGCCGGCGAAGCCCTCGTCGACCAGTTTGCGCAGGCCGAAGCCCAGGCCCAGCACCGTGCCCGCGGCCACCGCCACGGCCCCGGTCGCCCCCAGGACCTGGAGCCGGTAGGGGCGCACGAAACCCCACAGGCGGCGCAGCTGCCGCAGGTTGCGGCTGGTCGGCCGCTCGTCGGCGCCAGACGTTTGTGGGCCAGACGTTTGTGGGCCGGACGTTTGTGGGCCGGAGCCCGGTGACAGATCCCGTTTCGGTCTCATCGGCTATCCCTATCCCAAAGCCGGAAGGCTCACAACCGCGCTACGAAAGGCCCGGAACGCCCGATTCCCAGGGCTTGCCCCAGGGCTTGCCCCCGGGCTTGCCTTGTACGGATGGCTCGGCTATACAGCCCGCCTTCCAGGAGACCGCCGCCATGAAAAAAGACATCCATCCCGAATACCACGACATCACCGTGGTGCTGACCGACGGCACCGAGTACCAGATGCGCTCGACCTATGGCGAGCCCGGGACCACGCTGCGCCTGGACATCGACCCCAAGACCCATCCGGCGTGGACCGGCGAGCACCGGCTGGTGGACACCGGCGGCCAGGTCGCCAAGTTCAACCGGCGCTTTCAGGGCCTGGGCCTCAAGTCCTGAGACCCCCGGCCGGCCCGCGCCAGGGTCCGCGGTTGCTATCCCGTAAAGGCCTGGTGGCCGTCGAACATGGCGTCGAGCCGTGCCACCCGCCGATACATCTGGTGGCTGCGCGTCAGCAACTCGATCAGGCGATCGGGCAGCGGCTCGGCGGCCAAGGGCTCGACGTCGTCGCAAATCTCCTGGCCGGCCAGCCGGTACTTGGGCTGGGTCGCCTCTTCGCGGGTCAGGTCGCCGGCGTGGACCGCCTTCTGGACCAACAGCCAGGCGACCACCTGGGTCATGCGCGCGGTTAAGCGCATGGACTCGCAAGCCGCCGCCATGCGGCCCACCGGGCTCAGCTCGGACAGATCGGCCTTCTCCTGATAGGCGAGATAGTCCCGCGCCTCGCGCGTCAGCGCCAACGCTTCGTCGAACGTGCGGTCGAAGTAGGTGACGGTCTGGATAGGTGCGGTCACGATCCTGCTCGGCCCGCGTTCGGCTGGTTCCCGTCCGGCACAGCGATGCACGGCCGGGGTGCAGCCCTCGAAACAACCAATTCTAGCCGTTTTGCCGTTAATATTTGGTTTGCCTTACCGCCCGTTGACACAACGCCAATCCGAAGGTTTTGTATTTTTATTATTATATATCAATAGTTTATGATTGTTTCCTGACTCTGGGTGCTGCGCCCGGGGTCTTGAACCGCCGTCCCGAGCCCCCATATCAGAATCGCCGCCGGGGATGCCTCCCAGTAGGGTCCCCAAGAAGCGCGGCACAGCCTAGTCGGGTTCGACCATGAGGTGAACCCTGAGACTTGGACCATGTTGCTCAATGGAGGATATGGATATGCGTAACTACGATCTCACCCCACTTCTGCGCGCCACCGTCGGCTTCGACCGCTTGTTCAACATGCTCGACACCGCGACCCGCCTGGACCAGCGCGCGCCCAGCTACCCGCCCTACAACATCGAGAAGACCGGCGAGGACAGCTACCGCATCGTCATGGCGGTGGCCGGTTTCGGCGAGGCCAATCTCGAGGTAACCGCCAGGGAGAACAGCCTGGTGGTCGCCGGCAAAATGGACAAGGCCCCGGAAGACCAGGGCCAGGGCCAGGGCCAGACCAGGGCCGCGGAGCGCTACCTGCACCGCGGCATCGCGACCCGCGCCTTCGAGCGGCGCTTCGATCTCGCGGACCACATCCGCGTGACCGGCGCGGGCATCGAGAACGGCCTGCTCCACATCGAGCTGGTGCGCGAGTTGCCCGAGGCCATGAAGCCGCGCAGCATCGCGATCGAGACCGTCGCGCCCAAGCCGGCCAAGGTCCTCGAGGACCAGGCGGCCTGAGGCCGCGCCTCGATCCACGCTGAACCCTAACCGCGACGGCCGGGCGGAACCGCCCGGCCGTTCGCCGTATCGAGCGCAGGCACCCGGGAAATTCAGTTTAGATCGCCGTCCTTCCAGAACTTGGTGCCCTGGATCGTGGCTTGGAGTGCCAGGCCGTATTGCGTGAGCTGATACAGCTTGATCCCCGGCGCGACATTGACGGCGCCGGCCCAGGCGTCCCCCTTGTCCTCGGCCTTTGCCGCCGCATCGGCTTGGGCGCTCGCATCCCAGCCCTCCTCGACAAATTGGTCGAGGGCGCTTTCCGACGTGAACACGAACACGCCGCGAAAATCCTTTACCCCGAGGCCCGGGCCGATGCCCGCGCTGTACATCTTCATGTAGGTGTCCCGTCCCGTCCTGCTATCGCGCACGATGCCCCAACCGCTGGCGGTCGAAAGCAGAAACAGGTTGATCCCTATGTTGCTGAAAACGCCATGGCCGACAGCCTGATCGATCTGGGTTTTGGCGTAGGGATGAATTTGATAGAGCTGGGCCAGTGTCTCAGAGCGCATGCTCTGGGCGGCTTGCCGCTTCTCCGCGACCGTATCGCCCTTTGGCGACATGCAGCCGGTGACAAGCGTCACAAGAAGGATCGAAACAAGCCCAGCTCTTGCCAGTCGAAACATGATCTTCGCCCTTTCTCCCGTGGGTCGAGCACTACCGAGATCGTACTCCGGAATGGAAATTGTGGCGAACAGAAGATGCGCGGCATCGCTTAAGAAGGCTTTAACGCTCGCTCCGCAACGGCAGCCCGACTCGGCGCACACCCCCGACCACCGCCCCGCCATGGATATCGAGGCCGCCAGGGCCGATCAGGTAGGCGTTGATCACGGTGTCGACGTGGCCGTAGATGTCGTTGTCCATCCAGCGCGTGGGAACGGCGAGGAAACGCGGATAGCGCGCGCGGGTCTCGATCCACGTTTCACTCACAACACCTCTTCGAGCGCATCCAGCGTCTCGTCGGGCTTTTCGACCATCATCATGTGGCCGCAGTCGGCGAGCTCGACGACCCGGGCGCCGGGCATGGCGGCGGCCAATTCGCGGCCGGCCTGGGCCGGGGTCATGCGGTCCTGGGCGCCCAGCAGGACCAGGCTCGGGCAGGCGACCTTGGCCGCCACCTCCAGCCCGCGCGCCGCCTGATAGGCGTTGCAGGCGGCCAGGTCGCACGACAGCACGCCGGGCCGCGAGCGCTCGAGC
>JACZVL010000227.1 GCA_022572685.1 Pseudomonadota bacterium
TCATCGTCGGCCATTCCGAGCGCCGCGCCGACCACCGGGAGGACGACGTTCTGGTGCGGGCCAAGGCCGAGGCGGCGGTCGCCGCCGGGCTGGTGCCCATCGTCTGTGTCGGCGAGACCGCGGCCCAGCGCGAGGCCGGAGAGGCGCTTCGGGTGATCGAGGCCCAGGTGACCGGCTCCCTGCCGCGCGCCGCGGCTGGCCCCGGGGGCGGCCCCAGGGACGGCCCCAAGGATGGCCCCAGGGACGGCCCAGGGGGCGGTCAAGAGGGCGGTCCAGGGGGCGGTCAAGGGGGCATGGTGATCGCCTACGAGCCGGTCTGGGCCATCGGCACCGGCCAGACCGCGACCCCGGCCGACGTGGCCCAGGTCCACGGCCATATCCGGGGGCTGCTGGCGCGGCTTCTCGGCGGGGCGGGCGCGGGGGCGGGCGCGGGGGCGGGCGCGGCCCAGGCGGTGCGCATCCTCTATGGCGGCTCGGTCAAGCCGGGGAACGCGGCCGAGTTGCTCGCGGTGGCCGACGTGGACGGCGCCCTGGTCGGGGGCGCCAGCCTCGAGGCCGAGGAGTTCTGGGCGATCGGCGAGGCCTCCTCCTAATGAACGGTTCCGCTGCTAAATCGCTTTCTTTTGAGGTGGCGAGCGACTAAATACCCCTGCAAGCCCGTCCGGGATAACCGGCGGGCGGCAATACCCCCGTGGGCGAGTGACATGGCGAGAGCAATGGCGATGGCGAGATGAGCAACGTACTGCTGGTGATCCACCTGATGCTGGCCGTCGCCATGATCGGCGTGGTGCTGCTCCAACGCAGCGAGGGCGGCGGCCTGGGCATCGGCGGCGGGGGCGGCGGCGGGGGCGGCATGAGCGGCTTCCTGACCGGCCGCGGCACCGCCAACCTGCTGACCCGGGCGACCGCGATCCTGGCCGGCCTGTTCATGATGACCTCGATCACGCTCACCATCCTGGCCAGCAGCGCGGGCGAACGGCGCTCGATCGTCGACGAGCTGCCGGCCAGCGCGCCGGCCCAGGAAGAGCCGGCGATCCCCTCGGTTCCGGTCCAGTAAGCCCAGAGGGCGATTCGCGCCGGCGCCCGATTGGCGGTCACCTCCGGCCTTGCCTGAAAACCGAATCGGCGGGAATATTTGGTCTTTCCGGGGGCATCGGCGCGACCATGACTTTTTTTGCCGTTTCAGCCCCGCCGGGGCTTGCCCGCCGGGCCGGTTCCGACAATAGTGCCGGCCTATGACGCGGTTCATATTCATCACCGGCGGCGTCACTTCCTCACTCGGAAAAGGTCTCACCTCCGCGGCCCTTGGGGCACTCCTCCAGGCGCGCGGTTTCAAGGTGCGGCTGCGCAAGCTGGACCCCTATCTCAACGTCGATCCGGGGACCATGAGTCCCTACCAGCACGGCGAGGTCTACGTCACCGACGACGGCGCCGAGACCGATCTGGACCTGGGCCACTACGAGCGCTTCACCGGCGTGCCGACGCGCAAGACCGACAACGTCACCACCGGCCAGATCTATTCCAAGGTGATCGCCAAGGAACGCCGCGGCGACTATCTGGGCGCCACGGTCCAGGTGATCCCCCACGTCACCGACGCGATCAAGGAGTTCATCCGCGCCGATATCGGCGACGAGGACTTCGTGATCTGCGAGATCGGCGGCACCGTGGGCGACATCGAGGGCCTGCCGTATCTCGAGGCGATCCGGCAACTGGGCAACGAGCTCGGCCCCGAACGCAGCATCTTCGTCCACCTGACCCTGGTGCCCTACCTGGCGGCGGCCGGCGAGCTCAAGACCAAGCCGACCCAGCATTCGGTCAAGGAGCTGCAGTCGGTCGGCATCCAGCCCGACATCATGGTGTGCCGCTGCGACCGCCCGATCCCGGCCGAGGCGCAGCGCAAGATCTCGCTGTTCTGCAACGTGCGGCCGAGCGCGGTCATCCAGGCGCTGGACGTCGACACCATCTACGCGGTGCCGCGCGCCTACCACGAGGAGGGCCTCGACGACGAAGTCTGCCGCCACTTCGGCCTGACCTGCCCGGCGCCCGACCTGGCGCGCTGGGACAGCATCACCGAACGCATCCGCAAGCCCGACGGCGAGGTCACCATCGGCGTCGTCGGCAAGTACACCTCGCTGCTCGACTCCTACAAGTCCCTGGCCGAGGCCATGACCCACGGCGGCATCGCCAACAACGTCCGGGTCAACGTGAACTGGCTGGATTCGGAGATCTTCGAAAGCGACGGCGCGATCCAGCGCCTCGAGGACGTGCACGGCATCCTGGTGCCGGGCGGCTTCGGCGAACGCGGCGCGGAAGGCAAGATCGCCGCCGCGCGTTTCGCCCGCGAGCGCAAGGTGCCTTACTTCGGCATCTGCTTCGGCATGCAGATGGCGGTGATCGAGGCGGCCCGCAACCTGGCCGGCATCCCCGGCGCCGGTTCCACCGAATTCGGCCCCTGCGAGGATTCCGTCGTCGGCCTGCTCACCGAGTGGACCGCGGGCAACAGCATCGAGCGCCGCAACGTCGACGACGACTACGGCGGCACCATGCGCCTCGGCGCCTACCCCTGCACCATCGAGGCCGGCAGCCGGGTCCATAGTATCTACGGCGCGACCGAGATCGACGAGCGCCACCGGCACCGCTACGAGGTCAACATCAACTACCGCAAGGTCCTGGAGAACGCGGGCCTGCACTTCTCCGGCCTGTCGCCGGACGGCGAGCTGCCCGAGATCGCCGAACTCGAGGACCACCCCTGGTACATCGGCGTGCAGTTCCACCCGGAGCTCAAGTCCAAGCCGTTCGAGCCCCATCCGCTGTTCACCTCCTTCATCGAGGCCGCGGTCGCGCAATCCCGACTGATGTAGCCGTGGCCCGGCCGATGTCGCTTGCGCTTGCGGGGGCGCCGTAGTTTGGCGCATATACGCGGGCCATGACCCAGAACCCCACTACGATCCGACTGGCCGTTCGCGCCGACGCCGACGCCATCGCCGAGATGGCCAACCAGCTCAACCGGTTTCACAACAACCCGGACGACCTCTACTCGGCGAGGCTGATCGAGGCTGAGGCCTTCGATGGGGCGCCGCTGTTCTCTGTCCTGGTGGCGGAATGTGACGGAGCCCTCGCCGGCTACGCCTTCTTCCAGGACTGCTTTAACTCGGAGGCCGCCGCACGCGGCGTCTGGTTGCTCGACCTCTTCGTGCGCGAACCTGCCCGTCGCCAAGGCGTCGGCCGGGACCTGCTCGCCGCGGTCGCCCGGGAAACGGTGGCGCGCGGTGGCATGTCGCTGTTCTTGGCCGTGTTGAGCGACAACCAGGGCGCGCGGGCCTTCTATACCGAGTTCGGCGCGCGCGATGGTGACGCCGATATTGTCGAGCTCGAATTGGGCGGCGAGTCCCTGACCGGTCTGGCCCAAGCGGCAAGGGAGCTGGCCCAAGCGGCAAGGGAGTAGGGATAGTGACCACCAAGGATTCCGCGACCGTCGGCCGCTATGTCGTCCGCCTGCTGGAGGCCTATGGCGTCGAGATGGTGTTCGGCATTCCCGGCGTCCACACGCTCGAGCTCTATCGCGGGCTCGAGGGCAGCGGCATCCGTCACGTCCTGGTGCGCCACGAGCAGGGCGCCGGCTTCGCCGCCGACGGCTACGCCCGGGTGACCGGCAAGCCCGGGGTCTGCCTGCTGATCAGCGGCCCCGGCGTGACCAACGCCGCGACCCCGATCGGCCAGGCCTATTCCGACTCCCAACCCATGCTGATCATCTCCAGCACCTGTTCCAGCGACAGCCTGGGCCGGGGCTGGGGCATGCTGCACGAGATCACCGACCAGCGCGCCGTGATGGCGCCGTTGACCGCGTTTTCGCGCAGCGTCACCTCCGCCGAGGAATTCGGCGAGGCCCTGGCCGAGGCCTTCGCCGTGTTCGCCTCGGCGCGGCCCCGGCCGGTCCATATCGAGATCCCGATCGACGTGCTCGCGCGCAGCTGCGACCTGACGCCGGAGGCCGTGCCGGCCCCGAAACCACCGGCCGCCAGCAAGAAGGAGATCGCCAACGCGGTGCGGATGCTGAATTCGGCCAAGTCTCCGGTCCTGGTCGTGGGCGGCGGCGCGCGCGCCGCCGGCGCCGCCATCGCGGAGATCGCCGAGGCCCGCGCCGCGCCGATCGTGACCACGCTGGCCGCCGAGGGCTGCGTCCCGGACGGTCATCCGCTGCACCTGGGCGCCATGCTGCACGGCGAGGAGGTGAGCGAGCTGCTGCGCGACGCCGACGTGGTCCTGGCGCTGGGCACCGAGCTGGCCGAGAC
>JACZVL010000038.1 GCA_022572685.1 Pseudomonadota bacterium
GACCAAGGGAAAGAAGAAGTACGCCGAGGTGAAGGAGCAGGTGAAGGCGGAACTGAAGAAGCTCAAGCCGTTGCGCTCCGCGCTGCTGGGAATGTTCGAGCAGGACGCCCGCGCGTTTGAGGCGTATCAGGCGGCAAGCGCCCTGCCCAAAGAGACAGAGGAAGAGCAGGCCGCGCGCAAAGCGGCGATGCAGGAGTCGCTGAAGGGGGCCACACTTTCGCCGGACAAAACCGCCGAGCTCGGGCTTGCTGCCTTCGCGCACCTGCACGAGATCTCGAAAATCGGCAACCGGCACGCGATCAGCGATTGCGGCGTGGGCGCGCTGGCGCTTTACGCCGGGATCAACGCCGCGGTGATCTCCGGCCGCCTGGCGGGGCGCGCGGCGGCGGACTGGCTGGGCGGCGCGGCGGCGGCGCTGGACGACTACGCCGAGGAACTGGCGGAGCTGTTCGGCCCGGCGCTGGCGCGCGCTCTTCGCCGCCGGCGCGAGATCCTGGAGGCTTACGAAACCGGCCCGGGGCCGGGCCCGGCCGCCCTGCGGCGCGGCTGGATCGCCTATCCCGATTACTGGGCCGCCTGAGACATAGAGAGAGAAGCCATGACCTGCCTGAAACCCGAATCCGCCCAGCCCAGCGACAGGCGTCCCGATGGGGGCGACTTCAACCCCTTTGCCGCGATGGAACCGCGCGTGCCGGAAGCGACCCCGGCGCCGGCGCGCAACGGCGCCCGGGTCAAGGCCAACGGGGTCGCGCCCCAGGGCGTCTATCTGCCCAACGACAACATCCTGACCCCGCAGATGCGCTCGCCCGAGTACGTCCAGTTGTCGACCGCGGCGGCCATGACGCTGGGGCTCATGCCCGGGCGCATGCACCGCTGTGCCTGCACCCGCTGCCTGAACCTGCTGCTGACCTATCCCGAGGGCTGCCGGGCCAACTGCGCCTACTGCGGCCTGGCGCGCCACCGCGAGGCCGAGCGCGACTACGCCGACCGCAACTTCATCCGCGTCGACTGGCCGGCGGTGCCCATGGAACAGGTGGTCGACATCGTGGCGCGCGACGGCGAGGCGACCCCGTTCCACCGCATGTGCATCTCCATGATCACCCACCCGCGCACGGACCGGGACACGGTGGCCGTGCTCAAGGCCTGGACCGCGCGCATCCCGCCCGAGCGGGTGGCGATCTCGATCCTCTCCAACCCGACCACCATGAGCCGCGATGACGTCAAGGAGCTGCACGGGCTCGGCGTCGATATCTTCACCGTGGCGCTGGACGCTGCGACGCCGGAGCTGTTCGACCGGACCCGCGGCAAGGGCGTGCAGTCGCCGCACACCTGGGCCAAGTACTGGGAGATCCTGGACGACGCGCGCGACATCTTCGGACCCAAGAAGTTCGGCGCCCACATCATCGTCGGCATGGGCGAGACCGAGCACCAGGCGCTCACGCTGGTGCAGCGGCTGGTCGACCTGGGCGGGCACAGCCACATGTTCTGTTTCTTCCCCGAGAAGGGTTCGCTCATGGACCACCTGCCGGCGACGCCGCGCGACCAGTGGCGCCGGGTGCAACTGGCGCGCTACCTGATCGACTACTGTGGCGTGCGGGTCACGCAGATGGGCTTCGACGAGAACGGCCGGGTCACCGACTTCGGCCTGCCGGCGGGTGAAGTGGACGCGGTCATCGACAGCGGCATCGCGTTCCGCACCTCGGGCTGCCCGGGCAAGTTCGCCGACGACATCTCGGCCTGCGACCGGCCCTACGGCGATTCGCCGCCGAGCAACATCGCCAGCTATCCCTTCCAGCCCAACAAGACCGACCTGCGCAAGATTCGCCGCCAACTGCGCCGGCCCAAGCCCGCCAAGATCGCGGCGCCCGCGCCATGACCCGGGAGTTTCGCGTCATCGACACGGGCTTGCGTCCGGGCCGCGCCAACATCGCCTTCGACAAGGCGCTGATCGAGGCGCACCAGGCCGGGGACATCCCCGACACCATCCGTTTCCTGCGCTTTCCGCCGACCGCGCTGGTCGGCCGCCATCAGGCGCTCAGCCGCGAGTTGCGGCTCGATCACTGCCGCGAACGCGGCATCGGCATCGCCCGGCGCATCACCGGCGGCGGCGCGATCTTCTTCGACGAGGGTCAGCTCGGCTGGGAGCTGGTATTCAGCCGCAACTCTCTGGGAATCTCGAACTTGGCGGAGCTCACCCGCGCCATCTGCGAGGCCGCCGCGCGCGGCCTGCGGGGCCTGGGGGTCGCCGCCGCGTTCCGGCCGCGCAACGACATCGAGGTCGACGGCCGCAAGCTCTGCGGCACCGGCGGCTACTTCGACGGCGACACCCTGTTCTATCAGGGCACGCTGCTGATCGACCTCGACCCCGAGGTGATGATGGCGGCGCTCAACGTGCCCGAGGCCAAGCTCGCCAAGCGCAACCTGGACTCCGCGGCCCAGCGGGTCACCACCCTGCGCGCCCTGCTCGGCGACCGGCTGCCGGAGCTGCCGGCGATCCAGGACGCGCTTCTTGCCGGCTTCGCCGAGGGCCTGGGGATCGCCCCCCGGCGCGGCGAGATCACCGCGGCCGAGGAGGAACTCGCCCAGCGCATCCACGACGAGACCATCGGCACCGAGGCCTTCGTCACCGAGATCGACGATCCCGGCGCCGGCGACGACGTGCTGAGCGAGAGCCGCGCCGGCCCGGGCGGCACGGTCACCGCCTACCTGCGGCTCGAGGGCCCGGCGCGCGACCGGGTGCGCGAGGTGCTGCTGACCGGCGACTTCTTCGTCACCCCGCCGCGTCTGGTGTTCGATCTCGAGGCCAGCCTGCGCGGCCTGCCGGTGGCCGAGCTCGGCGCCGCGGTCGACCGCTTCTTCGAGGCGGCAACCGTCGATTTACTCACCATCCAGCCGGCCGATTTCCGCGAGGTGATCCTGGCCGCGGCCGCCCGCTAGGGCGGATCGCGCGCGCGTCGCCCGATGCCCGTCGCCACCGCTCCGATCTACGTGGTGCAGCACACCTCCGGCGAGTTCCTCGGCCTGATCGAGGACCACCTGGAGGGGCGCGGCCTGCGTTTCACCTACTTCCGGCCGTTCACCACCGGCGGCGGGCTGCCCGCCAGCATGGACTACGCCAAGGCGCTGATCCTGCTCGGCGGCGGGCCCTGGGGCACCCACGGCGAACGGACCCTGCCCAACCTCAAGGCGGAGCTGGCGCTGACCTGGGCCTGCCTGGCGCGCGGCAAGCCGGTGATCGGCATCGGCCTGGGCGCCCAGATCCTCGCCATCGCGGCCGGCGGCGGCACCGAGCCCGCCGCGCTCGGCTTCGAGGTCGGCACCGCGCGGCGCACCCGCGACGACGCCCTCAACGGCTTCCTGCCCGAGACCTATCCGCTGGCGGTCTACATGCGCGACCGGCCGCTGCCACCCCAGGAGGCCCGGATCCTGGCCGAGGACGGGGCCGGCCGCCCGGCGCTGTTCCAGGTCGCGGGCAACTGCCTGGGTTTCACCGGCCACCCGGGCGCCAAGCGGGGCATGGTCGAAGACCTGATCATGGAGTTCGAGGACGGCCCCGAGGACCCGGGCCCGGCCATAGCAGCGCTCGGCGGGGCCCAGCGCGCGATCGAGGACTCGCTGGTCCAGATCATGACCGGCCTGGTCCAGGTCACCGGCCTGATGCGGGAAGCGGAAACCTGAGCCGGACCTGAGGGCTGGCAAACCGGTTCGAATCGGCTCATCTTTCCCCGGTTCGAGGCCGTTGCCGGGCCGACACCGCCTTGACAGGCTGCGGCGCTTGGCGTTTATTATATTAGCTTTTTTGAATATGTACCCCTTTGCGCCGTAGGGAATTTTCCGTGCCGTTTCAAGGCGGTGCGGCCCCGGCGGAGGGTGACCTGAAACCTCTTTCCCTTGGGGGCGCCGCCATGGCCGACAAGCTCATCATCATCATGGCCAACACCGACCCGCGCAACGGCGAGGAGCTGGGCGCGCCGATCTTCCAGGCGACCGTGGCGGCGGCCATGGACTACGAGGTCGAGGTGGTCTGCACGGCGACCTCGGGCCGCCTGATGCGCAAGGGCGTGGCCGAGAAGCTGTTCGTCAAGAAGGGCTCGCCCAAGTCGGTCTACGACTTCATCAAGGACGCCCACGAGGCCGGGGTGAAGTTCTACTGCTGCTCGCCGAACCTGGAGCTCTTCGACATGACCGTCGACGACCTGATCCCGGAATGCGAGGGCGTGATCGGCGGCGCCCACCTGATCGAGCAGGTCATGGAGGAGGACTGCAAGGTCCTGACTTATTGAACCCCCGGGATTAGGATTTATCGGAGGACGGGGCGTGAGCGAAGCCGGCGGCACCAGGGTTCAGAGCTACATCGGCGATCCGGTCTCCGAGGCGCCGGTGGTCGACCGGGACACCCTGGAGGAGATCTTCCAGGATATCCAGGGCGACCTGCGCTACGACCACGAACTCAACGGCTGCCTCAACTGCGGCATCTGCACCGCGACCTGCCCGGCGGCCCATTACTACGACTTCAGCCCGCGCGAGATCGTCCAGCTGCTGTGGACCGAGAACCTCGAGGGCATCTACGACGCCATGCAGGAGAAGATCTGGGCCTGCGCCCAGTGCTACACCTGCGCGGCGCGCTGCCCCTTCGGCAACTCGCCGGGCGGGCTGATCATGATCATGCGCGAGACCGCGATCAAGCACGGCATGCAGTCGGCCAAGGACGTGCTCAGGCCGTTCAGCCGGGTCATGCTCAAGCTGATTTCGACCGGCAATCAGCTCTCCCCCGACATGATCAACCCGGAACACTTCCCCGATTGGGGCCCCGACATCTGCAAGGTCGATGCGCCGCTCAAGTTGCTGCGCCAGGCGATCCCCATGCCGACGCTGAACACCACCGCGACCGCCTGGGAGGTCAACCTCAAGACCTCGGTCGAGCTCTACACCATCTGGGAGATGACCGGCGTGCTCGACCAGCTCGAATCCATCGACCAGAACCTCTTCGACGTGATCATCGACATCATGGACGAGAAGCGCGAGGACCTGGATGACTGGCTCGAAGAGCAAGAGGACGGGGACGGGGACGAATGACCCCGTCGCAATTGGTTTCAGATACGAGGTGACACGATATGGCTGACAAGAAACCCGGCGCTAACGGCAACGGCGAACACTTCACCGGCCACGGCTCCGATTGGAGACCGGCCGACCTGAGCGCCAGCGATGCGCGGGCCGCCACCGCCTGGGTCGAACAGAAGATCGACCGCCGCTCGATGCTGACCAACAAGGACCGCGTGAAGGACGTGCGCGACCTCATGTGGCAGCTCGAGAAGGACGGCGAGATCGTGGTCCACCGGGTCACCGACGAACACAAGCCGATCACGGTCAAGACGCTCTACGGCTGGGACAAGCGCATCCCCACGACCCGGCTCTGGCACCACAAGTCCTGCGGCCAGTGCGGCAACATCCCGGGCTATCCGACCTCGCTGCTGTGGCTGATGAACCAGATCGGCACCGAGTACATCGACGAGACCGATCAGACCTCCTGCACCGCGTGGAACTATCACGGCTCGGGCATCGGCAACCTGGAGAGCCTGTCGGCGGTGTTCCTGCGCAACTTCCACCAGGCCTACGTCGCCGCCAAGGCGGAGGGCCTGCCCGAGGGCTACTACTACCCGCTGGTCCACTGCGGCACCTCGTTCGGGAACTACAAGGAGGTGCGCGGCTACCTGCTGCGTTCGGCGGCGCTGCGCGAGAAGGTCACGGCCATCCTCGGCAAGCTCGGCCGCCTGGTCGACGGCAAGCTGCTGATCCCCGAAGAGGTGGTGCACTACTCCGAGTGGCTGCACGTCATGCGCAACGACATCCGCGACCGCCAGGAGATCGACTGCGGCGACATCCGCGCGACCATCCATCCGGCCTGCCACGTCTACAAGATGGTGCCCGAGGACGCGATCTACGACGACGACATCCTCGAGGGCAACCGGCTCGCGGTCTCGACCGGCATCATGGAGACGCTCGGCGCCCAGGTGATCGACTACTCGACCTGGTATGACTGCTGCGGCTTCGGCTTCCGCCACATCATCTCGGAGCGCGAGTTCACCCGCTCCTTCGCCATCGACCGCAAGATCCGGGTCGCGGTCGAGGAGGCCAAGGCCGACGTCATGATCGGCCACGATACCGGCTGCATCACCACACTCGACAAGAACCAGTGGATCAGCAAGGCGACCGGCAAGGGCGTCGAGCTGCCGATCCTGGCCGACTGCCAGTTCGCGGCGCTGGTCTGCGGCGCCCATCCCTACAAGATCGTGCAGTCGCACTGGCACGCCTCGCCGACCGAGCGGCTGATGGAGCAACTGGGCATCGACTGGCAGGCCAAGAAGGCCGAGTTCGAGGCCTACCTGAAAGACGTCGAGGCGGGCAAGCAGGAGAACCTCTACGACCCGCGCCGCATGATCACTTCCGGGCCCGGCTTCAAGCCGCACAGCGGGGGGGCATGAGCAAGCCGGTCCTCGTCCTCGGCGGCGGCCCGGCCGGCCTGAGCGCCGCCCACGCGCTCGCCGGGATCGGCCGGAAGGTGCTGCTGGTCGACAAGGAGGACCGCCTGGGTGGCGCGCCGATCCATTCCGGCTATGCCAAGCTGGTGCCCAGCGGCGAATGGGCCAAGGACGCCATCGGCGCCATGGTCGACCGGGTCACGGGCCGGGAGCCGATCGAGGTCCGGACCTCCACCACGGTCAAGGCCTTCGAGGGCGCGCCCGGCGCCTTCACGGTGACGCTCGCCGATGACTCCCGGCACGAAGTGGATTCGGCGATCCTGTGCACCGGCTTCACCCACTTCGATTCGGTCAACAAGCCGGAATGGGGCTTCGGCACCTTCCCCGACGTGGTCACCACCACCCAGGTCGAGCAGATGATCTCCTCGGGCCAGGGCGTGCGCTGCCCCTCCGACGGGCGCCGGCCCAAGCGGGTCGCGATCCTGCTCTGCGTCGGCTCGCGCGACCGCCAGATCGGGCGCGAGTGGTGCTCCAAGGTCTGTTGCACCGTGTCCTGCAACCTGGCGATGGAGATCCGCGAGGAGCTGCCGGACTGCCACGTCTACATCTATTACATGGATATCCGGACCTATGGGCTCCACGAGGACGCCTACTACTGGCGCAGCCAGGAGGAGTTCAAGGTCAAGTACATCAAGGCGCGCATCGCCGAGGTGACCTCCGACGGCCACAAGCTGATCGTCAAGGGCGAGGACACCCTGGTCAAGCGGCCGATCACCATCCCCTTCGATTTGGTGGTGCACGCCATCGGCATGGACCCCAACGTCGACAACCTGCTGCTCGCCTCGATCTTCGACGTGAAGCTGGAGAAACACGGCCACATCGAGCGCGCCAGCGTCTACAGCGCCATGGGCGCGACCTCGCGGCCCGGAATCTTCGTCGCCGGCGCCGCGACCGGGCCGGAGACCATCGACGATTCCATCGCCCAGGGTCAGGCCGCGGCCATGGCCGCGCTCGCCCAGGTCCAGGGCGCGCCGGTGGCGGCCGAGTAGGGGGCGCGGGGGGGTGGCCTTCCGTTTGCCCTTTCTGGCTAGACCGGCCCTGGATACGCCGGCCGCTGGGCCCGCGCGCCCGGTGCTCGACCTCAGCGGCCCGGCGCTGACCCAGGCCTTCGAGGCGCTGATCTCCGGCGGCGAGGAGCAGGGTGGGATCGAGAGCTACGCCACCGCCCTGAAATCCAAGGCGGCGCTGTTCGAGCAACGGCTCGGCGGCGGCCGGGCGGCCCAGTTGGACCTGGAGTCCTTCAAGCTGATCTGCGCCCACATCGCGCCGGCGCGCCGACGCGTCGGCGCGCCGCTGGAGCGCCGCGGCTTCGAATTCTTCCGCGCGGCGATCGCCGAGTTGCTCGACGGTGCTGAAGATGCCACCGCCGATCCGCGGATCGCGGCCTTCACGGCACGCTTCCCCGCCGACCGGGAGCACCGCTGGGTCCGCGATCTGGCCGCCGAGCTGCTGCACACCACCTATCCCGAGCCCTATCCCCTGATGTGCCGCTGGGTCTGGGACGCGGCCGCCAACACCGGCGTGCTGCGCGAAATCTGGCATGGCGAGGACGTCGACCACAAGACCCTCGAGGTGGCCGACGACCACGCCACCTTCCTGATGCTGCGCGAGGAATTGAGCCAGTTCCTGACCGACAACGGGGTGTTCCGCGACCTGCTCCACTACGTCGACCTGCTCTGCGCCCAGGTCTACGCCGGCTACGTCGACTCCCAGGGCGGCACCTACCTGCGCACCGATTTCTCCTCGCCCGAGGATCCCATGCAGTATACCCGGCGCCTGCTCGGCCTCGATGGCCTCGACCCGCGAACCGGTCGCAGCCGCTTCAAGGAAGCCGCCGCCGAACTGTCCCACTGAGGCGCCCGATGCCGATTCATGAAAAATCCCTGATCCGGCCCGAGAACCTGCACAGCCAGGAAAACCTGACCATCGACGGCGTCGATGTCTCCGGGCACTGGAGCACCTTCATCGAGCCCCGGGTGGTCACCGACTACAACGAGAACCTCGAGGACGAGATCGCGGCGCTGCCCGGCGGCGAGTACATCCACCGCTGCTGGCAGTGCGGCTCCTGCACCAACGCCTGCCCGGTGAACGCGATAAACCCGGACTTCAACCCGCGCTTCTGGATCTACCTGGTGCGCCTGGGCATGGAGGACGAGCTGCTGCGCGACAAGGACATCATCTGGCAGTGCGTGTCCTGCAACAAATGCACCTACGTCTGTCCGCGCGACGTGGCGCCGGAGGGGGTCATGAAGGCCACGGCCCACTGGCTCGAGCTCAAGGGCCACCGGCCCAAGTCGCCGTCGATTCTGTTCGACGAGGTGTTCTCCGAGCAGGTCTTCGCGACCGGCAAGATCGAGGAGGGCCGCATCATCCGCGACTTCTTCAAGCGTACCGGCCAGCCCCTGATGCAGGACTGGCTGGTCGAGATGGTCAAGCGCCTGCTGAGCGGCCTGCCGCTCAAGCTGATGATGACCATGGGGCTGGCCACCCTGTTCCGGCCGCGCACCCGCGGCTGGGGGCCGGCGCGCGCCGCGATCGAGGAGTACGTCCACGAGAAGGAGGCCGAGCAGCGCCGCGCGCTCGGCCTCGATGGAAGCGCAGGGGATATCGAATGAACGGCAAGTACAAGAAGGTCGCCTACTATCCGGGCTGCGCGCTCGAGGGCTCGGCCCACGCCTACAGCCGCTCGACCAAGGCGGTCGGCCGCAAGCTCGGCCTCGATCTGGTCGAGGTCGAAAACTGGAACTGCTGCGGCGCCATGGAGGTCAAGAACATCGACCCCAAGCTCCAGACCTACCTGTCGTCCCGGGTCATGTCGATCGCCGCCAACGAGATGAAGTTCGACGTCGTGATGGCGCCCTGCAACGGCTGCTATCACAACCTCAAGAAGGCCGAGTACGACCTGGCCAACGACCCGGACTCGGTCGCCGTGGTCGAGCGCCTGTCGACCAAGGCCGGCCACGAGACCTACCAGGCCGGCGACATCGAGACCATCCACGCGCTGGACTGGATCAAGCATTCGATCGGCGAGGCGGGCCTGCGCGAGCGGGTCAAGAACAGCCTGGCCGGGCTCAAGGTCGCCAACTACTACGGCTGCATGTACACCCGCCCGCGTCACATCTTCCCCGAGAAGGACCAGGGCGGCGATTCCGAGTCGACCCTCGAGCCCCACTACATGGACGACCTGCTGGCCGCGGCCGGGGCCGAGATCGTCGCGTTTCCGCTCAAGACCGCGTGCTGCGGCGGCGCCCACACGCTGTCGGATTCGGACACCTCGACCAAGCTGGTGATCAACATCCTGCGCGCGGCCGAACTCAACGGCGCCGAGGTCATCGCCACCGAATGTCCGACCTGCCATTCGGGCCTGGAGATGCACCAGATCCGCGCCGAAAAGCGCTTCGATATCAAGACCTCGGTGAAGATCGTCTATTTCACCCAGTTGCTCGGCCTGGCGCTGGGGCTGTCGCCGCGCAAGGTCGGCCTGCACGAGAACGTCTCCGACTCCCTGCCGCTGTTCAAGGAGAAGGGGCTGGCATGAGACCGCTCGCCGAAATCGAAGCGCGCATCGCCGAGCTCGGCACGGCCGCCAAGCCGGCCCCTGCACCGGCGGTCGCCGCGGCCGAGTTGCTGGCGCTCGGCGAGGAGGTCCTGTGCCACTGGATCGCGGCGCGCGGCGAGACCCCGACCGCGGAGAAGCGCGAGGGCTTCCGGCTGCTGGCGCTGCACCGTCAGGGCGCCAAGGGCGAGCCCAGCTTCAACGCCTGCCGCGAGACCTGCCGCGAGCTGGTCTATCACCGCAACCTGATCGTCATGGACCCGGACCACCCGGAGGTCCGCAAGCGCCTGGCCATGGCCGCCCTGGTGGCGAATCACCTCCATCTGTTCATCGGCGGCAAAATGGAGGTGGCGCAACTGGGAGAATTCTGCTGTTCTTCCCGTCCGCTGCGCGCGCCATCGGGAGACCACCCCGAAGCGCCGGCGGCCGAATAGACGCAGGGAGATACGTTCATGCCGGAGGTGCGCGGCTGTCCCTTGCCGGACGAGCTGCTCTACGACGTGGAGAACCATATCTGGTTCCAGGAAATCGGCGACGGCAACCTGCGCCTCGGCATGACCGCGGTCGCCACCGCCATGGCCGGCCGCATCGTCGCCTACACGCCCAAAAGGGTCGGGCGCGGAGTCAAGGCGGGCAGGTCCTGCGCGACGGTGGAATCGGGCAAGTGGGTCGGCCCGGCCAAGTCGGCCGCCGCCGGCGAGGTCATCGAGACCAACGACGAACTCGCCGCCAATCCGGGCCTGGCCAACGACGATCCCTATGGCGCCGGCTGGCTGGCCGTGCTCAAGCCCGAGGACTGGGCCAGCGTCAAGCCGACACTGACCCCGGGGACCGAGGTCGCCGGGCCCTACGAGGCCAAGATGGACGCCGACGGCTTCGCCGGCTGCGAATAGGAGCCGGGCGGGAGACGGCAAGAACGCAAACGGACGTTCGGGGGGGCGCCCAGGAATACGAGGGGACGCTAGAGATGACCAAGGATGCCCCGGCCTCGCCACCCGGGATCGCCTCGACCCTGAACATCAAGGGCATGCAGTGCCCCATGCCGCTCCATTGGGCCCGGGGTCAGATCGACGGCCTGAAGCCCGGGGAAGTGCTCGAGGTGCTGGCCACGGACCCGGCGACCCTGCCGAACTTCGAGGCCTTCTGCCGCCAGACCGGCAACCGCCTGATCGAGGCGAGCGAGACCGACGGCGTGTTTCGCCTGCTCATCGAAAAGACCGCCTGAACCCTTTTCCTTATTGGACCATGACGGATATCTTGGCGCACCGCCGCGATCGGAGCGGCGCGAAGGTCCGGCGTTCAGTGACGGGGGGTTGCGGATGATTCCATTGATCGGCTATGCCGACCGACTCTCGGTCCGGCCCGGGGAGACCATCGATTTCAAGGTCAGCAGCCAAGGCCCGGCACCCTTCGAGGCCAGCCTGGTGCGGATCGTCTGCGCCGATCCCAACCCGGCCGGCCCCGGCATCCAGGAGGTGCGGCTGGCGGCCGATTTCGCCGGGTCCTATCCGTCCCGGGCGCAGGCCGTCGCGCTGGGCTCCTACGGGCGCGTGGCGGCAAGCGGGCCGCTCGGCAGCCTGGACGACCTGACCCTGGTCGCGACCGTCTGGCCGACCACGCCGGAGGCGGGCGAGCAGGGCGTCCTCGCCCGCTTCGATCCGGAGAGTGGCGCCGGCTTCGCGCTGGCCCTGGGCGCGGACGGCAGCGCCACCGCCATCCTCGGACAGGCTTCGGGCGCGCCGCTGCGCGTGAGCGTCGGCACGCGATTGCGCCCCCGCACCTGGTATCGCATCTGGGCCAGCTTCGACCGCGGCCAAGGGCGCCTCGTGGTCGGCCAGGCGCCGGTCCATCCCGACCCCTTCGTCGACCGCTCGGGCAGCGCCGAACTCGCGGTCGGGGCCACGGCCGCGACCGATGGCGGTTGCCCGCTGCTGATCGGCGCGCTCGGCGGCCGGCCGGTGACCGGACATTTCAACGGCAAGATCGAGGCGCCGGCGGTCTTCGGCCGTGCCCTGGAGGCGGGCGAGGTCGCCGCCGCGGGCACTGGCGAGGCGGGCGCTGGCGAGGCGGGCGCTGGTGAGGAGGGTGCGGGGCTCGTCGCGCGCTGGGATTTCTCCCAAGGGATCTCCGGCACCAGGATCGTCGATACCGGGCCCGCGGGGCTGCACGGCACGCTCGTCAACATGCCGGCCCGGGCCATGACCGGCGCGAGCTGGGACGGGCGCGAGACCTGTTGGCGCCACGCGCCCGAGGACTACGGTGCGATCCACTTCCACGACGACGACATTGCGGACTGCGGCTGGGACACGGACTTCGCCTTCACGGTGCCCCAGGAGCTTCCCAGCGGGGTCTACGGCGCGCGGCTCATCTGCGGCGCGCACCAGGACACCATCCCCTTCGTCGTCTGCCCGCCCAAGGGGTCCCGGGCCGCCGATCTCTGCGTCGTGATCCCGACCTTCACCTACGTCATCTACGGCAACCACGCCCGGTCCGACTATGGCCCCGATTGGCACGCGCGCGCGAAGGCGTGGAACGGCTATCCCTGGAACCCGGCCGACCACCCGGAGTACGGCCTCTCGACCTACAACTTCCACAGCGACGGCAGCGGCATCTGCCATGCTTCGCGGCTGCGGCCCCTGATCACGCTGCGGCCCGGCTACGTCTCCATCACCGAGGCCCGCGGCTCGGGCTTGCGGCATTTCCAGGCCGACACCCACCTGCTCGCCTGGCTCGAAGCCAAGGGCTACGCCTTCGACCTGCTGACCGACGAGGAGTTGCACCGCGAGGGCGTCGCGGTGCTCGAGGGCTATCGGACGGTCATGACCACCAGCCACCCCGAGTACCACACCGCCCAGACGCTCGACGCCCTCGAGCGGTACCGCGATGGCGGCGGGCGCTTCCTCTACATGGGCGGCAACGGTTTCTACTGGCGGATCGCGCTTCACGAGGAAGCGCCGGGGGTGATCGAGATCCGGCGCGGCGAGGGCGGCATCCGCGCCTGGGCGGCGGAGCCGGGCGAGTACTTCAACGCCTTCGACGGCGCCTACGGCGGCCTGTGGCGGCGCAGCGGCCGGGCGCCCCAGGCGCTGGCCGGCGTCGGCTTTTCGGCCCAGGGCCTGTTCGAGGGCTCCTATTACCGGCGCGCGGCCGGGGCCTCGGACCCGCGGGTGTCGTGGATCTTCGACGGCGTCGAGGACGAGATCCTGGGCGACTTCGGCTTGAGCGGCGGCGGCGCCGCCGGGTACGAGCTCGACCGGGTCGACCGCCGCCTGGGCACGCCGGAGCATACCGTGATCCTGGCCAGTTCCGAGGCGCACGGCGAGCACTTCGTGGTGGTGCCCGAGGAGCTGCTGACCCACGTCACCACCTGGACCGGCGAGCCGCCGCAGGACCTGATCCGCGCCGATATGGCTTTTTTCGAGGGACCCAACAACGGCGCGGTCTTCGCCACCGGCTCGATCACCTTCTGCGGCAGCCTGCTGCACCAGGGCGGCGACAACAACATCTCGCGCATCGTCGCCAACGTGCTCGACCGTTTCCTCGACCCGGACGCCCGCTTCGAGGTGCCGGACTGAGCGCCGGGAATCGTTACCGGATTTCGCCGAATGGAGTTGTTTCCCGAAAAGGAGTTGTTGCATGGATATCGGCTTCATCGGCCTCGGCATCATGGGCGGTCCCATGGCGCGCAACCTGGTCGAGGGCGGCCACGCGCTGTTCGTCCACGACGCCGCCCAGCTCCCGGTGGCGATCATCGAGGCCGGCGCCACCGCCTGCGTCAGCGGTCGCGAGGTCGCCGAACGGGGCGAGATCGTGATCACCATGGTGCCCGACACCCCGGACGTGGAGGCGGCGCTGTTCGGCCCGGAGGGCGTGGCCGAGGGCCTGAGCCCGGGCCAGCTGGTGATCGACATGTCCTCGATCTCGCCGACCGCGACCCAGCGCTTCGCCGCGCGCATCGGCGCGCTCGGTTGCGACTATCTCGACGCGCCGGTCTCCGGCGGCCCGCCCAAGGCCGAGGACGGCACGCTCACCATCATGGTCGGCGGCGCCGAGGACGCCCTCGCCCGGGCCCGGCCGCTGCTCGAGCTGATGGGCGCCACCATCACCCTCATCGGCACCCGCAACGGCGACGGCCAGGTCGCCAAGGTCGCCAACCAGATCATCGTCGGGCTGACCGTCGAGGCGGTGGCCGAGGCGCTGGTGTTCACCGCCAAGGCCGGCGCCGATCCGGCCAAGGTGCGGGCGGCGCTGCTGGGCGGGGCGGCGGCCTCGCGGGTTCTGGAGAACCAGGGCGGGCGCATGATCGCGCGCGACTTCGCACCCGGCTTCCGCGCCGAGCTGCAGCAGAAGGACCTCAACGTGGCGCTCTCGGCGGCGCGCGAACTCGGCGTGGTGCTGCCGGCCACCGCCGCCGCCGAGCAGATCTACAACGCCGTGCGCGCCCGCGGCGCCGAGAAGGACGACCACATCTCGGTGCTCAAGGTGCTCGAGGACCTGGCCGGCGGATAAACGGAGATAAACGGGGACAGTATACTATTTCCCGCTGATTAGCGGGAAATAGTATACTGTCCCCGTTTATCGTTTATCTACCTTGACATTGGCCCCAGGAAGCGCCATTTGTGCGCTGCAACATCATTCTCGCGAGTGCGCGAGGCGCGGCCGAGACCCTCGGCGGCGCCGAATCCCGAGATAATCCCCCATAAATTCGTCCGCCCCGGCCGCGCGCGGGGACGGACCCGAGAGGTTTAGCGTGGGCTGGCTTCCGAATGCCGCCTGCGTCACGACTCGTACGACAAAAGGAACTCTTTGTGAACAAAGTATCTTTTTCCGATCTCGACCTGATTGAGCCGCTCCTGCGCGCGCTCAGCGCCAAGAACTACACCACGCCCACGCCGATCCAGGCGCAGGCGATTCCGCCCATGCTGGCCGGCAAGGACCTGCTCGGCGTGGCCCAGACCGGCACCGGCAAGACCGCGGCCTTCGGGCTGCCGATCCTCCAGCATATCACCGAAGCCCGCTCGCCGGCCGGCGCCCGCGCCACCCGCGCCCTGGTGCTGGCGCCGACCCGGGAGTTGGCGATCCAGATCGCCGAGGAGGTCCGCGCCTACGGCCGCCATCTCAACCTGCGCCAGGCGGTGGTCTTCGGCGGCGTCGGCCAGCAGCCCCAGGTCCGGGCGCTGGCGCGCGGCGTCGACGTCCTGATCGCGACCCCGGGGCGGCTGCTGGACCTGCTCGGCCAGGGCCACCTGCGCCTCGACCGGGTCACCCACTTCGTCCTCGACGAGGCCGACCGGATGCTCGACATGGGCTTCATTCACGACGTCCGGCGGATCGTCGCGGCGCTGCCCAAGCGGCGCCAGACGGCGTTCTTCTCGGCCACCATGCCCCACGAGGTCGCCCGCCTGGCCGGCGACATCCTGGCCGATCCCCTGCGCATCGAGGTGGCGCCCTCCGCCACCACGGTCGAGCGGGTCGAGCAGCACGTGTTCTTCGTCGAGACCGCGAACAAGCGCGCGCTCCTGGCCGAGGTGCTGAAGGACCCGGCGCTCAGCCGGGTGATCGTCTTCTCGCGCACCAAGCATGGCGCGAACCGCATCGCCCAGCAGCTCGAGAAGCGCGGCGTCGACGCCGCGGCGATCCACGGCAACAAGTCCCAGGGCGCCCGCCAGCGCGCGCTCGAAGGCTTCAAGGCGGGCCGTGTCCGGGTCCTGGTCGCGACCGATATCGCCGCCCGCGGCATCGACGTGGACGAGGTCAGCCATGTCATCAACTTCGATCTGCCCAACGAGCCGGAGAGCTACGTCCACCGCATCGGCCGGACCGCGCGCGCCGGGGCGGCCGGCGTCGCGCTGTCGTTCTGCGACGCGGGCGAACGCGAATTCCTGCGCGACATCGAGAAGTTGACCCGGCAGCGGCTCGCGGTCGTCGACGAACACCCGTTCCACGCCGCGGCGGTCGGTGCAGCGCCGCCCAGGGGCGCCCGCAAGGCGCCGCCGCATTCCCGGCCCCGGCGCCGCCCCCGCAACGGCCGGTCGCGGCGCGCGGCCTGAGCGGCTGCCCTGGTGTTCTTGTTAGCAACCGGTTCATACTCTCCAGGCAGATTACCGCCATGACAGACACTCTCAAGGGCCTGCGCAACATCGCCATCATCGCCCACGTGGATCACGGCAAGACCACGCTGGTCGACCAGTTGCTGCGCCAGTCCGGCACCCTCAAGACCTTCGGCGAGGTGCAGGAGCGGGTCATGGACTCCAACGAGTTGGAGCGCGAGCGCGGCATCACGATCCTGGCCAAGAACACCGCGATTACCTGGAACGGCTGGCGCATCAACATCGTCGACACGCCGGGCCACGCCGACTTCGGCGGCGAGGTCGAGCGGGTCCTGTCGATGGTCGATTCGGTGCTGCTGCTGGTCGATGCGGTCGAGGGGCCGATGCCCCAGACCCGCTTCGTGACCAGCAAGGCCTTCGCCCAGGGCCTCAGGCCGATCGTGGTCATCAACAAGGTCGACCGCGACAGTGCCCGGCCCGACTGGGCGGTGGATCAGACCTTCGATCTGTTCGGCCGCCTGGGCGCCAGCGAGGCGCAGCTGGACTTCCCGGTGGTCTACACCTCGGCGACCCAGGGCTGGGCCTCCCTGGATTTGAAGTCCGGGAACCCGGAGGCGCGCGACGCCGACATGGGCGCCCTGTTCCAGACCATCGTCGATCGCGTGCCGCCGCCCGAGGTCGATCTGGAGGGGCCGTTCCAGCTCCAGGTCAGCGCGCTCGACTATTCCAGCTACGTCGGCGTGATCGGCATCGGCCGGGTTCAGCGCGGCCGCATCCGCCGCAACTCGCCGGTCACCGTGATCGGCACCGACGGGGCCACGCGCCAGGGGCGAATCCTGCAGATCCTCGGCTTTCACGGCCTCGAGCGGATCGAGTGGGAGACCGCCGAGGCCGGCCAGATCGTCGCCTTCACCGGGCTCGACCGGCTCAACATCTCCGATACCCTCTGCGATCCCGAGACGGTCGAGGCGCGGCCGCCGCTGATGATCGACGAACCGACCATCGCCATGACCTTCCAGGTCAACGATTCGCCCTTCGCCGGGCGCGAGGGCAAGTTCGTCACCAGCCGCAACCTGCGCGACCGCCTGGCCCAGGAGGTGATCCACAACGTCGCCCTCCGGGTCGAGCCGGGCGAGGGTGCCGACAAATTCAAGGTCTCCGGGCGCGGCGAGCTGCACCTCTCGATCCTGGTCGAGACCATGCGCCGCGAGGGCTTTGAGCTCGCCATCTCGCGGCCCGAGGTGATCCTCAAGACCGTCGACGGCGTGGTCTGCGAGCCCTGGGAGACCCTGACCGTGGATGTCGAGGAGCCGCACCAGGGCGCGGTCATGGAGAAGCTGGGCGCGCGCCGCGGCGAGTTGCGCGACATGATCTCCGACGGCCAGGGCCGGGTGCGTCTCGACTACATGATCCCGACCCGCGGGCTGATCGGCTTCCGCTCCGAGTTCCTGACCGCGACCTCGGGCAACGGCCTGATCTACCACGCCTTCGACCACTACGGGCCCAAGGCGGCCGGCGAGCTCGGCCGGCGGTCGAGCGGGGTCCTGGTCTCGACCGCGGCCGGCAAGGCGCTGGCCTACTCCCTGTTCTCCCTGCAGGACCGGGGCCGCCTGTTCCTCGGCAACGGCGCCGAGGTCTACGAGGGCATGCTGGTCGGCATCCATTCCCGGACCAACGATCTGACCGTCAACCCGACCAAGGCCAAGCAGCTCACCAACATCCGCGCCGCCGGCACCGACGAGAACCTGATCCTGTCGACGCCGGTGCCGGTGACGCTGGAATACGCGCTCGAGTTCATCGACGACGACGAGCTGGTCGAGGTCACGCCAAAGTCGATCCGCATCCGCAAGAAGCTGCTCAAGGCCCACGAGCGCAAAAAGGCCGCCCGCGCGGCGTAGTTCTTGGGTTCCGCTGCCGCGGAACGCCGGCTTTTCGTTCGGCAGCAGACCTTGACGCAGAGTCGTCGGCATTTTTGCTCTTGATTCGAAGCGGACATACTGCTCTACGGGTGATCACATCGTCAGGAGGGTGATGATCGAGCCTCAGTTGTATAGCCCGAGCAAACCTTAGAATTTATTTCAACCTTCTTCATTGTCCTGAGAGAGTTCGGCGTCCTGAGGAAGTTCGGCAATCTGAATAATTTCCTCCACCATATCCAGAAGTGGAGAAAAGCCATCGAAATCTGTCGGGTCGCGCTTGGCTTCACAAAGGTGAGTACAAAGTTTCATCTTGTTCAGCATGGAGATTTCTCCTCCATCGTTTCTCTCTTTGACGTCATACATGTCTTGGGCAATAGCGGAAACGGGCAGTAAATTTTCGATCCCCGCCTTAATCCCGGCGGGGTTCACATGTACCGACCGGACATACACACGGTCATAGGTTTCATCACGTTTATTTGCATCGCTGTCATAGAGCAGCAGCACTGTGCGCTTAACTAGTTCCGGATTGGCGCGCAGAAAATTCGATGTTGTGTTTAGCGCATCCTTGCCAGTGTGGAAGCTCTGCCCGCCCTTCGGATTCTTGGCACCTACCCAGGTAAATTCGACTTTGTCGAGGAGAGCCTTGCGATCGAGCAACTCAACGGCTGATTGGAGATATATTGGATCGGTCTCCCCTTCCAACAGGACAAGCAACTTGCCGGGCGTTTCAGTAGCCTTAGCAATCTCGTGATGAAAGGCCTTTGTATCTCTAAGCACTTCGAGCGCCCGGCCAAATTCAGCATAGGCTTCGGCCTGGATTACTGTCCCCATGGGCATATCGATTATCACCACCCCCTCCGGCCCGAATGTCTTTTCCATTCCAAGGACAAAAAGCGGAGAGTGGCTGGACACAATGAACTGGACCTTAGGGAACAGCTTTATCAAAGAGGGCAGCACGTCGTGTTGCAGGTCGATATGCATGTGAGCGTCGATCTCGTCGACCAAACAGATGCCAGTAATGTCGGAAAGAGACAGAGTGGATGATCCCGCCCCGGCAATATCAGCGTATCTGATGAGAGTGCCGAACATGCCCAGTAGGATCGATTGCCCTGCCGACAACGCGTCTAAGTCCGGGATGATTAAATTTTCACCCGCTGCAACCGCCAGCCCCACCCGGCGTCTGCCACGCCACACC
>JACZVL010000039.1 GCA_022572685.1 Pseudomonadota bacterium
CCCACAGCCCGGTCCGCCCCTCTGGCGCCCCGGCCGCACCGCCGGCGCCCTCGGCCACGAAGCCGGCGTAGATTCGCGCCGCGGCTTCGGGCGCCTCCGCGAACAGGGCGAGCAGGTCGCGCACCGCCAGCCAGTCTTGCGCGGCGCCCGCGCGATCCCGGCCCCCCTGGCCCCCCTGGCCGGCGGCCGCCCGACCCGAAGCCAACGTCGCGCGGTAGCTGCTCCAGCGCCAGGCCCGGGCGTCCGGCGCCAGGCCGGCGCGGACCGGGTTCAGCACCACGTAGCGGCAGACCTCCTTCAGGTAGGCCTCGCGGTCGATCAGGATCGCCTGGTAGCGGCCCTGGAACAGGTGGCCGTCGCGCTGGTGCCGGAAGTTGAAGGCCTGGGTATAGCGGCCGTTGAGCTGGCGCATGCCGTGGGACAGGTTGGGCGCCGGGGTCTCGACCACCAGGTGGTAGTGGTTGGTCATCAGGCAGTAGGCGCTGCAGCGCCACCGGAGCCGGGTCGCGACCTCGCCCAGGAGATCCAGAAAGCGTTGGGAGTCGCGGGCGTCCAGGAAGATGTCCTGGCCCGCGTTGCCGC
The DNA here is from genome assembly GCA_022572685.1 of Pseudomonadota bacterium. Lineage (GTDB taxonomy): Bacteria > Pseudomonadota > Alphaproteobacteria > Kiloniellales > J153 > JACZVL01. The sequence goes on from JACZVL010000039.1 coordinate 583, forward strand.
GCGCGGTGAGGTGGTAGAGCGCGCCGGGGAACTCGATGCGAAGCGGCCTCGCCATGGACTGAGGTTAGCGAAGATTCGTGGCAATGCAAGACCTGACCCCAACTGAAACGTTCCAGATGGGGTCAGGTCTTGCATTGCCACATTCTGGGTCAGTAGCTGCCGCCGTCCGGCTTGCCGGCGCCCCCGCCGCGGGTCTCCTCGACGATGGCCTTGGCGGCGGCGGCCATCAGGCGCATATCGGACAACAGCGTCACCAGCTGGAACCCGAGGTCGATCATGCGCCGGGCGTAGGCGGCCGAGCCGCAGTGGATGCCGGGCACCACGCCTCGCGCCTTGGCGGCGGTCATGATCCGCTCGATCGGCTCCAGCAGTTCCGGCTCGGTATGGTCGAACTTGGGCGTGTGGCCGAGCGAGAGCGCGAGATCCGCCGGGCCGATGTAGACCCCGTCCAGCCCCGGCGTACTCACGATCGCCTCCAGGTTCTCGAGCGCCTGGGCGGTCTCGATCATGGCGAAGGCGAGCACGGTCTCGTTCGCGTGCACCTGATAGTCGGCGCCGGCGTAGAGCAGCGCCCGGGTCGGCCCGAAGCTGCGGTAGCCGTCCGGCGCGTAGCGGCAGGCGCCGACGAAGCGCTCGGCGTCCTCGCGGGTGTTGACCATCGGACAGATGATGCCGTAGGCGCCGGCGTCCAGCGACTTCATGATGATCCCCGGCTCGAGCCAGGGCACCCGCACCAGCGGCACGGTCTCGGTGGTCGAGATGCCCTGGAGCATGGGCACGGCGTTGGTGTAGTCGACCAGCCCGTGCTGTAAGTCGATGGTGAGGGAGTCCCAGCCCTGATGGGCCATGGCCTCGGCCGACACGCTGCTCGGGATCGCCAGCCAACCGTTGACCGCGGCCCCGCCCTCGCGCCACAGCCGGCGCAGCTTGTTCTCTCTCACTTGTCTCCTCCTCCGACCGGAACCCCGGTCTCTCTATGTGTAAGAATTGGCTATTTGTAGGGATCGGCGGCGTCGCGCAGGCCGTCGCCGAAGAAGTTGAACGCCAGGATCAGCACGATCACCGGGATCACCGGCAGCATGAGCCAGGGATAGAGCGCGACCACGTTGATGTTCTGGGCCTCGTTGAGCAGCACGCCCCAAGAGGTGATCGGCGCGCGCAGGCCCAGGCCCAGGAACGAGAGCGCGGTCTCGCCCAGGATCATGGTCGGGATCGAGATCGTCGCCGAGGCGATCAGGTGGCTCATGAAGCCGGGCATCAGGTGGCGGGCGATGATGCGGCTCGGCGAGGCGCCCATGAACAGCGCCGCGGTGCAGTAGTCCTCCTCGCGCAGCGAGAGCAGCTTGGAGCGCACCGCGCGCGCCAGCCCGGTCCAGTCGAGCAGGCCCAGGATCCCGCTGATCCCGAAATAGATCAGGATCGGATCCCAGTCGGCCGGCAGAATCGCGGACAGCGCCATCCACAAGGGGATCTCCGGGAACGAACGGAAGATCTCGATGATCCGCTGGACGATCGCGTCGATGGTGCCGCCGTAGTAGCCGGCGATGCCGCCGATGACCAGCCCCAGGGTGAAGCTGATGGCGATGCCGATCAGCCCGATGGTCAGCGAAATGCGCGCGCCATAGACGATGCGCGAGAACATGTCCCGCCCCAGGCGGTCGGTGCCGAACAGGAACAGGGTGCCGCCCTCCGCGGGGCAGACCAGATGGAAGCGCATGGGGAGGAAGCCCCAGAACTCGTAGGCGTCGCCCGAGCAGAAGAAGCGGATCGGATAGACCTCGCTGGTATCCTCCTGGTAGACCCGGCGCAGGGTCTCCATGTCCAGGCTGGTGATCCAGCCGTAGACGAAGGGCCCGACGAACGTGCCCTCGTGGAACAGGTGGATCGACTGCGGCGGCGCGTAGATGTAGGGAACGTCTTCCTGGTACTCGACCTGGGTATGCAGGTTATACGGCGCGATCCACTCGCTGATCGCGATCGAGCCGTACAGGAACAGCAGCACGACGCCGCTGATCACGGCGAGCCGGTGATGGCGCAGCTTCCACCACATGAGCTGCCATTGCGAGGCCAGATAGTAGCGCTCCTGCTCCGGGGTCAGGTCCTCGACCGAATAGGGGTCGAAGGGCTCCTGGGAGACGAAGTGGGGGCTGCGGGCACCCTGGTTTTCGCCCGGCCCATTACCTCCGGGCCCATTGCCTCCGGGCCCATTGCCTCCGGGCCCATTGCCTCCGGGCGCGGTCATCGGGTGGTGCCCCCCTGCAGCCGGATGCGCGGATCGAGCATGGCCAGCGCCAGGTCCGAGACCAGCACGCCGATCACGGTCAGGGCCGCCAGGAACATCAGGAACGAGCCGGCCAGGTACATGTCCTGGCTCTGCAGCGCGCCGAGCAGCATGGGCCCGGTGGTCGGCAGCGAGAGCACGATCTCGACCACCGCGGCACCCGAGATGATGCTGGGCAGCAGGCTGCCGATGTCGGCGACGAAGAAGTTGACCGCGATCCGGAAGGGATACTTGATCAGCACTCTCAGCGGCGACAGGCCCTTGGCGCGCGCGGTCACCACATACTGCTTCTCGAGCTCGTCGAGCAGGTTGGCGCGCAGGCGCCGGATCATGCCGGCGGTGCCGGACGTGCCGATCACGATCACCGGAATCCACAGGTGCTCGAGCACCGAGACGAACTTGCCCCAGGTCCAGGGCGCGTCGATGTACTCCGGGTCCATCAGCCCGCCGATCGAGGTGCCGAAGGTGACGTTGGCGATGTAAAGCAGCACCAGCGCCAGCAGGAAATTGGGCGTCGCCAGGCCGATGAAGCCGACGAAGGTGAGCGTGTAGTCGCCCCAGCTGTACTGGCGGGCGGCGGAATAGAGGCCGATCGGAAAGGCGACGACCCAGGTGAACACGATGGTCGCGAAGGAAACCAGCGCGGTCAGATAGAGCCGGTCGCCGACCACCTCGTTGACCGGCAGCTCGAACTCGAAGGAGTAGCCCATGTCGCCCTGCACCATGCCCCAGACCCAGACCAGGTACTGCTCCCACATGGGACGGTCGAAGCCGTATTGCTGGCGCAGGAACTCGATGCGCCGCATGTCGACGTTTTCGCCCTGCGAGAGCAGCTGGTTCATGTAGCTCTCGAAGTAGTCGCCGGGCGGGAGCTGGATGATCACGAAGATGATCAGGCTGATCGCCAGCAGGGTCGGGACCATGATCAGCAGGCGGCGGACGATATAGCTCAGCATCGGCGAACGCCTAGCGGCCGGTCACCGGGCGGCCTGGCGGCGCGCTTCGGTGAACCAGAAGCTGTCCGGCTTGTAGATGCCGAAGTAGGCTCCCGGGTCCCAGTTGTAGATGCCCTTCTCGGGCACGTTCTTGAGCGCCTTGGTGGCGACGACCGGCTGCGGCACGCCGTTGACCGTGCCGATGGAGAACACCTGATCGGCGCGGATCGCGAGCATCTGGTGCCAGATCTCCGCGCGCGCCTCGGGACTATCGGAGTCGCGCCAGGCCCTGTTGAGGTCGAGCAGCTCCTGAACGATTCCCATGTCCGGCGCCTGGCCCGCGGACTGGGAGGTCTCGTAGTGCTCGCCCCACTTGGGCCACTGCAGCTGGGTCTGCGTGGTCGGCGCCAGCTCCGCCGGGGTCATCTCGGCGGTCGCCATGGCGTTCTCCAGGCCGGTCCAGACCGACATCACGGCGGCCCCGGCGTAGACCCGGTTGCGGAAAACCTCGCGCTGGGAGGGCTTGGTGAACAGATCGACCCCGGCCTTCTTCCAATACTTCTTGATCAGCTCGAGAACGTCCGACTCCTCGGTGCTCTCGCCCGCGGTATCGACGATGATCTGCAGCGGCCGCCCATCGGGCAGCAACCGGATCCCGTCGCCGTTGCGCTGGTCCAGGCCGGCGGCGTCGAGCAGCGCGTTCGCCTGCTCGATGTCGTAGTTGGCCCAGGCGTTCCGATACTCGGGCCTGAACAGCGGGCTCGCCGGCAGGACGGTGTCGGCGCTCGGCCGGCCCAGCCCGAAGTAGAGGATCTGGTTGATCGCCTTGCGGTTGATCGCCAGCGACAGCGCGCGCCGGACCCGGACGTCGCGCAGCACCGCGCGCCACACCGGGTCCGCGGCGTTGAGGTTCGGGAACAGCGCGACCCGCGACCCCACCGCCCGGTCCCAAAGATAGACGTTGAACCCCCTCTCCTCGGCCCCCTTCTTCAGGAAGGTGTAGTGGTCGAAGCGGATGTAGCGCGCCTGCAGGTCCGATTCGCCGAAGCCGGTCTTGGCCGGGATCAGGCTGGTGCTCGCGATGGTGACGATCACCTCGTCGATGTAGGGCAGCTGGCGGCCCTCCGGATCGACCCGGTGGTAGTAGGGATTGCGCCGGAACACGAAGCGGTCCGAAGGCGGCTTGGTGGTGTTGACCCAGGGCTGCAGGCTCGGCAGATCGACGTTGTCGAAGCGGTACTGGCGATCCATGCGGTGGTGCAGGCCGGCCCAGTTGCGCTTGGCGGCCGCCTCGACCTTCCGGTCGAGCGCCGCCTTGTCCACGTAGCGGGCGTGGAACTGCTTCAGGTAATGCGCCGGGCGATACAGGAACAGCGGCCGCGCGCCGGCGATGGCCGGCAGGAAGGCGGGGTTGGACTTGGACCAGCTGTAGCGCACCCTGCGTTGGTCGAGGATCTCGAAGCGCGGCGCCTCGCCGTCGACCAAAAGCGCCGGGGGCGGCCCGAAGGGCGAGAGGTCCTTGTTGTTGACCACGTCCTCGAAATAGTAGCGGAAGTCCTCGACCGTGAAGGGTGCGCCGTCCGACCACTTGTGGCCCTTGCGCAGGGTGAAGGTGAAGACCTTTCCACCTTCCACCTCGAAGCTCTCGAGGATGTCCGAAACGAATTTGAGGTTCGGATCGTAGCCCACCAGCCTGGCGTAGCCGTAGACCGTCATCATGCGGATGTCCTTGGCCCGCCCCATGAGTATGTTGAGCGTGCCGCCGTGCGCCCCGATGCTCCGTCCCTCGCCGCTCATGTCGGCCACGGCCGGGGTCTCGGGGACCCGCTCCCGCACCGGCGGCAGCTTGCCGCCATCGACCGCCGCCGCCAATACGGGCGGCTCGATCAACTCCATCACCGCCGCGGCGGCCCCGGCGCCCGCGCCCCTCCCCGCGGCCCAAGGCGCGGCGAGAACCGCAAGAAGCGCGAACCCGGCCACGGCCCCGCCGACGAGTCTCTCCAGTGTCATGACAGAAGCACCTCGGGTCTGCTGTTGGCGGCCGCGCGTACGTAGTGGCCGTCGCCGACCTCGATTAACTCCGAGGCCTCGCCCCCGGTCAAGGCGAAGGGCGCCGGGAAATCCGCCGAACTGGCCACCTTGCTGGCGCTCAGGCCCGCGTAGTCGAGTTTGCGTCGCGGGTCCGGATAGGGCACCGCGGCGAGCAGGGTCCGGGTGTAGGGATGGATGGGATTGGAGAACAGCACCGCCCGCGGGGCGATCTCGACCAGTCGGCCGCGGTACATCACCGCGATCCGGTCGGACATGTAATCGACGACCGCCAGGTTGTGGGAGATGAACAGGAAGGTCAGGCCGAGCTCGCTCTGCAGGTCCTTGAGCAGGTTGAGGATCTGCGCCTGGATCGAGACGTCGAGCGAGGACACCGGCTCGTCGCAGATCAACAACTCCGGCTGCAGCGCGAGCGCGCGGGCGATGCCGAGGCGCTGGCGCTGGCCGCCCGAGAAACTATGCGGATAGCGGCGCAGGAAGCGCACGTCGAGCCCGACCAGGCGCATCAGCTCCTTGACCATCTCGTTGCGCTCTTCGGGCGTGCCGACTTTGTGCACCACCAGGGGTTCGCTGATGATATCGAGCGCCGTCATGCGCGGATTGAGCGCCCCGGAAGGGTCCTGGAAGATGAACTGCACCTTGCGCCGGAAGGCGTGCAGGGCCTCGCTCTTGAGCGCCAGGACATCGATCGGCCGGCCGCGGTCGTAGTAGGTCACCTCGCCCGCGTCCGCGCTCAGGCCGCGCAGGATCAGTTTGCTCGCGGTGGTCTTGCCGCAGCCCGATTCGCCGACCAGGCCCAGGCACTCGCCGCGCCGCACCTCGAAACTGACGTCGTCGACGGCGAGCAGGTGCCGCTCGCCGCCGAAGCCGAAGAATCCCTGGTTGCGCAGGGTGAAGCGCTTGGTCAGGCCCTTGACGCTGAGCAGCGGGCCCCGGTCGGCGCCGGTTTCGCCCGCCCCGGCCCTTTGGCGCATCAGGCTGGCCTTGCCCGGCGCGATCTGGCGGATCGGGACCAGGCGCTCGCCCGGCGCCATGTTGGTGCGCGGCACCGCGGTGAACAGCGCCTTCAGATAGGGGTGCTCGGGCCGGCTGAAGATGTCCTCGCAGGCGCCGCTCTCGACCACGCGGCCTTGGTACATGACCACCACGTCATCGGCCAAATTGGCGACCACGCCGAGGTCGTGGGTGATGATCAGCACCGCCATGTCCAGCTCGGCCTGAAGATCGATCAGCAGCTTCAGAATCTGCGCCTGGATGGTGACGTCGAGCGCGGTGGTCGGCTCGTCGGCGATCAACAGCGCCGGGCGGCACACCAGCGCCATGGCGATCATGGCGCGTTGGCGCAGGCCCCCGGACAGCTCGAAGGCATAGGCGTTGTAGGCGCCCTGGGGATCGGGGAAGCCGACCAGCCGCAGGGTATCGAGGGTCAACTCCCGGCCGGCCGCGCGGTTCACGTCCCGGTGCAGCAGCACGGCCTCGTCGACCTGATTGCCGATCGTGTGGACCGGCGACAGCGAGGTCATGGGCTCCTGGAAGATGATCGAGATCTGGCCGCCGCGGATCGCCCGCATCTGGCGGCCGTCGCGGTCGAGCTTGGCGATGTCGACGGTGCCGTCGCCGTCCTTGGGGACATTCCTGGGGTCGCGGAACAGGATCTCGCCACCCTCGATCCGGCCGACCTTGGGCAGGATGCCCATGATGCTCTGGGCCACCGTCGACTTGCCCGAGCCGGATTCGCCCACCAGCGCCACGGTCGAGGCATGGCGGACCGAGAACGACACCCCGTCGACCGCGGCAACCACGGCCCCGTGGATGTGAAACCCGACGCGAAGGTCGCGAACCGTCAGAACGTCCTGCATCGCCTTCCCAACCGTGACTCCCCGAACCCGGCCCGCCGCGCCACTCGCGGCGAGATCGGCACGAAACGACCGCTCCCCCGGCCCGGGGCCGCCGCCGGCGGTCCAAGGGCGCTGGATACACTTCCCGGTAAAGTGAATCCCGTGAGCCGGGGTCCGCCCCTGTATCCCATTTCGCCCGGAGTTGCTTATAATTGGTTGCCGTCGTCCCGCGCGGCCCGGTCGCAAGGCCGGGCCGGCGGGCGGGCCGGCCTCCGGATGCCGGCCCTTCATGGTGTTTTGTGTGAGGTAGCAGGTCAAGGGCTGTTCTGGAAAAACCGGGATTTATGGCCGTTTCCGGCGGTATTTTCCCAGCGCCACCGGGACCGCCGGGCGCCGTGGCGGCCGCGAACAGGCGGGCGCGGCCGGGGGCTCGGTCCAAAATCCCCCGAGCCGTCATCTTCGGCTATCGGCAGGACCGGCTTGAGAGGTCCGTCCGGGAAACTTGGATTGAAGGGGTCGCCTTTGGGGGGCGGCCTTATGATGTCGGTGTCCTCGGTTTCTGCTATACGAGCCTGGCAGCGATTTCCTGGAGCCCCCGCATGCGTATCCCCGGTGCCGACAAGGCTGTCGAAAATCTCATTAAATGGTCCGCCAAAGAGGAATGGAGCTTTTTTCGGGAGCAGGTGTTCGCGGAGCATTTTGACATGATCTGCGACCGCTTCGACACCACCAAAGAAGAACTCGCCGACCTTCTAGGCGATTCATTTGGCATGGTGTTCGGGTGCGTCCTTGAGGACTTCTTTGCCGCCAGATTTGGCGACAAGGGCGATAACATCATTGACGACTACCTGAAGCGGCGCGGGTGGCGGGAGAAAATCCCGGCAAAGCGTTATCTGGCGGCCATCAGGGATTCGATTTTATCGCTCTATGAGGTCGTCGATCTCGATCCGGGGCGCAGCATGACGGTCAGGGATTTGATATTGGGGGGCGATACCATCACCGTGGAGGAAAAGCTTGGGTCGGAATCAGCGGCGCGATGGGATCGGATTGCCGGACGGATCGTGACGGTCAACAAGAAGGTCTATTTCACCGGCTCCTTGCTGCTGTTCCCGCAGGAGGTCGCGGACGAGGTTCTCTCGGGCATCGAGGAGATGGTCGAGAGCCTCGGGAAGAAGCTACGGAAAGAGGCCAAGAAGCAAGGGGAACCGGCGGATTTCAAGGACAGAGACCTGCGGGAGATGTTTCTTCACGCAAGCGCCCGCCTGTTCACCCGGACCTGGCTGATCGCTACTCTGAATCGAGCGTCAGAACCTTTGCCCGAGGTTCGTAATACCGATGGCGACGAGCTGGTGTTCTCAGAAGCCCGGTTTCCGATCACCGGCGAACTTGCCAGCGTCATCGCCGGCCTCGACGCAACCGACGAGTTCGATAGAGACGACCCCGACGAATTGAGATGGATTTGGCTTGGACAGGGTTCGCCCTCCAAGAGGGCGTCGCGGGGAAAAAGCCACACCTTCAAGACGGAGGATGATGCGGGCAAGACGGAGGATGATGCGGGTCGAACCATACTGGGCAACATCGAGCTTGATAAGGACGCTCTCGTCCTGAGCACGAATTCGAGGGAACGCGCCGACAGAGGCCGCGAGCTGTTGCTTGGCCGTTTCGACGGGCTGCTCGGTCAACCTCTGACCTCACATCAGACCTTGGAGAAAGTGCTTGAAGAGCGATCCGATTCCGCTCCCGTGCAGTCCGAGCTACCTCCCGAAGTGGCGGAGCAAGCCATCCATTCCTATTTGGAAACCCATTATCGGCAGGCCCTCGATGACCCGCTGCCATATTTCGATGGCAAGACACCACGACAAGCCGCAAGGACCAAGAAGGGCCGCGTGCAAGTGATACGCTGGCTCAAGAAACTGGAAAACACGGAAGCCAGGCGCGCCGCCGGCCAGGAGCAACAGCCCTACGATTTCCAATGGATGTGGCGGGAGATGAAGGTCGACGATGCTCGTCGCTGACAAAGCAAAGCCGCGAACAGGCGGGCGCGGCCGGTGATTCAAGTCCGCGACCGGCTGTCGTTCCGCGCCCCCCGCCAGGGCCTGCTGGAGATCACCGGCGGGATCGCCGCCTGGCTCGCCCGGCAAGCGGTCCGCGACGGCCTGCTGACGCTGTTCCTGCGCCACACCTCGGCCTCGCTGACGATCCAGGAGAACGCCGATCCGGACGTCCAGCGCGACCTGGAGGCCTTTCTAGCCAAACTGGTGCCCGAGGACCCGGCGCTCTACCGCCACCGCGCCGAGGGCCCGGACGACATGCCGGCCCACATCAAGGCGGCCCTGACCCAGAGCCAGCTCAGCGTCCCGGTGGAAGGCGGCCGCCTGCTGCTCGGCACCTGGCAGGGCATCTACCTGTTCGAGCACCGAAGGCGCCCGCGCGACCGCGAAATCGCACTGCATCTGCTGGGGGAGTGATACCAAAGGTCCTTGATATGGATCCATAGGGACGGCTTCCCGGGGTTTCCGGGAGCGCAGCGCGCGGCGATGCCGGGGCATCACAAGCCAGGCGGCGCTGGCCCAGGCGGCGCTGGCCCAGGCGGCGCTGGCGTAGTGTGGCTGGTGGGACGAGCGGGCAATGGTGTAGAACATCGGAAACCGTGGTGGCGCGGATCGCCGCAACAGCAAGGAGACGACGATCATGGCCCAGGGGGCGACGCTCTATCCGACGCTGGCCGGCACGCTGTGGCCGGCGGGCAAGGCGAACCCGATGCTGCGTGGCATGGTCCTGGCGGTGGCGGGCACGGCCCTGCTCACCATCGCGGCCAAGATTCAGGTGCCGTTCTATCCGGTGCCGATGACGCTGCAGACCTTCGTGGTGCTGGCGCTGGGGATGGCCTACGGCTGGCGCCTGGGCGCCGCGACCCTGCTGCTCTACCTGGCCGAGGGCGCGCTCGGGCTGCCGGTCTTCGCCGGCACGCCGGAGAAGGGCATCGGCCTCGCCTACATGCTCGGCGGCACCGGGGGCTATCTGATCGGCTTCGTGCTGGCGGCGGCGGCTTGCGGTTGGCTGGCCGAGCGCGGCTGGGACCGCGGCGTGGTCCGGACCGCGGCCGCCATGCTGATCGGCAACGCGATCATCTACGTCCCCGGCCTGCTGTGGCTGGGCGGGCTGTTCGGCTGGGACAAGCCGATCCTGGAATGGGGCTTGACGCCGTTCCTGCTCGGCGACCTGACTAAGCTGGCGCTCGCGGCCGCGGTGCTGCCGTTGGCCTGGCGCTGGCTCGGCCGCCCCGGGCGGGCCGGTTAGGAACGCCCGCCGATTTCGAAACCACGGGGCCGTCGCAACGACCGCGGTCCTTTTTTCTTCGCCGGCCCGGGCGGGGCGTAGGCTCTGGCTGGGTATTTCCGAGCGACCTGGATTTCCGGTTGGTCTCGACCTCTACGATGGAAATCACTTGCACATGCGAAACACGGTGTCGGAATTCGACGTGATGGAGCCGATCTTGCCGTCTCCCGTCGCTCTCGCGGAAAGGTCCGGGAGTCGTCCCTTCAACTCCGCCTGAACCCAGCTCGAGCTGATCGACGCCTGGATCATTCCCTGCTTATCAACCCGTCCGGCGACCTCAAATGTTCCGTCCTGGTTCCGTAGCTGTCCATTGACCTGATACTGCGTGACGGAAAGGGCCGACAGGTCACCGTTTTTCGTGGCGACCCACTCTCCGATCCATGGCCGATTCGAATACGTTGCCTCGGCGCACGCCCTTTCCTCAAAGACAAACTGGGATCGTGGGATTTGACAGTCCTTGTTTGCGGCCACTTCCCGCAGCCACTGATTTCTACGCCGGAGCGCCTGTAACGCCGCCCCTGTTATCCCCCAAGAGCCATGCTAGTTTTTGGAGTCATCATCTCGAAGAACTTCTATCTTTTGCTGTAAGTTTAGTGCGTCCGGGTGCCGGTGTGGAAGGCCAGACTGCCCGACCGGAACGGCCATCGATCCAGGGATTCCACACGAGATAAAGGGGCCAGGCCGATCTGGCCTGACCCCTCGGCGGCTGAATGCCGGTCGCCGGAATTTTTTGGTCGGGGAGAGAGGAATCGAACCTCCGACCCCCGCCTCCCGAAGACGGTGCTCTACCAGGCTGAGCTACTCCCCGGCGCGCGGGGTTATAGCCCCTTGGCGGCGGCTTGGCAACGCCAGCCGCGAAGGCACTTGTGGTGGCATTCGCGGCGGCGTTTAACGGTTTGAAAGGCGCCGCCCCGCGGCCCCGGCGCGGGGCTACCGCTGGCGCAGCAGCAGGTCGATCTTGCTGACGTTGGGCGAGGTGAACAGGCTGGCCGGATGCAGCTCGAGCGGGCTGTCGTCGCCCCCCGCGCCGCCCACGTCCGCCGGGCCCGCGACCCGCTGGCGCAGCGCCGACAGCATCCCGTCGAGTCCGTTCCGGAGGATCACCGAGCCGAACTGGCTACGCTCGGTCAGGGCCAGACTGATGCCGTCGACCTGGACGTCGATGATCTTGAAGCCGCCGTCCCGCCGCCGCAGGCGCCAGACCGGGTTCGCCGGGTCGTCCCCCTGGGCGCCCTCGACCCGGGTCTCGACCAGGAAATCGCTTTTGCCGACCGGGTTGCTGGAAACGATCGCGAGGGTCTCGACCCGGTATGCCTTCAGGTAGCGCGCGTAGTTGTGCAGGAGGTATTGCGCGAAGAGTTCCTTGAACGCTTGGCGATGCGCCTGGCTGGCGCGGTTCCAATGCTTCCCAAGCACCAGTTGGCTGGTCAGGTCGAGGTCGAAGCCGCGCCGGATCAGGCCCTCGAGCCTGGCGGATCGCGCCGCGGCGGCCCCGTCATCGGCCCCGTCATCGGCCCCGTCATCGGCCCCGTCACCGGGTCCGTCACCGGCCCCGGCCTGAATTGCGAGCAGTTCCGCTCCCAGGCTTTGGATATAGGCGGCCGCCTGCCCGGCCCGGTGGTCCGAAGCCGCCCGCGCCATGCCCGGCGCGGTCCAGACCCAGGCCGCGACCAAGGCAACTGCGATCGATAAAGTCCTGCTTGCCGTCATCGTCCGCGACTCCTTCGCTTTCGAGTACGCCGGCACGGTAGTGACGGGAAATCCCGAATAGTTACTGCCTTCCGACTCGAAATTGGCAAGTTGACAGGTTGCAAGTCTATCAGATCGACTCGATTTTCCAAACAAGATTAAATCTTGTTAACCATCTATATTAGTAATAGTTAATAATTATTAATATCTTGTCACTTATTATTTGGTCTCTCGGATCGCGGGCCCGGGGCGGACGGCCGGACGGCGGACATGAAAACGGCGCGGCTCGATCGTCGAGCCGCGCCGCCGGGTTTTGCCAAAGGTCCCTGATATCAGGCGGCGACCTGCTCCAGCTTGCCCATGAGGTAGTCGATGTCTTCCTGGGTCATGCGCGACTGCGGGTCCTCGAACCGGGTGAGAACGCGCTCGAGCATGCGTTCGATGAACCGCGAGCGGTCGTTGTGGCCGCCGTCGTAGTCGTTCTCGTCGGACAGCTCGATACCGGCCTGGAACGCCGGATAGAGGCGCTTGGGCAGATCGGCCTTCAAATAGACGGATTCGAGACCCAGGCCGCCATGATCGTGGATCAGGATGCGGGCGTTGTGCAACGGCAGGTTGGCGAGCCGCGCCAAGGCGCGCTCGAAGAAACCCATGTCGCCCATGCATAGGGCGCGCAACAGCAAGGAGGCGGTTAGGCGGTCCTTGCGGGCGAGCTGCTCCACCAGGTTCTCCAGTTCGACGTCGGTCGAACCGTAGTCCACCAGGCTCATGATGGCCTTCTCGCGCGTCTGGAGGATGAGGTTGCTGGCGACGTCCGGAGCGACGTCGTGTTTCTGCATCAGGAAGTCCTGCAACCGCTCCGAAAGCGCCTCGACCAACTGGGCGGAGATCGCGGCCGGCATGCTCGGACGGCGCACCAGCGAGTCGGAGACGGCCTCGCTCTCTTGGTATTCCTCCATGACCCGGCCGAGCGCCTGTTCGGTCAGCTTGGCGCCTTCATTGGCGACCAGGCGGGCGACAGCCTTCTCGTTGCCGGTGTCGATCAAGGCGTCGGCGACCCGCGAGGAGACGCGCGTCCGCTGGGCGATGGCGACCTGCTTGGTCTCGCCCTGGTCGCGCACGATCTCGACCAGATCCTCATCGGTCAGGACCTCCGAGAACTTGAGCATCGGCAGCGAGACCGAGTCCACGTCCCTGGCAAGCGCCACGGCAACATCGTGGGGAAGATCGGGGGAATTCTTGAGGTGGGCGGCGAGTGCCTCGCGCACCCGCACCTCGACGTCCTTCACCAGCTTGCGGAAGATGTCTTCGGCGATCTGCCGCTCGGCCGGGCTGAGCACCTCGCCCTCGAACTGTTTGGCGATCTTGGCGGTGGTTTCGGCGCGCACCTCGGCCGAGGGATCGGCCATCAGCTTGGCGACGTCATCCTGGGTAAGATGGTTCGAGACGGGCTTGTCGATCATTCGTTCCCTCACCTGCGTTCGCATGACGGCCTGGGGCAAACCGCCAATTGGAGGCCTCCACGGGCGCACATCACGGCCATGGTGCTGCCCCAGTATGGCTTCAGGAAGGTTAATCGACGCTTAAAACCGCTGTTTTTCTTGCCGTTTCTCACCAGGATGGCACTTACCAACCGCTCGCTGGCGGACCTTCTCCCGGTCCCCGGCGGCAAACTCGACCCAAGGATCAGCGCCGGGCGGTCAGGCGGCGAGTTGCCGCAGCTTCGCCATCAGATACTCGATGTCGTCGGGGGCGATACGCATGGTGGGATCCTCGAACTTGGTCAGCATGCGCTCCATGATCCGCTCGACATAGCGCTTCCGGTCGTTCGGGCCGCCGTCGTAATCGGTCTCGACCACCAGGGAGACGGCGGCGCGGAACGCGGGATACAGGCCCTTGGGCAGGGCCGCGCGCGTGTACAACGGCTCCAGTCCCAGCATGCCCTTGTCGTGGATCAAGACGCGCACGTTCGGCAGCGGCAGGTTGGTCAGTTTCGACATCGCCCGCTCGAAGAAGTTCAGGTCGCCGACGCATAGCACCCGGAGCAGGAGCGAGGGCGTCAGTCGCTCCTTGCGATCGAGCTGCTCGATCAGGCTTTCGAGTTCGGCCTCACTGGAGCCATAGTCGATCAGCGTCGCGGTCGCGCGCTCGCGGGCCTGCAGGATAAGGGTGCTGGCAATATCCGGCGACACGTCATGCTCGGAAACGAGATAGGCCTGCAGACGCTCGGTCAACGCGGACACCACGCGCTCGGAGATGGCGGGCGGCAGGTTCGGCCGGCGCGCCAGGGAGTCGGCGACCGAGGTGCTTTCGTTGTAGTTGTCGATCACCCGCTCGAAGGCGTCCTCGCTCAGCGCGGCACCCTCGTTTCCAACCAGATGGGCGACGGCAGCTTCATTGCCGGTGTCGACCAAGGCGTCGGACACGGCCTCGGAAACGCCCGTGCGCTGGGCGATCGCGACCTGCTTTGCGGGCTCGCGGCCGCGCACGATCTCGATCAGGTCGTCGTCGGTCAGAACCTCCGAGAACTTGAGCATCGGCAGGGCGACGCTATCGACGTCGCGGGCCAGGGCGAGCGCCACGTCGTGGGGCAGTTCCGGGGTCGACTTGAGGTGGGCCGCGAGCGCCTCGCGCACCAGAACCTCGGTGTCCTTGACCAGGGTGCGGAAGATGTCCTCGGCGATTCGACGCTCGGCATCGCTCAGCGCGGCGGCATCGAACTCGGCCGCGATCTTGGCGGTGGTTCGCGCCCGGGTCCGCGGCGAGGGATCGCTCATCAGATGCGCGACGTCGGCCTGGGTCAGGTGTTTCGGTCTGGGTTTCTCGGTCATCTCATACAGACAGTTTGCAACTACCGACCGCGCCTCGAAGGCCCGAAACAGGTCCCAAGGATGCTCGGCGCCTGCACGGAACCGGGCTCGCGGAGTTTCGGCTTATTATCGGTTAATTCGGGTTAAACTTGGCTTAACGCCGCAATTACATCTTGCGTGAAAACACAGAGAGTTTACAGGAACGATTACCTATAAGCGTCGCGTCAAGGTCCGCGCCACGGCCCGCACATGGTCCTCGACCGAGATGTCGAAGTAGGAAGTGATCTCCAGTTCCCGGTCCTCGTAGACGTCGACGTCCGGATGGGCCTCGGCCCAGTCGGCGACTGCCCGGTCGCGGGCCTCCAGGAGCGCCGCGATCTGCGGCTTGAACAGCGCCACCATGCCGGTGACCCAGCGGTTGACCGGCCAGGACGGCCGTGCGTGGTCGATCTTGAAACGGTCGAGCAGCGTGGTGACGTCGCCGGCGGTGTACCAGACCTCACCGGTCACCCAGCGGTTGACCGTGAACAGCCGGAACGGGAAGCCCTCCTTGGTCATGGCGATCGCGATCAGGTGGCTGAGCTCGTCGTCCGGGTCGTCCGGCTTCTTGAACCCGGGCACCGGCGCCGGCTTGATCCCCTCGGGCATGCCCTTGGGCCGCATGAAGGTGTGAAAGTGGCCGTGCTCGTTCTCGAAGCGCTGATCGGGGGTATGGGCGTGATAGTAGTACTGGCCGTGGAACTCGCTGTCGTAGACATCGCCGGGGGGATAGTGGTCCCACTCGAAAAATGTCTCGTGGTCGCGCAGGAGCTCGCCGACCACGTTGTCCCCGGTCTTGGCCAACGCCCGGTGGACCTCGACCACCTCCTGGCCGGCCTCGACCATGGCCTCGAGCGCCTCGGCCGACAGCGATTCGAGGCTCTCGGCGTATTGAATCTGGTATTGGCCGACGGCCGCTTCGCTGCGCATGGCCTGTTTCTCGTCCCCCACTCTGCGCTTCCGGCCCCACTGCGCCTCTGGAAAGCGCATCCAGCGACAGGCGTATCACAATGCCGCGAAGGGGTCGTAAAGAAAAGTCCATAATCGACGTATGGTATTATTCGGCGACCAGGCGAAAACCGATCAGGATGTGCTTGAGCGCCGCCGGCCGGCCGTGGCGGGCCGCCGGGCGGCAGACCCCACAGCCCGAATCGTCCCAGGAGCCGCCCTTGACGATGAAGCGTTCGCCGGCCCCGGCCCCGGTCGCCCCAACCATCGGCGTCGCGGTCCATTCGTAGACCTGGCCGGCGGCGTCGAGCAGGCCGTAAGGGCTGGCGCCCGCGGGGTAGGCGCCCACGGGGGTGGTGTCGAAGGGCCCGAGATCGTGGCTGTTCAGCCGCGCGGGGTGCCAGGTCCGGCCCCAGGGAAAGCGCCGGCCCTCGGGTCCGCGCGCCGCCTTCTCCCACTCGGCCTCGCTGGGCAGGCGCCAGCGCCGTCCGGTGACCTCGCTCAGCCAGGCGGCATAGGCGCGCGCATCGCCGTGAGAGACCAGCACCACCGGATGGTCGCCGCGTCCGGGCGGAATGGCGCCGCCGGTCCAGGCGTGGCGGCGCGTGCGTTGGTAAGGATGGATCAGTCCATAGCCGCGCCAGGTCGCGGGATCGACATCGGGGACCCGGTGTCCGGTCGCCGTCACGAAGGCCGCGTATTGGGCGTTGGTGATCGGGCCGCGGGTGATCTCGAAGGCCGGCAGCTCGGCGGCTTGGCGCGCGGGCTCGTTCTCGTACCACTTCCGGGTCCGGGTCCGGTTGTGGCCGTAGGCCGCCTCGTCGAGCAGGTAGGCGGCCTCGCGCTCGGCGCGGTCCGAGCCCCGGATGAAGGGTCCGGCCGGCACCGCGGCAAGCTCTGGCAAAGGTGGTTGTCCCGGCGCGGCCGCCCCGGCTCCGGCCTGGTCCGGCAGGTCTGCGCCTATTTCGGGATCATCTGGGACGAAGCGGAGGAGCTCCAGCGCCTGGCCCACGAAAAGTCGCATCAGATTCAGCGCGCCTATCAGCAGCTGCGTCGCTAGTTCGCGTGCGCCTCCGGGCGTTGGGATCGGCCCTCGGATGAACCCAGTGCGTTCGCGTAGAGTCCGATAGGGGTGTTTTCCGAAACATTGACGTTCGGGATGATCTTTTCCCGTCTTCTTTAGGAGGGAGTTTATGATGCGCAAGACTCTGATGGCATGTTGCATGATGGGGTGGTTCGGCTCGTACCTGATGGCCGACGGACCACCTGAGAAGCTCAGCGACGCGGGGAACCTCCTGGGGACCCCCGTGGTTGGGAAGTTCCTCCAGACTCCCATCGTGGTTGGGAGTTCTGTTTTGGGAAGGGTCGGGGTTGGGGTACCTGCGAACGCCCAGGCTCCCCCTGTCGGCGTTGTGAATGGCATCGAAAGGAGATCCACCGACGGCAGCGAAGATCGCACCGCTGGCGGGGATGCGTATGGAGGTGTTGGGGATAGTTCCGTCCAGTGCTTATGTGGGAAGGACTTTTCTGGTGGCGGTTTCTGTTTCGAAAAATTCACTCCCTGCGAAGGACTTCAGCGCTGCCCCGAGGGCGATTGTCCGGAGGGTTTCCGCTGCCTCGTCGAGAGTTGTTGTGGAGAGCCGGTCTGCTCTCCTCAGGAGTGTCGTGAACTTGACTGCGACACCCCTGGAACGTGTCGCAACTTTGAAGATTGCGTGTTTGTTTTTGGTGCATGCTGCACAGTCGAGGCTTGTTTCGGTGAAACCACCAAAGGGGAGTGCATGCAGTTGAGCGGCGAGTTCTTCCCAGAGCAGTCGTGTGAAGACGTAGATTTCTGCGAAGGAGCGTGTTGCGTTTTCTCAAATAGCTGCTTTCGTGTTGACCAGGGCACCTGCGATTTTCTCGGCGGTGTCTTTCAGGGCGTGAATACGAGTTGTCCCGATCAGGATATCGATTGTCCAGCCCCAACCGGCGCCTGTTGTTTATTTGCTGGTGATTCGTGCGACGAGATCACCGAGTTTAGGTGCCTTCTCTGGGCCCCTCCCTACAGCGTGTACCAGGGAGACGGCGTCAGTTGCGATGATGTCGAGTGCCCCGTCGGACCATGCCCAGGTCGAGGCGGCGACTGTTGTTCGCCTCATAACTCGTTCGGATGTGAAAACGAATCGTGCTGCGAGGCCGTCTGCGCGGTTGATCCCATGTGCTGCTTTGGCTTTGTCGGTTGGAATGCTGCCTGCGTGAAGCAGGCGGAGGAGCTTTGTGGGAACCTTTGCGGCCCGTGTACGGGCAACGAAACTCTCGACGTGAAGTGCAAAGCCGCCGGCTGTGGTAACAAGCTTACGGCTATCATGGACTCAGGGCCTCCGGGTGTCACCGTGACGTTCTGCATTGACGGTGGGGACTGCAAGAAGAAGACCGTAAACAGCCGAGGTGTCGCCAAAGTCAAATGGTGCCCGGTGGCGTCCGGTGCTCATACGATTGAGGTCATCGAGTGCGGTTTAGAGACGCAGACTGATTGTCCATAGTTTACCAAGCGGCGAACTGGTGGGCGGCGGGGACTGCATGGACCAGTGCTTGGAATGGTCCGCCAAA
>JACZVL010000040.1 GCA_022572685.1 Pseudomonadota bacterium
CCGAGATGCAGGAGATCGCCGGCGACATCGGCGCCCGCCACTTGATCGGCGAGTACCCGGAACTGGTCGCCGAGGTGGCCATGGACGAGACCGACGCCGGCCACGGCGTGCTGCTCGACGTCGACACGCCCGAGGCGCTGGCCGCGCTCAAGGAGACGGGCTGACCAACACCGCGCCGGGAGGCACGCCGTCAGTTCAGCTTTTTGGAAAGGGCTAGGAGTCGGTCCCGGTCGCCTGTTGGGCCGGGTCTTCCGCGATCTCCTCGACCAGGTCCTCGGGCAGGGATTCGGCCGGCGCCTCGGGGGCGGGCTCGGGGGCACAGGGCTCGGGTGCGGCGATTGCCGCCTCGGTCTCCTCGACCAGCTTGGAGACCCGCTCCATGATCTCGTCCAGGCTGCCGCCGGTCACCTCGCTGGCGGCTTCTGGGGCGGCTTCGGGGGCGGCTTCGGGGGCGGCTTCCTCCGGCTCCTCGGCGACCGGCTCGGCAGGCGCTTCGGCCACCACGGCCTCTTCGGTCACAGGCTCTGCGGCCTCGACCTCGACGACGAATTCCTCGATCTCCTCGGCGACGGGCGCGTCGATTTCCTCGGCCGCCGGTTCCTCAATCGCTTCCGTACCCGGCGCCTCGATCGCTTCGGCCACCGGCGCTTCGGCCTCGACCTCGGCGACGGGTTCCTCGATCTCCTCGGCGACGGGCTCGTCGATTTCCTCGGCCGCCGGCTCGGCGGTTTCTTCCGCTACCGGCTCCTCGATCTCATCGGGCGCGGGCTCCGCGACCGCCGGTTCCGGTTCGGGGTCCGGCGCGGCCTCGTCCGTCGGCGCGTCCTCGACCGCCTCGAGCGGCCCCACCGACACCGGTCCAACCAACACCGGTCCAACCAACACCGGGTCCGCGGCGATAGCCATCTCGACCGCCGGCTCCTCGACCGGTTCGTTGGATGCCCCGGCCGCCGGCTCGGCGTCCGGCCCGGTGGCCGGTTGGGGTGCGACCGTGCTCACCAGCGCGCTCGCCTTGCGGTCGAGTTCCTGCATGGCCTCGGCCAGGCCGTCGCGGCCGCCGGACTCGATGGCCTGGAGCAGCGAGTGCAGCATGGTCCGCAGATGCTCGTTCTCCTCGGCCTTGCGGACGCCGGCGGCTTTGTGCTTTTCGATCTCTCCGGCCTGCTGGGCGATGGCGGTGCCCTGGCCGTCGATCTTGGCCTGCTGGGCCGCGGCATCGGCTGCGTGTTTTTCGATCGTGGCGGCCAGTTGATCGATCTGGTCCTGCTGCTCGCGGATGCGCCCCTCGACCGCGTTCATCAAGACGATCAAGCGTTCGCTGTACTTGGCGCGCTGGGCGTCGTTCAGGCCAAAGCGCTGCTCGGCGTCCATGACACGCTGGCGCAGTTCCTCGATACCGCTCATGTCAGATCGTCCCTCAATCCAAACCGACCCTGCGAAAAACCCAGTCAAATAGGGCCACAGAATGGTTTTCAAATTCTTAACGAAGGGGGCCGAAAGCCGCCCGAACGCCAGGAACCCCCAAGCGGGCGGGCCGGGCGGGCGGGCCGGAATCAGTCGCGAATATCAAGGACCTTCGGCGTAACGGGCACGTGGCGGCGCAGGAACGCGATCACCCGCTCCGCGACCTGAGGGTGGTCGTAGAGGTCGTTGTGGGTCCCGCCCTCGAGGATGAACAGCTCCTTGGGCTCGGGCGCGGCCGCGAACAGGCGCCGGCCATAGCGGGTCGGCACGGTCCTGTCGCGCGCGCCGTGAACCACCAGCAGCGGCGCCCGGATGCGCCCGATGTGGGCCATGGAGTCCCACTTGTCGAGTATCATCCACTTGGCCGGCAGGTACCAGTAGTGGGTCTGGGCGACCTCGGCGATGGAGGTGTAGGGCGATTCCAGGATCACCGCGGCGACGTCGCGTGCCGCCGCCATCTTGACCGCGATCCCGGTGCCCAGGGATTCGCCGTAGAGCACGGTGCGTTCCGCCGGCACCCCTTGCGCCGCCAGCCAGTCCAGCAGCAGAGCCGCGTCGGCGGTCAGGTCATCCTCGGTCGGCTTGCCCGGATTGCCGCCATAGCCGCGGTAGCCCGCGAACAGCACCCCGAATCCGGCCTCGATGATCGCGTTCAGCTTGGGCACCCGGTCGCCGAGGTGTCCGGCGTTGCCGTGGAACACCACCAGGACCGCCGCCCCGGCCTCCGCCGGCGGCACGTACCAATGGCGCAAGGTGAGGCCGTCGGGGGTCTGGGTGGTGACCTCGCGGAGCCCGGCGACGTCGTAGGCGGCGAGGTTCGGGGTCTGGCGCGCGGCCGGATAGAGCAGCGTGCGCTGCATGACGAAGACCGCCGCGATCAGCAGCAGATAGACGACAACGGTAATGCCGACGAAATTCATGGCCGGGGTAGCGACTCCATCGATTCATTATTCGGGTAGACGCCGGCCGCTTGCAAGCTCCCTAACGCCAGGACCCTATTCTCTTGCAAACAGTGTAAATATCTCTTAATTTAACACGCTGATAAGATAAATAAGAAGATTTTACATCGACTTGAGGTATAATAAGATGAGCCGGATCACCGTCCTGCACGAGAACAGCGCCTGGCTCGAACCCCTGCGCGCCGCCTTCGCCGAGCTCGGCCTGCCCCATGACGAGTGGTTCCTGGACCAGGGCGTCATCGCCTTCGACCGGGCACCGCCGGAGGGCGTGTTCTACAATCGCATGAGCGCCTCCTCCCACACCCGCGGCCATCGCTATGCCCCCGAGCTGACCCGGGGCGTCCTGACCTGGCTCGAGGCCCACGGCCGCCGGGTGGTCAACACCTCCCGCGCCCTCGCCCTCGAAGTCGACAAGCTGGGCCAGGTCGCGGCGCTCGGCCGCGCCGGCCTGCGCACGCCGCGCACCGTGGCCGCGGTCGGCCGCGCGCACACCCTCGAGGCGGCCCGCGGCTTCGGCCCCGGGCCCTGGATTCTGAAGCCCAACCGGGGCGGCAAGGGCCTGGGGGTGCACCTGTTCCACGCCCTCGACGAGATCGCCGCCTACCTGGACGGCCCCGGCGCCGCCGAGGAGGCGCCGATCGACGGGGTCTGGCTGATCCAGGATTACATCCGGCCGAGTGAGCCGTTCATCACCCGCTGCGAATTCGTCGGCGGCCGCTTCCTCTATGCGGTGCGGGTCGACACCCGCGACGGCTTCGAGCTCTGCCCGGCGGACGCCTGCAACGTGGAGAACGCTTTCTGCCCGGCGGACGGCCCGGCCGCGCCCAACAAGTTCGAGATCGTGCCCGCCTTCCACCACCCGATCACGGCGCGCTACGAGCGCTTCCTGGCCGACAACGGCATCGAGATCGCCGGCATCGAGTTCATCGCCGACCAAAGCGGCGAACTCTACACCTACGACGTCAACACCAACACCAACTACAACGCCCAGGCCGAAGCCGACGCCGGGCTGCCGGTCACCGGCATGCAGGCGGTCGCCGCCTTCCTGGGTGAGGAACTCGCCAAACAGCCATACCGCGGCGAGACCCCAATGGACGCCCTCGCCGCCGCGCAGTAACCTCCCGGCCGGACCATTCGGGAACAGTCGGATCATGGCGCTTCGGATCGTCGGGGCCGCGTTCGGGCGGACCGGGACCAACTCGCTGAAGCTCGCGCTCGAACGGCTCGGCTTCGGGCCCTGCCATCACATGTACGAGGTGCGCGACCGTCCGGAGCAGCTGCCCTACTGGCAGGCGGCGGCGCGCGGAGAACTGCCGGACTGGGATGACGTCTTCGCGGACTACCGGGCCTGCGTCGATTGGCCCTCGGCGCGCTACTGGCGCGAGATCGCGGCCCACTACCCCGACGCCAAGGTGCTGCTGACCCTGCGCGATGCGGAGAGCTGGTTCGCGAGCGTGCACGCGACCATCTATCCGGTGATCGAGAGCTGGCCGGCGCGCGAGCCCGGCCACTTCCGCGACACCATGGAGATGGCCGCGGAGATCATCGTCGCGCAGACCTTCGGCGGCCGGCTCGACGACCGCGACCACGCGCTCGCCGTCTACCGCGCCCACGGCGAGGCGGTGCGCCGCACAATCGCGCCCGAACGCCTGCTGGCCTACGACGTTTCCGAAGGCTGGGCGCCACTCTGCGCGTTCCTCGAGGTCCCGGTCCCGGACGAAGCCTTCCCGCGCACCAACACGAGCGAAGAGTTCCGCGAGGAACGACCGCACATCTTCGGCAAGTAGCGCCCGGCGTCCCCCGCCCTACTCCGCGTAGCTGGGCTCCTCGGCGTCGAGGACGCGCTTGAGGGCGTCGAAGTGGGTCTTGGCGTAGCTGCCGTCCTTGCCGCTCCAGGCCGAGAACACCGAGCCGGCCAGGTTGTCGCCGATCCGCTTGAGCGGCCGGCCGGTCGACATGGCGAGGACCTGCACCTCGCAGGCGCGCTCCAGGTAGTAGAGGTCGTCGAAGGCCTGGGCCATGGTCTCGCCGACCACGATGACCCCGTGGTGGGCCAGGAACAGCACCCGGTTGTCGCCCAGCACCGCGGCCATGCGCGCGCCCTCGGCAGTGTCCTCGGCGACGCCGTTGTAGTCGTCGTCGTAGGCGACATCGCCGTGGAAGCGGAGCGCGTTCTGGGTCACCGGCTCGAGCCGGCCATTCTCGATCGAGGTGAGCGCGGTGGCGTAGGGCATGTGGGCGTGGAGCACGGCACGGGCGCGCGGGTGGCGCTGGTGGATCGGCGCGTGGATGCAGAAGGCCGAGACCTCGACCTCGCCGCCCCCTTCCAGCACCCGGCCCTTGCCATCGACCAGCAACATGTCGCTCGCGCTGAGCTGGGACCAGTGGCTGCCGTGGGGGTTGAGCAGGAAGCGGTCGTCCTGGCCCGGCACGGCATAGCTGAAATGGTTGCAGATGCCCTCGTGGAAGCCGTAGCGCACGGCCAGCCGCAGCGCCGCCGCCAGGTCCACCCGGGCTTGCCGAACCTCCTCGCCCATCCTCGCTTCTCCCCACCCCGGTCGTCTGCGCCCATAGTCGTCTGCGCCCATAACGGTTGCGTTCCAACCGGCGCCCTGGGCGGATAATGGCCGCAACAAGCCGTTAGGCAAGCACAAAAACAGGAGGAGGCATCATGGACGTCCGCGCCGCCGTCGCCCACCCGGCGGGCCAGCCACTGACCGTTGAGACGGTCCAGCTCGAGGGCCCCAAAGAGGGCGAGGTCCTGGTCGAGATCAAGGCCAGCGGGATCTGCCGCACCGACGCCTTCACCCTTTCGGGCGGCGATCCGGAGGGCCTGTTCCCGATCATCCTGGGCCACGAGGGCGCGGGCGTGGTGGTCGACATCGGCCCCGGCGTGACCTCGGTCGCCAAGGACGACCACGTGATCCCGCTCTACACCCCCGACCGCCACCAGCAGCGGGATCGACGTCACCCTGTCGATACCGCGATGCCGTCGATCACCTGGGTCGAGGAGAGCGTGAGATCGCCAATCGAGGCGCACCGCGCCGGTGCCTTGACGGCAACCGAGGTGGTGAGGCCCTGAAGGCTACGGAGGTCCGGAAATAACTGGATTCCCGTGCATGCCAGCGGACGATCGGGCCACCCCACCACGAAATCACCTCAAATCGACCTGGAATCAGGGTGGGTACGGCCAGAAAATAAGAGATGCCAAGATCAACGAATTCGGCGACAATTGCAGCGGAAACCAGAGGAATCTGGGCAACGTCGGATTCTGAACGCGGACTAAGATCAAAAGGGAGGGAACGAAAATGACGAGCGCGATTTCAATTCACCCTGCCGTGGATCAGGGTGTGAAACCTGGGGCGGAGGATTTTGCGGGCGGGACGCTTGTGTGCAAATGCGATCAAAACCCCGTTGAGGTAACGGTTGACGGGCAATGTGCACATAATCACGTATGCGGCTGCACCAAGTGTTGGAAGCCTGCGGGCACGGTGTTCTCGCAGATCGCGGTCATGTCGCGTGACAAGGTTAGCGTAACCGCGAACGAAGATAAGCTTGAGATCGTGGATACCTCCGCAGCTATTCAGCGATACGCTTGCACGGGGTGCGGCGTTCATATGTATGGCCGTATCGAAAACGAGAACCACCCATTCTTCGGGCTGGATTTCATTCATACTGAGTTATCCAAGGAAGACGGCTGGGCCGCGCCTGAGTTTGCGGCATTCGTTTCCTCAGTCATTGAATCGGGAACCAAACCCGATCAGATGGTTGCTATCAGAGCAAGGCTGAAAGAATTGGGTCTAGAGCCTTATGATAGCCTTTCTCCGGCCTTGATGGATGCGATTGCGACTCATACCGCCAAGGCGGCGGGCGTCTTGAGCGACTGACCGACCGATCGCCGAACCTATGGTTCGTCGTCTCCGCGAGCAGACGGATTACGGACCAAGTCGCGGGGTCGTCGGTAAAGCGTTTCGAGCCGACGGCCCTTCCGCGCCACGGCGACCGGCGGGACGACAGACACCAAGCGGGTCGCCGAGACAGCAAGCATGACATAAGGAAGGGAGGCCCCAATCATGGATGTCCGCGCCGCCGTCGCCTTTGAGGCCGGCCAGCCCTTGACCATCGAGACGGTCCAGCTCGAGGGCCCCAAAGAGGGCGAGGTCCTGGTCGAGATCAAGGCCAGCGGGATCTGCCACACCGACGCGTTCACCCTTTCGGGCGGCGATCCGGAGGGCCTGTTCCCGACCATCCTGGGCCACGAGGGCGCGGGCGTGGTGGTCGACATCGGCCCCGGCGTGACCTCGGTCGCCAAGGACGACCACGTGATCCCGCTCTACACCCCCGAGTGCCGGACTTGCGAGTACTGCCTCAACCCCAAGACCAACCTGTGCCAGGCGATCCGCGCGACCCAGGGCCAGGGGATCATGCCCGACGGCACCAGCCGGTTCTCACTCGGCGGCGAGAAGCTGTACCACTACATGGGCTGCTCGACCTTCGCCAACTATACGGTGCTGCCCGAGATCGCGCTCGCCAAGGTGCGCGAGGACGCCCCCTTCGACAAGATCTGCTACATCGGTTGCGGCGTCACCACCGGGCTCGGCGCGGTCATGAACACCGCCAAGGTCGAGCCCGGCGCCAACGTGGTGGTGTTCGGCCTCGGCGGCATCGGCCTCAACGTGATCCAGGGCGCCCGCCTGGTCGGCGCCGACATGATCGTCGGCGTCGACACCAACCCGGGCAAGCGCGCCATGGCCGAGAAGTTCGGCATGACCCACTTCGTCAATCCGAAAGAGGTCGGCGACGATCTGGTCGGCCATCTGGTCGAGCTCACCGGCGGCGGCGCCGACTACAGCTTCGAGTGCATCGGCAACGTCGCCACCATGCGCCAGGCGCTGGAGTGCGCCCACAAGGGCTGGGGCGTTTCGGTCATCATCGGGGTCGCCGGCGCGGGCCAGGAGATCTCGACCCGGCCGTTCCAGCTGGTCACCGGGCGGACCTGGATGGGCACCGCCTTCGGGGGCGCGCGCGGCCGCACCGACGTGCCCGGAATCGTCGACTGGTACATGGACGGCAAGATCAACATCGACGATCTGATCACCCACTCCATGCCGCTGGAGAAGATCAACGACGCCTTCGACCTGATGCACAGCGGCAAGAGCATCCGCAGCGTGGTAGTGTTTTAGGGGAGAGTTTGAACCACAGAGACACAGAGGCACGGAGAACCAAGAAAGAAAGGAAAAGGAATTTTGTTTGCGCGCTTCGCGCGCTGAAACCTTTTTTATTGGTTCTCCGTGCCTCTGTGCCTCTGTGGTGAATCTTTTCTCCCTTAGGTTAAACTGCCCGCCATGGACGAGGTCTTCGCTCCCGAGAACGCGATCGACAAGGCGTCGTTGAAGGCGCTGTCGCGGCGCTCGGATGGGCGCGGGCTCCTGCAGCTTGGTACGCACCTTGTGGCGCTCGGCGCGACGGGCGCGATCGTTGCCTGGGCGGGGGCGACTTGGTGGCTGGCGCCGGCGCTGGCGGTCCACGGCGTGGTGCTGATCTTCCTGTTTGCGCCGCTGCACGAGACCATCCACCGGACCGCGTTCGAGAGCCGCGCGCTGAACGACGCGGTGGCCTGGATCTGCGGCGCGGTCATCCTGCTGCCGCCGGAATTTTTCCGGGCCTTCCACTTCGCCCACCACCGCCACACCCAGGACCCGGCGCGCGACCCGGAGCTGGCCCTGTTGCAGCCCGACGATCTCGGCCGCTATCTGCTGCGGGTCACCGGCCTGCCCTATTGGCGCGAGCGGATCGCCACGCTGCTGCGCCACGCGCTCACCGGCCGGGTCGCGCAGCCCTTCGTCACCGCGCGCCTGAAGCCCGCCGTGGTGCGGGAGGCGCGGCTGTTGCTGCTGAGTTACGCCGGGATCGCGGCGGCTTCGGTGGCATTGGAAAGCTGGGCGGCGCTGCTCTACTGGGTGGTGCCGGCGGTGCTCGGCCAGCCGGCGCTCAGGCTCTACCTGCTCGCCGAGCATACCGGCTGTCCCTTGGTGCCCGGCATGCTCGAGAACTCGCGCACCACGCGCTCGACCTGGCTGGTCCGGCGCCTGGCCTGGAACATGCCCTACCACGCCGAGCACCACGCCTACCCGGCGCTGCCGTTCCACGCGCTGCCGGCCGCCCACGGCCTGCTGACCAAACGCATCGAGGTGCAGACCAGCGGCTACTGGGCCGCGCACCGCGATATCCTCACGCAGATTCGAAACCGCACCTCCCGTCACCCTCGGGCTTGACCCGAGGGTCCAGCACGACCGCACGACCCCTGGATTGCCGGATCAAGTCCGGCAATGACGTTTGCTGGTTCCGTGGTTCAACCCGGCCTGGGCGGGCGCCGGCCTCAGGCCACGTGGCCTTTCTCGCGCTTGGCCGGGGCCGCGGCCGCTTCCTCGGCGCCGACCGATACGTCGCCGGCGATCTCGCCACCGCCTTCGATGGTGATGCGCTGGTAGCGGATGCGGCCCGTGGCCTTGCCGCTGCCCTTGATGGCAAGCGCGCCGTGCACCGTAAGCGTGCCCTCGAATCTGCCCGCGATATCGGCCTTGTCGACCTCGGCCGTGCCCTTGAACAGCCCGCCCTTGAGCACGGACAGGGACTTGGCCGCCAACTCGGCCTCGACCCGGCCCTCGACCACCAGGTTCTGGCAGGACTCGATCTGGCCCTTGACCTTGATCGCCTGGCCGACCAGCAGGGTGCCGCTGGGCACCGCCTCGCGGCGCTCCTGACGCGGCCCGCGATCCGCGTGGGACAGCCCCACGACCCCGGACGGCAAGGACCGCTGCGATGTTGAGAGGGTCATGTCTGGTTCTCCCTGGTGCGTGGCGTTCCCCACGCTTGGTCCGAGAGGGTAACGGACCCGGAGGCCCCGGGGCTAGTAGAATCTTGCCCTGGACCGCGGCCCACGCCGAGGATCAGGCCGCGGCCTCGCCGAAGATTCTGTCGGAGAACGCCGCGCTCAATCGTTCGGCCTCGGGTCCGGGCCTGCGCTGGCCGGTCATCGGCGGCATCAGGCCGCGGACCTCCGCGAGCAACGGCCCGAGGCGCGGCGGCGCCGCCCGCCCGGTGACGTGAAGCGCCTGACTGGCGACGGCGGCCAGGATCGCCAGGTTGGCGTCCAGGCAACGGCCGGCCTCCGCCTCCTTGCGCCAGGCCTGAAAGGTCGGCACCGGCACGTCGTTCTGGCCGAAACCGCCGCCCTCGCTGCCCGGCAGGAAGCTGCGCTGGGCCGCATGGCGGGCCTGTTCGGCGTAGGCGACCGCGGTGAAGCACAGGCAGCCCAGGTAACCGTCGCCGTCGCGCAACTGGTCGGGCAGCAACGAGACCTTCGCATCGAGCATCTTGGTCGCCTGACGGTCGCAGAGCAGCGCCAGATCGGCCCAGGTGGCGGCCAGGCCGTCGAGCGCCGGATAGGCCTTGGCGTTGTGGAAGCCGCCGTTGGACAGCACCCGGCCGCGCGGGTTCGCGGCATCGGGTGGGAGGTAGACCGGGTTGTCCGAGACCGCGCGCAGCGAGATCGCGGCCGCCGCCTCGGCCGCGGCCAGCGCGCGCCGCGCCTGGCCGAGGATGCGCGGCAGGATGCGCCAGGAAACCGGTGCCTGGTAGGCGCGCCGCTCGGCCGCCGCGCCCTCGAGCCAGCTGCGTAGCTCGGCCAGGGCCGCGGCCTCGTGCGGATCCTCCCAAAGCCCGTCGAGGACCGGGTCGTAGGCGTCGAGCGGCGCCTGGAAGGCCTCGACGGAGAGCGCGAAGACCGCGGCCGCCAGTCCGAGGCGGCGGCGCGCCGCCAGCACCGCGTCGGCCACCAGTGCGGCGGCGCAGGGACTGCCGTTGATCAGCGACAGGCTGTCCTTTTCGGCCAGCTCGAAGCCCTCGGCGAGCGGGCCCAACAGCTGCGACAGGGCCTGAATCTCGCCCGGGCAGCCGTTGCCGAGCGCCGGTACCGGCGGCAGCTGGTCCGCGCTCAGGAGGCCGGCCACGGCCTCGGCGAGGGCCGGGGTTATCGCCGCGTGACCTTCCACGAAGTTGGCCAGGCGCGCGAGCACGATGCCGCGCGCGACCCGCTCGGGCAGGGGCTCGCCGAAACTGGCCATGGCGGCGAGCGGCGGCCGCCGGGCCTGGCGCTTGCGTTCCGCGCGTGACAAGCGGAGGTGCGCGTTCTGCCCGTAGCCGGAGGTCACGCCGTAGATGAACGCACCCTGATCGGACTCGATCAGGCCCAGGAAGGCCTCCCGGCACACCGCCATGCGGGCCCGGGCGTCATCGTGGAAGCGCAGGTCCTCGCCGCGCCAGGCGACCCGGTAATAGGCATCAAGCGTGATATCGGCGCGTGAACGCAGGATGAGCGTCATGTCTCGCCTCCCCGGCGGCTGTAAAGGGACGGCGCAACAGCGCGAAGGCCGGCGCCCGGTTCCGCGCATTATGAACGAGGATGGCCGGAATTCAGAGCGGCGAATGGCTTGAGATTGCCGGGGGGCGGGCCGGCTAGTCCTCGAGCCAGGCCTTGTGGCCCGGATCGCCGACCGAGCTGCACACCGCGCCCAGGAGCAGGCAATCGACCCGCTCGCCGTCGCTGGATAGCGGCAGGATCAGGCGCCGGCAGACCCAGTGTTCCTTGCCGTATTCCTTCAGGTCGACTTGCTGGTACTGCGGCGCGCGGGATCGCACCGCCGCGACATAGTCCCCGGCACTCGGGGTTTCCGCGCGGTCCTCCCGGAGCTCTCCGAGCGCGACCCCCTTGAGCGTCCGGCCGTGGACTTCCTCGATGCGGCTGCCGGCCAGCACGAAGACGAAGTCCTCGGCGTCGCCCACCACTTCCAGCAGGGCCAGGCTCTTGAGCAGGCGCGGCACCTCGAGCGGGTCGATGTCGCCGCGCCGGGGCAGCCGGCCGTCGCGGTGCTGGGCGAGCCAGTACTGGTATAGTTCGCGGAGCTCCGCGTCTCGAATCTGGTCGAGCGCAGACATGTCAGACCCCTATCACCCGTGTGCTTATGACCTTATTGCTGTTAAGGATATGTATAGAGCGTGACGCCGGGCCTGTCCAGACGGGCGCTCGTGACGCCGGTCTAACCGACTCGAATTGCGTCCAGGTGGCGGCCGAAATCCGCGGCGCCCATGAGCGCCTTGCTGCGCTCGAAGCGGCCCTGGGACGCTTGGCCGCAGGTATGCAGTTGCTTGAGCGCTGGCCGCGGCGTGCCAGGTCGCGCCCTGGGTCAGGCCGGCCTGCTCCAGCGGCGGGACGTCGCGTCGGCCCGGTTGCGCCACGTGGTAGGCGATCGAGCAACCGATCGCCCCGCCGCCGATGATCACGATTTCGGCGCTGTCGATCAGGCCTTCACCCGTTCCATCTTGGGATCGTAGAGCGGGCCGCGGTGGATACGGCAGGGGATGCGTTCCGTGGCGACCTCGAGCTCGTAATCGCCCCCGAAAAGGAAATCGTCGTCGACGCCGTCCGGGTTGCGCACGTAGCCGTAGCCGATGTTGGTGGCCAGCGTGTGGCCCCAGCCGGCGCTGGTCAGCCAGCCCACGCGCTCACCGTTGCGGTAGATGGTCTCGCGCCCCAAGAGCACCACGTCCGGGTCGTCGAGGGTGAAGCAGGCCAGGCGCTTGGTGAGGCGCGCGCCCCGTTGCGCCGTCAGCGCCTCGCGGCCCTGAAAGGGCAGGTTCGTCTTGAGCTTGACCGCCCAGCCCAGGCCGGCCTCGAAGGGCGTGTAGTCGGGGCCGATGTCGGCGCCCCAGGCGCGGTAGCCCTTCTCCAGGCGCAAGGACTCGATCGCCCGGTAGCCGGCGTTGGCGATGCCGAACTCGGCGCCGGCCGCCATCACCTTGCGGTAGACCGATAGCGCGTGCTCGGCCGGCACGTGCAGCTCCCAGCCCAGCTCGCCCACGTAGGTCAGGCGCAGCGCCTGGAGCTTGGCGCCGTCGATCGCGATCTCGCGGCAGGTCGCGAAGGCAAAGCCCTGGTGGCTCACGTCGTCGTCGGTGACTTTCTCCAGGATGTCCCGCGCCCGCGGCCCCATGAGGGAGAAGGTCGCGAGTTCCTCGGTGACGTCGGTGAGCGTCGCGTCCAGGCCGTCCGGGATGTTGCGCGCGATCCAGGAGAAGTCGTGGGTCGCGAAGCCGGTGCCGGTGACGATGTAGAAGTCGTTCTCGCCCAGGCGCGCCACGGTCAAATCGCACTGGATGCCGCCGCGGGCGTCGCACATCTGGGTGTAGGTCAGCGCGCCGACCGGCTTGTCGACGTCGTTGGCGCAGATCCAGCTCAGCGCGGCGGCCGCATCGGGCCCGGTGACCCGGAACTTGGCGAACGACGACTGGTCGATCAGGCCGGCGCGCTCGCGCACCGCGCGGTGCTCCTCGCCCACGGCGTCGAACCAGTTCTGGCGGCCGTAGCTGTAGACGTCGCGCGGCGCCTCGCCGGGCCCCGCGAACCAGTTGGGCCGCTCCCAGCCCAGCTTCTCGCCGAAGCAGGCGCCCTGCTCTTGAAGCGTATGGTAGATCGGCGAGACCCGGTTGGGCCGGCCGCTGGCGTGCTCCTCGTGGGGCCAGGCCATGGTGTAGTGCTTGCCGTAGAGCTCCAGCGTGCGGCCACGCACCCAGTCGATGTCGCCGTGGGGCTTGCCGAAGCGGCGGATGTCGACCGGCCAGAGATCCATCGGCGGCGCCCCCTCCGCGATCCATTCGGCGAGCGCCTGCCCGGCGCCGCCGCCGGCCGCGATGCCGTAGGCGTTGAAGCCGGCGCCGAGGTAGAAGTTTTCGACCTCCGGCGCCTCGCCGAGGATGAAGTTGCCGTCCGGGGTGAAGGACTCCGGGCCGTTGATCATCTGCTTGACCCCGGCGTTCTCCAGCGCCGGCACGCGGATGAGCGCCTGTTCCATCAACGCCTCGAAATGGTCCCAATCGTTGTCGAGCAGCGAGTAGTGGAAGCCCTCCGGGATGCCACCCTCGGCCCAGGGGATCGGGTTCGGCTCGTAGCCGCCCATGACCAGGCCGCCGACGTCCTCCTTGAAGTAGATCAGCCGGTCGGGATCGCGCAGGGTCGGCAGGTCGCGCGCCACGCCCTCGATGGGCTCGGTCACGATGTACTGGTGCTGGACCGAGACCAGCGGCACCTTGACCCCGGCCAGCGCCGCCACCTCGCGCGCCCACTGTCCGGCGCAGTCGACCACCACCTCGCAGGCGATCGCGCCTTCCGCCGTGGTGACGCCGACGACCTTGCCGTCCGCGACCGCGATCCCGGTGACCGGGCAGTCCTCGACGATGACCGCGCCGGCCTGGCGCGCACCCTTGGCCAGCGCGAGCGTGATGTCGCTGGGATTGGCTTGGCCGTCGGTGGGCAGGAAGGCGGCGCCGACCAGATCGGAGATCTCCATCAGCGGCCAGAGTTCGCGCGCCTCTGTGGGCGTGAGCAGCTCCATCTCCAGGCCGAAGCTGCGCGCCGTGGTGGCCTGGCGCTTGACCTCGGTCCAGCGCTCCTGGTTGCAGGCGAGGCGCAGGCCCCCGTTCATCTTCCATCCGGTGGCCTGGCCGGTCTCTTCTTCCAGCTTGTCATAGAGTTCGACGCTGTTCTTAAGAATCTGGGTGATATTGGCGTTGGCACGGAGCTGGCCGACCAGCCCGGCCGCGTGGAAGGTCGAGCCGCTGGTCAGCTTGGCGCGCTCGAGCAGCAGCACCTCGCCGTAGGCGAGCCGGGCCAGATGGTAGGCGGTCGCGCAGCCGACGATGCCGCCGCCGATGATCACCGCCTTCGCCTGGGCCGGAACCTGAGTCATCGCGTCCTCACCCGCTCTTGAAGTCCGCGTAGGCGCGCTCGAAGCGCGCCAGGTTCTCGGTCGTGTAGGCGACGTAGTCGACGTCGATGTCGAGGTGAATTTCCGAGACCATGGACCACATCGACTCGCGCAGCAGAGAGGCGCATTTCATGGCGCACAGCTTGTGGCGCAGTTCGTCGCTCGCCGGGGTCTCGAAATAGTCTTCGAGCAGGCGGTCGTCCTGTTCCGGCGAAAAGAGATTGTTGGACGCCAGGTTCGCCAGATCGAACAGCGCGCAGTTGAAGCCCCCATAGTCCCAATCGATCAACCACAGGCGTTTGCCGTCGTCGATGAAGTTGGCGGCGAGCAGATCGTTGTGGCCGAAGACGATCTCCACCGGGCCGAGCGCGGCTTCCAGCTCCGCGTTGATCTCCAGATAGCGCGGCAATTCACCGGTCATGCGGCTGCCGCCCGCGCGCAGGGTCCGGGCGTAACCGCGCGGCACCTGGAAGACCCAGAAAATCAGCGCCGGCCCCTCGAAGTGCTTCGGAATCTCGTGATGCACGCGTTTCAGGAGCGGCACGATGCGTCCTGCGCCCAGCGCCGCGCGCACCTCCGCTTCACCGTAGGTCGTGCCCTCGATAAAGCGAATCACCAGAGCGCCCGGCTCGGCATGGATCACCTCGGGCGAAACGCCGGCGGCATACGCGGCCCGGCTCGATGCCACTTCGTTGAAGCGCATGATGCCATGCAGGGGGATATCCTCGGCAATCCGCACCACGAAGGATTCGCCCCGGTCGGCCACCACGAAGTTCTGGTTGGTGAGGCCGCCGGCGAGCGGCTCGGGCATGACCTCGCCCGACCAGCAGGCGAGCCCGGCCGCGCGCCGCGCCGCGCGTTGGGTCGCCTCCGACATTCCGGGTGCTACCGTCATTCCTACTCGAGTCCCAGTTGTTGCTTGCGCCGCCGCGCCCAGGCGCCGATCAGCCGGTCGGCGGTGATCGCGATGAAGGCGACGCAGAGCCCGGCCACGATGCCGCGCCCGGTGTCGGCCTTGGTCAGCGCGATGTAGACCTCCTGGCCCAGGTCGCGGGTGCCGACCAGCGCCGTGATCACCAGCATGGAGAGCGCGAACATGATGGTCTGATTGACCCCCAGCATGATCTCGGGCAGCGCCAGCGGCAGTTGCACCTTCCACAGGATCTGGCGCCTGGTGCAGCCCGAGGTGCGCGCCGCCTCGATCAGCGCCGGTGGAATCTTGCGGATGCCGTGGTCGGTGTAGCGCACCGCCGGCGGGATGGCGTAGAGCACCACCGCGATCATGGCCGAGAAGTCGCCGACCCGGAACAACATCACCACCGGCATCAGGTAGACGAAGCTGGGCAGCGTCTGCAGGGTGTCGATGATCGCCTGGACGACCTTGTGGACCCGGTCGTTGCGCGCCGCCCAGACGCCGAGCGGACAGCCGATCAGGCTCGCGAAGACCACCGAGATGCCGCAGAGGTAGACCGTGATCATCGCCTTCTCCCAATTGCCCGTGACCGCGATGAAGGCCACCAGCAGGGCGGTCAGCAGCGCCAGGCGCCAGCCGCCGAGCTGGAGTCCGGCCAGCGCCACCATCGCCACCACCGCCGGCCAGGGCAGTTGCAACAGGAAGCGCTTGAAGGGGATCATGAGATTGAGCAGCAGGAAGGTCTTCACCGCCTCGAGCTGGTCGAAGAAGTTGATGTTGATATAGCGCACCAGCCCGTCCCAGAACGGCCCGGTGGTGATCTGGCCGGCCTCGGGATAGGCGCGCAAGGCCGGCGCCACCAGGCCGAGCAGGGTGGTGCCCAGGAGCAGCGCGAGGGCGCCGATCAGGTAGGGGTGGCGCGCCAGCAGGCTCTTATGAACGACCTCTTCGTGAGCGCCGGCCGGGGCGGTCTCGGAGAACGCCTGGCTCAGCCGGTCGAGGGCGACGGCCAGCAGGGTGATCGCGATCCCGGCCTCCAGCCCCTGGCCGATGGCGAGCCGGCGCAGCGAGGCGAGCACGTCGTGGCCCAAACCGCCGGCGCCGATCATCGAGGCGATGATCACCATGTTCAGCGACAGCATGATCACCTGATTGACCCCGACCATCAGCGTCGGGCGCGCGGCGGGCAACAGCACCTTCCACATCATCTGGCGCCGCGAACAGCCGACCATGCGGCCGAACTCCTTGATCTCCTCGGGCACCGTCCTGAGCGCCAGCATGGTGATCCGGACCATCGGCGGCATGGCGTAGATCATGGTCGCGATCATCGCCGCGACGGGGCCGAAGCCGAACAGAAACAGGATCGGCACCAGATAGGCGAACACCGGCACGGTCTGCATGAGGTCGAGCACCGGGGTGATGGCGCGCTCGAAGCGCGGGCTGCGATAGCCCCGGATGCCGAGCGCCAGGCCGCCGGCGACCCCGAGCGGCACCGCGACCGAGATCGAGGACAGGGTCATCATGGCGCTCTGCCACTGCCCGAAGACCGCGAGGTAGAGGAAGCAGAAGCCGATCAGCAGCGCCAGCGCGCGATCCTTGATGCGGTAGGCGAGCAGCGACAGCACCACCACCACGCCCAGCCACGACAGCGTCGGGGTCAGCCAGAAGGCGTCCTCGCCACCGATCGGGAACTTGAAACCCTTGGCGAGCAGGCCCTTGACCAGCCATTGCGGCCACTCCAGCACCCAGGCGATGCCGCGGGTGAACTCCTTGAAAGTAAACAGGCCGAGATCGAAGTCGTTGATCAGCCACTTCATGAAGTCGCTGATCCAGTCCTTGAGCGGCACCACCGAGCCGCGCGGATACTTGACCGCCCAGGACCATTGGTCCTTGCCGAGCCAGAGCCCCAGTGTCGCCGCGAACAGCAGCGCCCAGGCGATCGGCCAGGGACCGCGGCGGACGAAGCCCGGGACCGCGCCGGCCGCGGCAACGCTCATTTCCCGCGCCCTCTACCGACCAGGACCCGGAGCACGGCCTCGCGGGTCAGCAGGCCGCGCGCCGCGCCGCTCTCGTCGACGACCAGGAACGGCTGGTCAGCCGCCACCACCTCGGCGGCCAGCACCTCGATGCGCTCGCCGACCGGAACCCGTCCCGCGAAACTGTCCTCGGTGGGCGCGCCGTTCGCGCCAAATGCGGTCATCACCGAACCGGCGGTCAGCACCTTGGCGCGCGCCACGTCGTGGGTGAACTCGGCGACGTAATCGGTCGCCGGGTTGACCACCAGGTCCTCGGGCGTGCCGATCTGGATGATCGCGCCGTCCTTCATGATCGCGATGCGGTCGGCCAGGCGGATCGCCTCGTCGAAATCGTGGGTGATGAACACGATGGTCTTTTGCAGCATCGATTGCAGGCGCAGGAACTCGTCCTGCATCTCGCGCCGAATGAGCGGATCGAGCGCCGAGAACGGCTCGTCGAGGAACCAGATCTCCGGCTCCACCGCCAGCGACCGGGCGATGCCGACGCGCTGTTGCTGGCCGCCGGAGAGCTCGCGCGGATAGTAGGCCTCGCGGCCCTGCAGGCCGACCAGCTCGATGATCTCGCGCGCGCGCTTCTCGCGCACCGCGCGGGGCACGCCCTGGACCTCGAGCGGGAAGGCGACGTTGCCGAGCACGCTCAAGTGCGGCAGCAGGGCGAAGTGCTGGAACACCATGCCCATGCGGTGCCGGCGAATCTCGATCATCTCCTTCTCGGAGGCGGCGAGCAGGTCCTGGCCCTCGAAGATCACCCGGCCCGAGGTCGGCTCGATCAGGCGCGACATGCAGCGCACGAGCGTCGATTTGCCGGAGCCCGAGAGCCCCATGATGACGAAGATTTCACCCTGATAGACGTCGAGATCGGCGGCGCGCACGGCGCCGATCAGCCCCGCCGCGGCGAGCTGCGCGTCGTCGGCCTCGCCGCCACGCGCGGCGAGAAAGGCCTCGGCGCCGGGGCCGAAGATCTTCCAGAGGCTCTCGCAGGCAAGCTTGACCGTCCGCGCGCCGCTACCGCTCACCACCATCTCCTCGGAGGCGCTAGAATTTCACGAGCTTATGAAACAACACGGGCCGCCGCTTGGAAAGTGAGAAGCGGCGGCCCGCGAGGTCGTCATGGTCGCGGGTTTACTGCGTCCACTTCTTCCAGGTGGCCTCGTTGTCCTTCAGCCACTGGGCGACCACGTCCTCGAGCTTGCCGCCCTCGAGGTCGATCTTGACGATCAACTCGCCCATGGTGGCGTTGTCGATCTTGAAGTTGCGGATCGCCTTGTAGGCGCCCGGCCACTTCGCCTCGCCGCCCTTCCAGCCGACCTTCTTGATCCAGCCGCGCGGCTTGCCGCAGTCGTAGGCCATGTCCTTGTTCAAGCCCCAGGACGGATCGTTGTAGCAGTCCGGCGTGTAGACCGGGAAATCGACCCATTCGCCCTCGAACTTGATCGGCGCCCAGTGCGGCGTATAGACCCAGGCCAGGATCGGCGCCTTGCGCTCGTAGGCCGACTGGATCTCGGCGAACAGCGCCGCGTCGGTGCCGGCGTGCACGACCTCGTAGTCGAGCCCCAGCGCCTCGACGCGCTCGTCGTCGAAACCGGCCCAGGTCACCGGCCCGCCGAGGTAGCGACCCTTGGGCGCGGTCTCGGGCGTCGAGAAGACCTCGGCGCAGTCGTTGAGCGCCTTCCAGTCAGGCAGCCCCGGGCATTTCTCCTTCATGTAGAGCGGGTACCACCACTCCTCGATGGCGTCCATGCCGGTTTCGCCGAGGTCGACCGTCTTGCCGGTCGCCAGCGAGGCGTCCATGGCCTCCTTGCCGGTGGTCTCCCACATCTCCATGGCGACGTGCAGGTCGCCGGACTCGAGCCCGGCGAACTGGGCGATGTAGTCGGCCT
>JACZVL010000041.1 GCA_022572685.1 Pseudomonadota bacterium
GTAGCGTCGACGATCTGGCCCGCGTGCTGCGGCCCCGGGCCGACGGCGGGGTGCTGCATCACCAGGGCCAGGTCGAGGTGATCTCCTGCGAGAACCGCGACGGCTCGCCGGTGCCGCGCGATTTGCGCTGGGGCGTCTACGTGGTGTTCGAGGCGCCGATGGATTACACCGCGCATTGTTTCAGCGAATACGGCCTGGTCACCGACCCCAGCGGGCGGGTGACCGCCATGTACAAGCCGTTCCACCTGATCGGCCTCGAGCTCGGCATCTCGGTGGCCAGCGCGGCGCTGCGCGGCGAGGCCACGGGTGCTGCGACCGGGTTCCGCGCCGATGCGGTGGCCATCGCCAAGCGCGATCTGGCGAAAGGCGAGACCCTCGACGGCGAGGGCGGCTATACGGTCTGGGGCCGGATCATGCCGGCCGCCGACAGCCTGGCGCGTGGCTGCCTGCCCATCGGCCTGGCCCAGGGGGTCCCCATGACCCGCGCGGTCGGCCAAGGCGAGGTGCTGAGCTGGGCCGACGTCCGACTCGACGAGACCAGCGAGCTGGTCCGCGTGCGCCGCGAAATGGAAGCCGCCTTTGCGCCGGCGGGCGCATCCGAGGCGGCGGAGTGAGGGCGGCGGAAGCCCACGACCTCGCGATAAGGAAACCAATATGACCGAGCCCCAGATCATGATCGTGACCGGCGGCAGCCGCGGCCTCGGCGCGGCGACCGCGCGCCTGGCGGCAGAGCGCGGCTACGACCTCTGCGTCAACTACCTGGGCAACGCGGAAGGCGCGGAAGCGGTGGTGCGCGAGGTCGAGGCGGCCGGCCGCCGCGCCATCGCGGTCCAGGCCGACGTCGCCAAGGAGGACCAGGTCGAGCGCCTGTTCGAGACCGTGGACCGGGACCTCGGCACCCTCACGGCGCTGGTCAACAACGCCGGGCTGACCGGCCCTTCCTCGCGCCTGGACGAGGTCGCGGTGGAGACCTTGCAGCGCGCGCTCGACGTCAACGTGCTCGCCGTCATGCTGTGCGCGCGGGCCGCGGTCCAGCGCATGTCGACCCAACACGGCGGCAAGGGCGGCGGCATCGTCAACATCTCCTCGGTCGCGGCCTCGCTCGGGATGGGCGGCGACTACGTCTGGTACGCCACCACCAAGGGCGCGATCGACAGCTTTACCATCGGCCTGGCCAACGAGGTCGCGCGCGAGGGCATCCGGGTCAACGCGGTGGCGCCGGGGATGGTCGCGACCGACATCCATATCGGCGCCAACGACCCGGACCGGCCGGCGCGCGTCGGCCCGACCATTCCCATCGGCCGCTGCGGCGAGCCCGAGGAGATCGCCGAGCCGATCCTGTGGCTGCTGTCGGAGGCGGCCTCCTACACCACCGGCGCGATCCTGAGGGTCGGTGGCGGACGCTAGGAAATCGCCCGCGACGGGCGCCGAGAGACGGACGCGGAACGACCGATGACCGAGGGGCCGCTTTCCGCCTACCGCGCGCGCCGCGCCGCCGGGGAGCTGGACTTCGACCCCATGCAGGAGCTGGCGGCGGAGAAGCTGCAGTCCCTGCACAACGCGCTCGCCCACTACCAGCCCTCGGGCGGCCGGCGCGGCTGGAAGGAGCGCCTCGGTCTCGGCCGCCGCCTCGCCGAGCCGCCCCAGGGCCTCTACCTGTTCGGCCCGGTCGGCACCGGCAAGTCCATGCTGATGGACATCTTCTTCCAGGCCTCCCAGGTCGAGGCCAAGCGCCGGGTCCACTTTCACGGCTTCATGCAGGAGGTGCACGACCGCCTGCACGCCTGGCGCCAGGCCAGCAAGGGCGAGGAGGACGATCCGTTGCCGCGCCTGGCCGAGCAGCTCGCCAGCGGGGCCTGGCTGCTGTGTTTCGACGAGCTCCACGTGGCCAACATCGCCGACGCCATGATCCTGGGGCGCCTGTTCGAGGCGCTGTTCGACGCCGGCGTGGTGATGGTCGCGACCTCGAATTTCGCGCCCGACCGGCTCTACGAGGGCGGCTTGCAGCGCGAGAACTTCCTGCCCTTCATCGAGGTGCTCAAGGCGCGCCTGGACCTGCTCGAGCTGGACAGCGGCCTGGACTACCGCCTGCGCCGCCTGCAGAGCCTGGAGGTCTATCACAGCCCGCTCGACGAGACCGCCGCGCGCGCCCAGGACGCCGCCTTCGCCGAGCTGACCGCGGGCGCGCTGGCCCGGCCGGTGATGCTCGACTACAAGGGCCGGGGCCTGGTGGTGCCGGTGGCCGCGCGCGGGGTCGCCCGCTTCTCCTTCGCCGAACTCTGCGAGGCGCCCTTGGGCGCGGTCGACTATCTGGAGCTGGCGCGCCGCTTCCACACCCTGGTGCTCGATCGCGTGCCCAGGATCGGCCCCGAGCGGCGCAACCAGGCGCGCCGCTTCATGATCCTGGTCGATACGCTCTACGAACACCGGGTCAATCTGGTGATCTCGGCCGAAGCCCCGCCCGATGGGCTCTATCCGGAAGGCCCGGAGGCGGAGGAATTCCAGCGCACCGCCTCGCGCCTGGTGGAGATGCAATCGAAAGACTACATCACCTCCCCGCACGCGGTTTGAGTGTGGGATTTCGCCTTCCTTACCCGCCCCTTCAAGTGGGAGTAGATAACCCGCGCCCATCCCGCGCCTGGCCTTCCGGCGACGGAATCCTGTTCGTTTCGGTCTCTTCAGAGATCGTAAAACAACGTGACGGTCGCCGCGAAATACGGGCGGTGATTAATCTGGGAGACCGGTGTCACGGAGGGAACTGATCAGGCGCTCGATCACCGCCGGGTTCCTGTATGGCTGGCTCTTGGCATAGGCGGAAAGGCGAAACGCAGGATCGCGGGCGATGATTTCATCCGCAATGCGCCGCGCCTGGTCATGATCGGCCGTAAGGCGGTAATCGCTGCAGAGAATTAACCGCGCATCATTGTTCTGCGGGTTGATTCGCAGCGACTCTTTCGCGGTTGGAATCGAGAGTTCGACTTCTCCGCAATCCCGGTAGGCGGCGGCAAGAATATCGATTAACCAGGCTGGATAGACCTTTTCCAGTTGAAGGGCCTTCCTGACGCTTTTGACCGCCGCCTCTGCATCGCCGCAATAATTGAGCACAAGTCCCAAGAGACCGTGTGCCAATGGGCAGCTCGAACGAAGCTCGGCCCCCTTTGAACAGGTCGCAAGCGCTTCATCATATTTGCCATCGAGAAGCTGCAGGTGTCCGAAGACGGCGTGACCGATACCGTTGTTTTCCTCGTATTGCATGGCCTTCTTCGCCCAGGTAGCAGCCTGTTCGATCGATTGGACCGAAGGGTCCGTCCAATCAAAGAAGGCATCCATCCAATGCGCCACTGAAATATAGCTCGGACCCACCACCGAGTCCGGTTGAACACGGTAAAGCTCCTCGAACATGTGCCGCGCTGTTGCATTGTCATCTTTGTTGAGTTCGTAGAAGTGGCTGGCGCCACGATAGTAATATTCCCGCGCTTCAGGGCTGGTGAGTTTCCCGAACCAAACTCTGTTGGCTTCGCTCGCCACGAGTTTGATATTCAGCGATGAGATGACCTCCCTGGTGATTTCATCCTGCAATTGGAAGACGTCATCGAGAACGCGATCGTAGCGTTCAGCCAATATGGTCTGCTTAGCATCGACATCGGAGAGTTGCACCGTCACCCGGATGCGATTCCCGGCTTGCTGCACGGCGCCCTCCAGGATGTAGCGAACGTCCAATTCGGCGCCCACCGACCGGGCGGTCACGTCTCTCTCACGGTAAGCATTGAGGACGGGAGCATGGACCAGGAATAATCCGGAAAGCTGAACCAGCGTCGCCGAAATACCGAATCTGATTCCGTCGGCAATATAATCTTTATCGGGATCGAACCCCAAACTCTTGAAAGGGAGGATTGCAACGGACGGCCGCTCTGGGGGTGCGAATTCGAGCGCGGATGAAGCACGCGCCCTCGCGGGCGTCTCCGGCAACCCTCGGTCGGTAAAAACGCGGTAGGCGCGAACCGGTCCCTCAATGTTCTTGAGCGTTTGCTCGCCCATGAACTCGAACGCTTGTGAGATTTTTCCCGCGACCTGATCGTAGACCGTGCCGCTGATGCAAATGCCGCCGGTATCGGCCAAGCCTTCCAGCCGGGATGCCACGTTTACGCCGTCGCCGAGGAGATCACTACCGTCGACCATGACGTCGCCCAGGTTGACGCCGATACGAAAGCGCATGAGGCTGTCTTTCGGTAGATCGGCGTTGCTCTTTTCGAGGTTCTCTTGGATTTCGACGGCGCAGCGCACGGCCTCGACCGGGCTTGCAAACTCGGCTATCACGCTGTCGCCGGCAGTACCGAACACACGGCCGCTGTGGCTGGTGACCAGCCCATCGATGATCTGGCGGTAGGCCCTGAGCGTGCGGAGTGTCGTTTCCTCGTCCACGTCCATGAGTCGGCTGTAGCCGACCACATCGGCGGCAAGGATAGCCGCAAGCCTTCGCTGAACTGGTTCTTCCGCCATCGTGCTGGTTTCCTCCCAGACACGCGTCTGGAAAAGAGATATTACGTTTGGGCAGGGGGACAAGTCCATGGAGATCGAGTTTCGGCTTTGGGTAAAACCGGATCCCCGCGCTCCACCCCCCACCGGGATTTTCCGCTCCTGGGGGGGGTGAAACAGGTATTTACCACGGAAAGGCCGACATTGCGGGCGCTGTTTCGGCGGAATTTCGATCCGAGACGCTAACTTGCCTTCCCCTCCCTTGCCCGCCCCTTCAAATGGGAGTAGGTAACCCGCGCCCATCCCGCGCCGAGCCTTCCGGTGACGGATTCGACGCGCATTTCAGGGAATTTTCGACATGGCTCGCAACAAGATCGCGCTGATCGGCGCCGGCCAGATCGGCGGCACGCTCGCCCTGCTCGCCGGCCTCAAGGAACTCGGCGACATCGTGCTGTTCGACATCCTCGACGGCATGCCCCAGGGCAAGGCGCTGGATCTCGCCCAGGCCGCGCCGGTCGAGGGCTACGACGCCAAGCTGGTGGGCGCCAGCAAATACAGCGCGATCAAGGGCGCCGACGTGGTCATCGTCACCGCCGGCATCCCGCGCAAGCCCGGCATGAGCCGCGACGACCTGCTGGACACCAACTCCAAGGTCATGGCCGCGGTCGGCGCCGGCATCAAGCGCCATGCGCCGAAGGCCTTCGTGATCTGCATCACCAATCCGCTCGACGCCATGGTCTGGGTCTTGCAGCGCGAGTGCGGCCTGCCGACCCACATGATCTGCGGCATGGCCGGGGTGCTCGATTCGGCGCGTTTCCGGTACTTCCTGGCCGAGGAGCTGAACGTTTCGGTCGAGGACGTGAGCGCCTTCGTGCTCGGCGGCCACGGCGACACCATGGTGCCGATGGTGCGCTATACGACCGTCGCCGGCATCCCGCTGCCGGACCTGATCAAGATGGGCTGGATCACCAAGTCCCGGGTCGACGAGCTGGTCGAGCGCACGCGCAACGGCGGCGCCGAGATCGTCGGGCTGATGAAGACCGGCTCGGCCTTCTACGCGCCCGCCGCCTCCGCCATCGCCATGGCCGATTCCTATCTCAAGGACAAGAAGCGGGTGCTGCCCTGCGCCGCCTATCTGAACGGCGAATACGGCATCAAGGGCATGTTCGTCGGCG
Organism: Pseudomonadota bacterium; assembly: GCA_022572685.1. Lineage (GTDB taxonomy): Bacteria > Pseudomonadota > Alphaproteobacteria > Kiloniellales > J153 > JACZVL01. The sequence goes on from JACZVL010000041.1 coordinate 5,652, forward strand.
TGCCGGCGGTGATCGGCGCGGGCGGCATCGAGCGCGTGGTCGAGCTCCAGCTCACCAAGAGAGAAGCCAGGATGCTGGCCAAGTCGGTGGCGGCGGTTCGGAGCCTGGTGGAGGTCTGCAAGAAGCTCAAGCGCAAGTCGGCGAAAAAGGTCCGTACCTAGATTCATATTCCTGTTCTGGCTCCGGTTGCACGGTGACTCCCGGTGACTCAAGGTGTTAGAGTGGCCGCGGATTCGGCGGCGGCGAATTGCGGGCCCTTTCGGGGAAGAATGCTACTGAGGCTTCCTTAACCGGATTCACGGTAAAAGACCGCTCATGAATATTCACGAATATCAGGCCAAGGGCCTGCTGGCGAAGTTCGGGGTCGCCACCCCGCGCGGCGGGGTCGCTTTCACCCCGGAGGAGGCCGAGCACGTCGCGCGCGACCTGGGCGGGCCGGTCTGGGTGGTCAAATCCCAGATCCACGCCGGCGGCCGCGGCGCCGGGCACTTCCGGGACGATCCCGAGGGCGCCGGCGGGGTGCGCCTGTGCCAGTCCCGCGACGAGGTCAAGGACAACGCCCGCAAGATGCTCGGCCACGTGCTGGTGACCAAGCAGACCGGCGCGGCCGGCAAGGAGGTCAAGCGCCTGTTCATCGAGGAGGGCGTCGACATCGCGCGCGAGCTCTACCTCGGCATGCTGATCGACCGCGCGACCAGCCGGATCACGATCATGGCCTCGCGCGAGGGCGGCATGGACATCGAGGAGGTCGCCGCCAAAACGCCCGAGAAGATCCTCAAGGTGGCGATCGATCCGGCGATCGGCTTCATGCCCTACCACGGCCGCGAGATCGCCTTCGGCCTCGGCCTCGAGGGCAAGCAGGTCGGCGCCTGCGTCAAGTTCATCGGCGCCATGTACCGGGCCTTCACCGAGCTCGACGCCAGCATCGTCGAGATCAACCCGCTGGTGGTGACCGGCGACGGCCAGGTGATCGCGCTCGACGCCAAGATGAACTTCGACGACAACGCGCTGTTCCGCCACAAGGACGTGGCCGAGCTGCGCGACGAGGACGAGGAAGACCCCATGGAGCTGGAGGCCGCGCGCCACGAGCTCAGCTACATCAAGCTCGACGGCTCGATCGGCTGCATGGTCAACGGCGCCGGGCTGGCGATGGCGACCATGGACATCATCAAGCTGTGCGGCAGCGCGCCGGCCAACTTCCTCGACGTCGGCGGCGGCGCCACCAAGGAGCGGGTCACCGCGGCCTTCAAGATTATCCTTTCCGACCCCAACGTGAAGGGCATCCTGGTCAACATCTTCGGCGGCATCATGCGCTGCGACGTGATCGCCGAAGGCGTGGTCGCGGCCGCGCGCGAGGTTTCGCTCCACGTGCCGCTGGTGGTGCGCCTGGAGGGCACCAACGTGGATCTGGGCCGGAACATCCTGGCGGAATCGGGCTTGCCGATCGTCTCGGCGGACGATCTCGGCGACGCCGCGGAAAAAGTCGTCAAAGCGGTCGAGGAGGCGGCGTAAATGGCGGTCCTGATCGACAAGGACACGAAAGTCATCTGTCAGGGCTTCACCGGCGCCCAGGGCACGTTCCATTCCGAACAGGCGATCGCCTACGGCACCCGCATGGTCGGCGGCGTCACCCCGGGCAAGGGCGGCACGACCCACCTCGATCTGCCGGTGTTCGACACCGTGGCCCAGGCGGTGTCGGCGACCGGCGCCCGGACCTCGGCGATCTACGTGCCGCCGCCCTTTGCCGCCGACGCCATCCTCGAGGCGGTCGACGCCGGCATCGAGCTGGTGGTCTGCATCACCGAGGGCATCCCGGTGCTCGACATGCTCCGGGTCAAGCGGGTGCTGGCCGATTCCGACACCCGCCTGATCGGGCCCAACTGTCCCGGCGTGATCACGCCGGGCGAGTGCAAGATCGGCATCATGCCCGGCCACATCCACCGGCGCGGCAAGATCGGCATCGTCTCGCGCTCGGGCACCCTGACCTACGAGGCGGTGGCCCAGACCACCGCCGCCGGCCTCGGCCAGTCGACCTGCATCGGCATCGGCGGCGATCCGATCAACGGCACCAACTTCGTCGACTGCCTGGAGCTGTTTCTGGCCGATCCCGAGACCGAGGGCATGATCATGATCGGCGAGATCGGCGGCAGCGCCGAGGAGGAGGCCGCCGAGTTCTACAAGGCCTCCGGCTCGTCCAAGCCGGTGGCCGGCTTCATCGCCGGGCTCACCGCGCCGCCGGGCCGCCGCATGGGCCATGCCGGCGCGATCATCGCCGGCGGCAAGGGCGGCGCGGAGGACAAGATCGAGGCGCTGAAATCCGCCGGCATCACGGTCGCGGACTCACCCGCCGGACTCGGCAGCGCCATGGTTCGGGCCATGGGCGGCTAAACCCAAGGAGGACGGCCCGGACAGCAGCGGCCGGGCCAGGGCACCGAATGTCGAACCAAGACCTAGAGCGGAATTCCTTCCTGTTTGGCCCCAACGGGCCCTTCATCGCCGATCTCTACGGCCGCTTCCTCGAGGATCCCGGCTCGGTCGACCCGAGCTGGCAGGGCTTCTTCCGGGAGCTCGACGAGGACGCGCGCGCGGTGGTGCGATCGCTACGCGGCGCAAGTTGGGCCCCCAAGCCCCGGCCTGAAGAGGGCAACGGCGCCGCCGAGGCGGGAGCCGCAACCGGGGCCGACACCGTGGCCGCGGTCGCCGAGGGCGTGACCGCCGGCCCCGAGATCACGCCGGAGGACGTGCGCGCCGCGACCGTCGACTCGATCCGCGCGCTGATGCTGATCCGCGCTTACCGGGTGCGCGGCCACCTGGAGGCCGATCTCGATCCATTGCGGGTCCAGGAGATCGAGCCCCATCCCGAGCTCGACCCGCGCAGCTACGGCTTCACCGAGGCGGACTTCGACCGGCCGATCTTCATCAACTACGTACTCGGCCTGGAAACCGCGACCCTGCGCCAGATCGTCAAGGCGGTGCGCGAGACCTACTGCGGCAAAATCGGGGTCGAGTTCATGCACATCCAGGATCCGGCCCAGAAGGCCTGGATTCAGGAGCGCATCGAGTCGATCCACAACGTCACCCAGTTCACCGAGGCCGGCAAGCGCGCGATCCTCGAGCGCCTGACCGCGGCCGAGACCTTCGAGCGCTTCCTCGACAAGAAGTACACCGGCACCAAGCGCTTCGGCCTCGACGGCGCCGAGACCATGATCCCGGCGCTCGAGCAGATCCTCAAGCGCGGCGGCCAGCTCGGTCTCGAGGAGGTGGTGATCGGCATGCCGCACCGCGGCCGGCTCAACGTGCTCGCCAACTTCATGGGCAAGTCGTTGGCCGCGATCTTCTCGGAGTTCCAGGGCGGCGCCGCCCATCCCGAGGACATCGGCGGCTCCGGCGACGTCAAGTACCACCTGGGCACCTCCTCGGACCGCGAGTTCGACGGCAACGCGGTGCACCTCTCGCTGACCGCCAATCCCTCGCACCTGGAGGCGGTCAATCCGGTGGTCGTCGGCAAGGTCCGGGCCAAGCAGATTCAGCGCGGCGACACCGACCGCACCAAGGTCATGGCGCTGCTGATGCATGGCGACGCGGCCTTCGCGGGCCAGGGCCTGGTGGCCGAAACCCTCGATCTCTCCGAGCTCAAGGGCTACCGCATCGGCGGCACCATCCACTTCATCGTCAACAACCAGATCGGCTTCACCACCAACCCGGTGCACTCGCGCTCGGGGCCCTATTGCTCGGACGTCGCCAAGATGATCCAGGCGCCGATCTTCCACGTCAACGGCGACGATCCCGAAGCGGTGGTCCACGTGGCGCGCATCGCCGCCGAGTTCCGCCAGACCTTCAACAAGGACGTGATCATCGACATGTTCTGCTACCGGCGCCACGGCCACAACGAAGGCGACGAGCCGGCCTTCACCCAGCCGCTGATGTACCGGAAGATCCGCCAGCACCCGAGCACCCGCGAGATCTACGCGGCGCGCCTGGCCGCCGAGGGCACGGTGAGCGCGGAGGACGGCGATCTCCTGGTCGCCGAGTGGCAGGAGCGCCTGGCGGAGGCGTTCGAGGCCGCGGGCGGCTACAAGCCCAACAAGGCGGACTGGCTCGAGGGCGCCTGGTCGGGCCTGGACCGGGTGCGCGGCTACGACGCGCGGCGCGGCAAGACCGGGGCGCCGATGGAGACGCTTGAAGAGGTCGGCGCCGCGCTCAGCCGGTTCCCGGACGGCTTCAACGCGCACCGCAAGATCGTCCGTCAGCTTGGCGCCAAGCGCAAGATGATCGAGACCGGCGCGGGCATCGACTGGGCGACCGCCGAGGCGCTCGCCTTCGGCACCCTGCTGGTCGAGGGGCATCCGATCCGCCTCTCGGGCCAGGACAGCAACCGCGGCACCTTCTCCCACCGCCACGCGGCGCTGATCGACCAGGAGACCGAGGCGCGCTACCTGCCGCTCAACCACATCCGCGAGGGCCAGGCGCCGATCGAGATCGTCGACAGCCCCTTGAGCGAGATGGCGGTGCTCGGCTTCGAGTACGGCTACTCGCTCGCCGCGCCGCGCGCACTGGTGCTCTGGGAGGCCCAGTTCGGCGACTTCGCCAACGGCGCCCAGGTCATCATCGACCAGTTCATCGTCTCGGGCGAGTCCAAGTGGCTGCGCATGTCGGGGCTGGTCATGCTGCTGCCCCACGGGTTCGAGGGTCAGGGCCCGGAGCATTCCTCGGCCCGGCTCGAGCGCTACCTGCAGCTCTGCGCCGAGGACAACATCCAGGTCGTCAACTGCACCACCCCGGCCAGCTATTTCCATGTCCTGCGCCGCCAGATGACCCGCAACTTCCGCAAGCCGCTGATCATCATGACCCCGAAATCGCTGCTGCGGCACAAGCGCGCGACCTCCAAACTGGCCGACCTCGGCCCCGGCTCGTCTTTCCACCGGGTCATGTACTGCGACCAGTTGCCGAGCGACCCCAAGGACGCCAGGCAGGTCGTGCTGTGCTCGGGCAAGGTCTACTACGACCTCGCGGAAGAGCGCGAGAAGCGCGGCATCAAGGACGTGCACCTGTTGCGCCTGGAGCAGCTCTACCCGTTCCCGGCGGACCCGCTGGCGGTCGAGCTCGAGCCCTACCGGCACTGCCACCTGGTCTGGTGCCAGGAGGAGCCGCGCAACATGGGGCCGTGGAACTTCGTCGCCGACTTCATCCGCGAGGTCGCGGCCGAGGCCGGGGTCGAGGACCCGCGCTTGCGTTACACCGGGCGCGCTTCGGCGGGCTCGCCGGCGACCGGCCTGGCGAGCCGCCACCACGCCGAGCAGGCGGCCCTGATCGATGACGCGCTTACGGTCGGCAAAGCGGCCCTGGGCCGGATCGCCAGCCGCAAGGCGGCCGCGCGCGGCACCAAGAAATAGGCGCGCCTTTATTTTTGAAAGAGCGGTAGAACCATGGCAACCGACATCCTTGTGCCCACCCTGGGTGAGTCGATAACCGAGGCGACCGTCGCGCAGTGGCTCAAGCAGCCCGGCGAGGCGGTGGCGGTCGACGAGCCCCTGGTCGAGCTCGAAACCGACAAGGTTACCCTCGAGGTCAACGCCAGCGCCGCCGGCGTGCTGAGCGAGGTGGTCGCCGCCGAGGGCGACAACGTCGAGGTCGGCGCGCTGCTCGGGCGCATCGCCGAGGGCGCGGCCTCCAGCAAACCGGCGCCCGCCAAACCGGCCCCCACCAAACCGGCGCCCGCCAAGCCCACGACCGCCGAGATGACGCCCGCCCCCCCTGGGCCTGCCGTACCCGCCGCGCCCGCGAAACCACCCGGGGCGGCGCTGTCGCCGGCGGTGCGCAAGCTGATCGGAGACAACAAGCTCGACCCCGCGACGATTGCCGGCACCGGCAAGGGCGGCCGAATCACCAAGGAGGACGCGCTCGCGGCGCTCGAGAAGCCGGCCCCCGCCACCTCCCCCGCCGCGCCACCGGCCGAAGCGGGCGCGCGCGAGGAGCGGGTGCGCATGACCCGGCTGCGCAAGCGCATCGCCGAGCGCCTCAAGGAGGCGCAGAACACCGCCGCCATATTGACCACCTTCAACGAGGCCGATTTGTCCGCGGTGATGGCCCTGCGCAAGCAGTACCGCGACAGCTTCGAGAAGAAGCACGGCGTGCGCCTCGGCTTCATGTCGTTCTTCATCAAGGCCTCGATCGCCGCGCTTAAGGAGCTGCCGTCGGTCAACGCCGAGATCGACGGCGACGAGATCGTCTACAAGAACCACTACGACATCGGTATCGCGGTCGGCACGCCGCAAGGGCTGGTGGTGCCGGTGATCCGCGACGCCGACCGGCTCGGCTTCGCCGGCATCGAAAAGACCATCGGCGAGCTCGGCCGCAAGGCGCGCGACGGCAAGCTGTCGATCGCGGAGATGTCGGGCGGCACCTTCACCATCACCAACGGCGGCATCTACGGCTCGCTGATGTCGACCCCGATCCTCAACCCGCCCCAGTCCGGCATCCTGGGCATGCACAAGATCCAGGAGCGGCCGATCGCGGTCGACGGCGAGGTGCGGGTCCGCCCGATGATGTATCTGGCGCTCAGCTACGACCACCGCATGGTCGACGGGCGCGAGGCGGTCACCTTCCTGGTCCGGGTCAAGGACTATATCGAGGACCCCCAGCGCCTGCTGATCGATATGTAGCGGACGCGCCGGGTGCCGCCGTCGTTTGGAGGGCATCGGAGATGGCCGAACGCAAGGCGAAGAAGACCAAGGACGTTACGCCGCGCGCGACCGAGGTTGCGCTCGATCGCCGCATCGTCGATGCGGCGCTTGATCTGGCCGAGGAGACCGGCTGGGACGGCCTGCGCCTGCGCCGGGTGGCCGCACGGCTCGGCGTACCGCTCGCCGAGCTGCTGGTCCATTACCGCGACCTCGACGCCGTGGCCGACGCCTGGTTCCGGCGCGCCTGGTCGGCCATGCTCGAAACGGCGCCCGCGGGCTTCGCCGAACGCCCGGCGCGCGAACGCCTGCAGCTGATGATGATGCGCTGGTTCGACGCCCTCGCGCCGCACCGGGAGGTGACCGGTCAGATGCTGGCCGCGAAGCTCTATCCCTCGCACCCGCACCACTGGATGCCGCTGGTCTTCAACCTATCGCGCAGCATCCACTGGCTGCGCGAGGCGGCGCTCCTGGACGCCGTCGGCAGGCGCCGGCAGGTGGAGGAGGTGGGCCTGACCGCGCTGTTCCTGACGACGCTCGCGGTCTGGCTGCGCGACGAAACGCCGAGCCAGGCGCGCACCCGCGACCTGCTCGCACGCCGGCTGGCGGACGCGGACCGGGCCATGGTCCGGGTCTGGGGCAAGGCGCCGCCGCCCGGCGCCGCCGAGGCGGCGTGACGCCTCAATCGCAGGCCGGCGGCGCGGGATCGTGTCTCGGTTCGAAATCCTGCCGAAACAACGCCCTGATCGGCGGCTTTTTGCTTGACTGGGTCCGCTTCACCCCCAGCTCCAGACGCGGAAGGCACCCTCGGTGAACGTCTCAGCATCGATGACGGCTTGCCACCGATAAACTGTCATTCCGGTTTCCGTCTCGCGCTTTCGGCACGTCAAATTTCGAATGGAGAGGATACCGCGGCGCGCGATCGGTTTCCCCGACTCGTTTCGACATGCCATACTCTCGACCCGGACCCGCTTCCCGGGCCCGAACCGCGCCGCAAACCACGCCCGCCATGGAAGAGTCCAGCCTCACCCCCATCGACGCCGCCGCCGTGCTGGTGGTGCTCGCCGCCGTCTTCGGCTACGTCAACCACCGCCTGTTCAAGCTGCCCCACACCATCGGGCTGACCATCATGGGCGCGCTGGCCTCGCTCGCGGTGGTGGCGGCCGATGCGCTGATTCCGGGCTTCGCGCCGGGCCAGGCGGTGCGCGGGTTCTTGCGGGGCATCGACTTCCATGCCGCCCTGATGGAGGGCATGCTCGCCTTCCTGCTGTTCGCCGGCGCGCTCCACGTCGATCTCTCCATGCTGCTCAAGCGCAAGTGGCCGGTGCTGGTCATGGCCACCGCCGGGGTCATGATCTCGACCGTCGTCGTCGGCGTGGGCTTCAAGGGGATCACGCTGGCGCTCGGCCTCGAGGTGCCGTTCATCTGGTGCCTGGTGTTCGGCGCGCTGATCAGCCCGACCGACCCGGTCGCCGTGCTCGGCATCCTGAAATCGGCCAAAGTGCCCAAATCCCTGGAGGCCACGGTCGCCGGCGAGAGCCTGTTCAACGACGGCGTGGGCGTGGTGGTGTTCTCGATCCTGTTGGCCACGGCGCTCGGCGGCGGCGAGTTCTCCTGGCTCCAGGCCGGCGAGCTGTTCCTGGTCGAGGCGCTCGGCGGCGCGCTCTTCGGTCTGCTGCTCGGCTGGATCGGGTTCCGCGCCATGAAGGGCATCGACGAGCACAACCTGGAGATTCTGATTACCCTCGCCATGGTCATGGGCGGCTACTCCCTGGCCCAGGCGCTGCACCTGAGCGGGCCGGTCGCCATGGCGGTGGCCGGGCTGTTGATCGGCAACCAAGGCGTCGCGCTGGCGATGAGCGAAACCACCCGCCGGCACCTGCTCGGCTTCTGGTCGCTGATCGACGAGATCCTGAACTCGGTGCTGTTCCTGCTGATCGGCCTGGAGGTGGTGGCGATCGCGATCGAGTTTTCCTACGTGGCGGCCGGCCTGATCTCGATCGCGCTGGTGCTGTTCGCCCGCGCCGCCGCCGTCGGCCTGCCCATGTTGCTGATGATGCGGTTTCTGCCGTTTACCCGCGGCGCCTTTCCGCTGCTGGTCTGGGGGGGCTTGCGCGGCGGCATCTCGATCGCGCTGGCGCTGACCCTGCCCGATGGCCCGTTGCGCGACCTGATCCTGAGCGCGACCTACGTGGTGGTGGTGTTCTCGGTGGTCATCCAGGGCGCCACGGTCGCCGCCGCCGCGCGCCGCTTCGTCGGCGATCCCGAGAAACTGGAACGGCCGGAGGATTAGGCCGCGCGGGAGAGGCCGGCGATGCCCATGACGTTGAAATCGTGGATTATCATAAAGGCTGAACCTCATGACACCTGTCCACCCGGGGCGCGTTCTCAAGCGTGAGCTTGCGGCGCGCGAGTTGTCCGCCAACCGGCTGGCCTTGGCGCTGCGCGTGCCCTCCGGGCGCATCACCAGCATCCTTAACGGCAAGCGCGGGATCAGCCCCGAGACGGCGCTGCGCCTGGCCCGGTATTTCGGCAACAGCCCGCGGTTCTGGCTGAACCTCCAGTCGGGTTTCGATCTGGCGGTGGCGGAGCGCGATCTGGGCGCGCGGATCGAGGCCGAGGTCGCCGGCGCGACCTGAACCAGCCGGGGCCACGCGTTGGCGCCGGCGCCGGCCCCTTGTTCCTCGCCCGCGCATCGGGCAAGGTCGCGGCGAATCGTGGAATTTTGGGGGCAAGTGGCATGGCTGAGGCGCCTTACGATGTCGTCGTCATCGGCGGCGGGCCGGGTGGTTACGTCTGCGCGATCCGGGCCGCGCAACTGGGCCTGAAGACCGCCTGCGTCGAGCGGCGCGGCGCCCTCGGCGGCACCTGCCTCAACATCGGCTGCATCCCCTCCAAGGCGCTGCTCAACGCCTCCGAGAAGTACCTCGAGGCCGGCCACGGCCTGGCGGCGCTCGGCGTCAAGACCGGCAAGCTCGGCCTCGATCTCGCCGCCATGATGGGCCACAAGGACAAGGTGGTCGCCGAGCTGACCAAGGGCGTCGAGTTCCTGCTCAAGAAGAACAAGATCGACTACATCAGGGGCGCGGGCAGCCTGATCGGCCCGGGCGCGATCTCGGTGACCGACGCCGAGGGCGCGGAAACCGAGCTCGCCGCGACCCACATCGTGCTCGCCACCGGCTCCGACCACATGGACCTGGCCGGCGTCGCCATCGACGAGAAGCGCATCGTCTCCTCGACCGGGGCGCTGGCGCTGGCCGAGGTGCCCAAGCGGCTGATCGTGGTCGGCGGCGGCTACATCGGGCTCGAGTTGGGATCGGTCTGGCGCCGCCTCGGCAGCGAGGTCCGGGTGGTCGAGTTCCTCGACCGCATCGTGCCCGGCATGGACGGCGAGATCGCCAAGAACTTCCAGCGCGTGCTCGAGAAGCAGGGCATGAGCTTCCAACTTTCCACCAAGGTGACCGGCGCCAAGACCGCAAGAAACGGGGTCGAGCTCAGCGTCGAGCCGGCCCAGGGCGGCGAGGTCGAGACCCTGGAGGCCGATATCGTGCTGGTCGCGATCGGCCGCCGGCCCTACACCGAAGGGCTCGGCCTGGAGCGGGTCGGGGTCGAACGCGACCCGGCCGGCCGGATTCGGGTCGACGGGCGCTTCCAGACCAACATCGCCGGCATCCATGCCATCGGCGACGTGATCGAGGGGCCGATGCTGGCGCACAAGGCGGAGGAGGAGGGCGTGGCGCTGGCCGAGATGCTGGCCGGCCAGTCGGGCCACGTGAACTACGAGACCGTGCCCGGCATCGTCTATACCTGGCCCGAGGTCGCCGCGGTCGGCAAGACCGAGGAGCAGCTCAAGGAGGCGGGCGTCGCCTACGCGCTTGGCAAGTTCGCCTTCGCCGCCAACAGCCGGGCGCGCGCCAACGCCGAGGCCGAGGGCTTCGTCAAGATCCTGGCCGACGCCAAGACCGACCGCGTGCTCGGCGCCCACATCATCGGCCCCCACGCCGGCACGCTGATCCACGAGGTGGTGCTGGTGATGGAGTTCGGCGGCTCGGCCGAGGACCTGGCGCGCTCCTTCCACGGCCATCCGACGCTGAATGAAGCGGTCAAGGAAGCGGCGCTCGCGGTCGCCGGCCGCGCCATCCACGCGTAGCGGCCGGCGCGTAGTGGCTGGACGTAGCGGCTGATGCGGTCCCGGGTACGCATGTCCGGCGTGCGCCTGATCGTGCTGATGTGCGGGGCCGAGGCCTTGGCGGTGCTCGGTTTCTCGACTCTGCCCGCGCTTCAGCCGATCCTGCTGGCCGAATGGTCCCTGTCCAATACCCAGGCGGGCTGGATCAACGGTATCTACTTCGCCGCCTATATGGCCGTGGTGCCGGTGCTGGTCAGCCTGACCGACCGGGTCGATCCGCGCCGCATCTTCGCGGCCGGCGTGGTCATCTCGGTGCTGTCCTCGCTTGGCTTTGCGGTTCTGGCCGATGGTTTCTGGGACGCCATGCTGTACCGCGGCCTGGGCGGCATGGGCATGGCCGGCACCTACATGCCCGGCCTCAAGGCGCTGACCGACCACATCGACGAGCGCCTGCGCTCGCGCGCCGTCGCCTTCTACACCGCCTCGATGTCGATCGGCTTCGCGCTGTCGTTCCTGCTCTCGGGCGAGATCGCGGCGCTGCTCGACTGGCGTTGGGCTTTCGGACTGATGGGCCTGGGCACGGCGGTTGCGTTGCCGGCGGTGATGCTGCTGGCGCCGCCCAGCGAACCGCACCATATCGTCAAGCCGGACACCGCGCTGCTCGACTTCCGGCCGGTGCTGCGCAACCGCCAGGCCTTCGCCTACGTGCTCGCCTACTCCGCCCACAACTGGGAGCTGTTCGTGTTCCGCTCCTGGATCGTGACCTTCTTCGTGTTCTCCCAGGGGCTCCAGGACGAGGGCGCCTTGGGGACCGGCTGGAGCGTCACGGCGCTGGCGGCGCTGATCGGCATCCTGGCGTTGCCGGCCTCGGTGCTCGGCAACGAGGCGGCGCTGCGCTTCGGGCGCCGGCGCACGGTGATCCTGATAACCTGCGCCTCGGCGGCGATCGGCCTGGTCTTCGGCTTCATGGCCGCCTTGCCCTTCGTCCTGGTGGTCGCGGTTTCGATTCTCTACTCGTTCACGGTCAGCGGCGATTCCTCGGCGGTCACCGCCGGTGCGATCGAGTCCGCCGCGCCCGGCCAGCGCGGCGCCACCATGGCGGTGCATTCCTTCATCGGCTTCGCCGGCGCCTTCGCCGGCCCGCTGGTCTTCGGCGTGGTGCTGGATCTCGCGGGGGGGCGCGAAAGCCTGTTCGCCTGGGGCCTGGCCTTCGCCAGCAGCGCCCTGGCCATCGCCCTCAGCCCGCTGGTGCTGGCCACCCTGGGCCGCCGCGCGGCGCGGGATGCGAACCTTACCTAAGCGCGCCCCGAATCTGGAGTTACGTGCTCGCCTGTCGCTTCAATGCGTCATGCGAATGTCTGGACTTCCCCAAGCACCGGCATTGAACCGCCTGAGGACCGAGTTCGCAGTTTGACCTGCTTCGGGCTCCCAAGGGTTCCTCGCGCCATTTTCTGGCTGTAGGTATTAAATCCGACTCCACAGCCAATGCTATCCAGCCAGCGCCTTCGGTTTGGAAGTCTTCGCTTCCATTGCCGCGACCATCGCTTCGCAATAAGCGATCCGCAAATCCTCGTCGCTCAGCTTTTCGAGTTCCGCCAAATCCCGCGCCGCCGAAAACCACGCAAGCATCTTGTCCCGGTGTATAGTCTTTTGGGTATCCATAAACCACTCGAAAAGCTCGAAGCTGTCCTTCGGGTTCATGGGTTCGGGCAACACCCTGCCAAAATATGCACCGCGGAACTCTGTGTATTCTGCGAAATCCTCGTCCGACATGGGAACGCGCAGGAGATACGACCGGTCGGCGCCAACCGTAATAGCAATGACGGCCTCCTTCTTTCCTTTATCAACGGTAGCGTCTGTCACGGTTCCAATGACTCCGCCCTCGTTGACCTCGGGGAAAAAGTACGTTTCCCCAATCACCACACGCGCGCTCGGCTGACCGAAAGATTCCGACGGCAATTTGCCATCGAATGTCGCCGGAAAGCTCAGATAGTGTTCGATCGATTGCCCGATCGCGTAGGCGTCGATGTGCTTCTGCTTCTGGCGATAGACATCGCTGACACGGATCATACCAGGCCTGTTGAAATCCGGCAGACCAAGTCCGAAGGGGGATGCTCCGATGGAGGGCACAGTGTCGAGTTGACGATGAAACGCCATGTTGGTGACGAATACATAGGCCGTGAGTCCCGCCTCGAGTTCCTCTCGCTCATACCGCCCGAGACGGGTCATAGCGGGTTCCAGCCAGTCGGGCTTTCCGTCTGAGCCGAAAGCTGGCGGAGTATTAAGGTCAATGAAAATTAGCCGCTCGTCCTCGGCGGGCTTTTTCAGCGCGCCGTTGAGATGAGGAATCAGGCGGGAAATCGGTCTACCGTCAGATCCGCCATCGTCCGCTGTGCGCCCGAGCACACCGTTGGTCGCTCGCATCTTTGCTTCCACCCAATATCGCTTGCC
>JACZVL010000042.1 GCA_022572685.1 Pseudomonadota bacterium
AGCGCGGACCTGCTCAAGGGTTTCTTCACGGCACTGCTGAACCACCGTGATCCGTTGCCGAAGCGCGGGCGGGAGCCGTCCGATCCCGTCGGGAACCACGTCACCCATGACCCGCGCGCCGAGACTGCCACCCATAACCAATAGATTAATGCGCGCACCGGCTCCCGGGTCCGGATACGGCTTGCCGCCGACATAGGCAATGGCGCTGCGCACCGGATTGCCGGTTACGCGCACTTTACCTTGATCTTTTGGGTGCAAGCCCCGCGTCTCGTCGAACGACGTGGCAATGCCTTCGACCCGGGGCGCAAGCCAGCGATTAGCGCGGCCGATCACCGCGTTTTGTTCGTGAATAAGTCTCGGTATCCCGGCCCAGCGGGCGGCGAGCATCGCGGGTAATGCGGGATAGCCGCCAAAACCGACCGCCAAGGCCGGCCGGTGCGATCGTTCGATCCGATAGGCCGCGACGATACCGGCCATGATATCGAAGATCGCTTTGGCCGACTTGAGTGGACGTTTGGGCGACAGCGTTCCCGCCCGGATGGTGTGAACCGGAACGCCGGAAAATCCACTCATCGGACGCGCACTGTATGGCGCCCCCCGGTCGTCGGTGATCAGAACCGGGATTAGACCGCGCCGCTTCAATTCGGCGGCGAACGCCTCGGCCGGGAACATATGCCCTCCGGTGCCACCGGCGGCGAGGATGTATACCGCGCTCATCGCCACCCCCTCGGCGCCGAAGCTCCCGCCCGCGTCCGGGTCATCGCGAGCACCATGCCGATCGCGGCGGCGAGCGCCAGCAATGACGACCCCCCGTAACTCACGAAGGGCAGGGTCATCCCCTTATTGGGCAACAAGTCCAAGTTAACGCAGATGTTAATCAACGCTTGAAGGCCGAACATGACCAACAGTCCCCCCGCCGCCAGCAAAATGAACAGGTCGTTTTCCTGGAACAAGCGGGAAAATCCGCGCAGGACCACGAACGCGAACAATCCCGCGAGGAACAAGCAAACGATCAGTCCGAACTCCTCGCCCGCGACCGCGAAGATGAAGTCGGTATGGGCGTCGGGCAGCACCGTCTTGAACTCGCCCTCGCCGGGTCCGCGCCCCCATGCGCCGCCGTTCACGAACGCATCCAGCGAGCGCTTGATCTGATAGCTGTCGCCCACGGCGGGATCGAGGAAACGGTCGATCCGGCTCGCCACGTGGGGCAGCAGGAAATAGGTCGAGACCAGGGCGGCGAGCCCGGTCACGACGCCGAAGGCGACCCACAGCAGCGGGAGCCCGGCGAGGAAGAACTGGGTGAACCAGGCGGCGGAAACCACCACCGCCATGCCGACATCGGGCTGCATCAGCAGCAGGGCGACCACCATCGCGTAGAACGCCATGGCGAGCTGGTTCCCCGGCACGCCGGCGCCGTCGCGGGTCGCCGCGAACAGCCACGCGGCGACCACGGCGAAGGTCGGCTTGACCAGTTCCGACGGCTGCAGCGAGAGTCCGGCGACCTCGATCCAGCGCTGCGCGCCCTTGATCTCCAGTCCGAACACGATGGTGGCGACCATGAGCACCAGGGCGACGCCGAAACCGGCGACGGCGAGGCGGCGGATGCCGCGCGGCGACATCAGCGAAACGCCGAACATCACCGCCACCGCGAAGGGCAGGAAGGCGAACTGGCGGCGCACGAAGTAATAGGAGTCGAATCCGAGCCGGTCGGCCACCGACGGGCTGGCGGCCAGGGTCAGCATCACGCCGAAGGCGATGATCGCCACCACCGCGGCGATGATCCAGCGGTCGACGGTCCACCACCAGCGGCCCAGCACGGAGGTGTCGTTGCGCGCGAAGCCCCTCATCGCGGCGCCCCCCCCACCAGGGGCTTGTCGATGTCGGCGTCGCTGCGCGCGCCGGGCAGCGCCTCGACCAGGTCGCGGAACGCCGCGCCGCGAGCCTCGAAGTCGGCGAACTGGTCGAACGACGCGCAGGCCGGGGAGAGCAGCACCACCGCTCCCTCCCGGCCCTCACTGCGCGCCAAGACCTGGGCGTGGCTGACCGCCGCGGCGAGTTCGCGGCTGTGGGTCGCGGGCACCTTGCCGCCGAGGGTCTCGGCGAAGGCCTCCGCGGCCTCGCCGATCAGGAAGGCGTGGGCGATGCGGCCGAAATGCGGTTCGAGCCCGGCCAGCCCGCCCTCCTTGGCCTGGCCGCCGGCGATCCAATAGATGTTGTCGTAGCAGGCCAGCGCCTTGGCCGCGGCGTCGGCGTTGGTCGCCTTGGAGTCGTTGATCCAGGCGATGCCGTCGATGATCTCGATCAGCTCCTGGCGGTGCGCCAGGCCGGGGAAGCTGCGCAGGCAGGCGGCGATGACCGGCGCCTCGACGCCGATCGCCTTGCAGGCGGCGAAGGCGGCGGCGGCGTTCTGCCAGTTGTGGACGCCGGGCAGGGTCGGGACCTCGCGCAGGTCGATGGCCGGCACCGCTTGGCCCCCCGGCTGGCCTTCGGTGTCGTCGTGGAGCACGCCGTTGCGGACGTAGACCCCGCCCGGGGCGCGGGTAACGCCGGAGATCGGGAACACGACCTGCTCGTCGGCGGCCTTGAGTTGCTCGAAGATCTCGCGGCTGATCTCGTCGTCGATGCCGATCACCGCGCTGCGCGGCTTGGTCTGGCGGTGGAAGATCATGCGCTTGGCCGCGACGTAGCCGTCGAGGCCGCCGTGGCGCTCGATGTGGTCGGCGGAGATGTTGAGCAGCACGCTGACGTCGAAGGTGATCGAGACCGTGATCTCGAGTTGGTAGGACGACATCTCCAGGACGTAGGTGCCACCGCTGTCCAAGGGATCGAGTTCGAGGGCCGGGGTGCCCAGGTTGCCGCCGGCCGCGACCGCGCGCCCGGAAAGCTCGAGAATGTGTCCGACCAGCGCGGTCGTGGTCGACTTGCCGTTGGTGCCGGTGATCCCGAGGTAGCGCGCGTCGCGCTGGGCGCGCGCCAAGAGCTCGATGTCGCCGATGATCTCGCAGCCGTGTTCCTTGGCCAGCCGCGCCACCGGATGGGGCTCGGGATGGGTGTGCGGAATGCCGGGCGAGAGGATCAGGCTGGTCAGCTCGCCCCAGTTGCAGGTGGCGAGGTCGACCAGCGGGATGTCAGCTTCGCGCGCCACCGCGCGCCGGTCCTCGTTGTCGTCCCAGGCCCAGACCTCGGCGCCGCTGTCCCGAAGCGTGCGCGCGGCCGAGAGCCCGGACTTGCCGAGCCCCAGGACCGCGACCGGGAGGCCGCCGAAGAAGCCGAGATCGATCACGCCACCGACCTTTTCAATGCAGACATGGCTTCAATGCAGACATGGCCCTCATCTCAGCTTCAGGGTCGACAGACCCACCAGCGCCAGGATCGAGGCGATGATCCAGAACCGGATCACGATGGTCGGCTCGGCCCAGCCCTTCTGCTCGAAGTGGTGGTGCAGCGGCGCCATGCGGAACACCCGGCGGCCGGTCAGGCGGAACGAGGCGACCTGGACGATGACCGAGACCGTCTCGAGCACGAACAGCCCGCCGATGATGGCCAGCACCAGCTCGTGCTTGGTCACCACCGCGATGCCGCCCAGCGCGCCGCCGCAGGCGAGCGAGCCGGTGTCGCCCATGAACACCATGGCCGGCGGCGCGTTGAACCACAGGAAACCGAGACTCGCCCCGACCAGGGCGCCGCAGAACACCGCGAGCTCGCCGGTGCCCGGGACCAGGTGAAGCTGCAGGTAGTTGGCGAACACCGCGTTGCCGACCAGGTAGGCGATCAGCGCGAAGCAGCCGGCCGCGATCATCACCGGGACGATCGCCAGGCCGTCCAGGCCGTCGGTCAGATTGACCGCGTTCGAGGCGCCGATCATGACGAAGATCGCGAACGGCATGAAGAACCAGCTCAGGTCGATCAGCAGGTCCTTGAGGAACGGCACCGCCAGGTGGGTCGCCATGCCGTCGGGCGTCAGCTGGCCGATCCAATAGGTCGCCACCGCCGCGATCGCGATCTGCGCGATCAGCTTGGCGCGGCCGGGCAGGCCCTTGCTGTCACGCTTGGTCAGCTTCAGGTAGTCGTCGGCGAAGCCGACCAGCCCGAAGCCGCAGGTCACCAGCAGCACCGCCCAGACGAAGCCGTTGGTCAGGTCGGCCCACAGCAGGGTCGAGATCAGGATCGCCAGCAGGATCAGGAAACCGCCCATGGTCGGGGTGCCCTGCTTGGTGAGCAGGTGGCCGGGCGGGCCGTCCTTGCGGATCGGCTGGCCCTCGCCCTGCTTGGACTTGAGCCAGGAGATGATCCGCGGGCCGAGCACGAAGGAGACCACCAACGCGGTCATCACCGCCGCGCCGCTGCGGAAGGTGATGTAGCGGAATACGTTGAGGATGGTGTATTCGTCGGCGAGCGGAACCAGCAGATTGTAGAGCACGGTGAACTTCCTCCCGCCTAGGCGCCGTTGGCGGCGCGCGGCCAGTCCGGCGCCATGTTCGACAGGGCCTCGACCAGCAGTTTCATGCGGCTGCCCAGCGAGCCCTTGATCAGGACCACGTCGCCGGCGGCCAGGGTCGCGGTGGCGATCGGTGCCAGCGCGCTCGAATCGGCGGCATGGCCGCCGCGCAGGGCCGCGGGCAGCGCGTCCTGAAGCGCGGCCATCTCCGGGCCGCAGGTCAACACCAGGTCGACGCCGGCGTCCCGCAACGGCTGCACCAGGGCGAGATGCATCTCGCCCGCGCGCGCGCCGAGCTCGAGCATGTCGCCGAGGATCGCGATGCGCCGGCCCCCAAGTCCGGTAGTGGCGGCCCCGGTGGTGGCCTGGCCCAGCACCTCGAAGGCGGCGCACATCGAGGTCACGTTGGCGTTGTAGCTGTCGTCGATCAGGGTGAAGGAACCTTCGGGCCGGTCGATCTCGCGGCGCACGCCACGCCCGGCGACCGCCTCGAGGTTCGCCAGCTCTGCCGCCGCGCGCGCCACATCGGCGCCGGCCGCGGCCACGGTGGCCAGCACCGCGAGCGAGTTCGCCACCCAGTGGGAGCCGGGCAGGCCGACGCGGTAGCCCAGGCGCGCGCCCAGGATCTCGGCCTCGACCCGGCTGCCGGTGGCCTCCAGGCTGCAGTCGATCAATCGCGCCTCGGCCGCCGCGTCGCGGCCGAAGCCGATCACGTCGACGCCGGCGGCCCGCGCCTTTTCGGCCAGGCGGGCGAAATGCGGGTTGTCCCGGTTGAGCACGGCGACCCCGTCGGCGGGCATGCCCTCGAAGATCTCGGCCTTGGCGTCGGCGATCTGCTCGACCGACTCGAAATGGCCGATGTGCACGGCCTCGACGTTGGTGATCAGCGCCACGTCGGGGCGCAACAGGCCGGTCAGGTCGCGAATCTCGCCCGGGTGGTTCATGCCCAGCTCGAACACGCCGTAAGCGGCGTCGTGGGGCAGGCGCGACAGGCTGAGCGGCAGGCCCCAATGGTTGTTCAGGCTGGCGGCGCTGGCGGCGGTCGGCGCCTGGGCGCGCAGACAGCGCGCCAGGGCCTCCTTGACGCTGGTCTTGCCGACCGAACCGGTGACCCCGATGAACCGGGCCCGGCTGCGCGCCCGCGCCGCCGCGCCCAGGGCGCGCAGCGCGGCCAGGGTGTCCTCGACCAGGAGCAGCGGGCCAGGGGACGCACCCGGCGCGTCGGCCGCCCCGGACGCGGGATGGCGGTGCGAGAGCGCGGCCGCGGCGCCGCTCTCGAAGGCCTTGGCGATGAAGTCGTGACCGTCGAAGCTGGGCCCCTGAAGCGCGACGAAGAGGTCCCGGGGCGCCAGGCTGCGGCTGTCGATGGAGACGCCGTTTGCGGCCCAGGGCGCGGAGTTGCGCCCGCCCGTCGCCGCGGCGGCCTGGGCGTCGGTCCACAAGGGCGCGGCGCTCATGCGTCCCCTCCGTCGCTCTGGAGCCGCGAAAT
The DNA here is from genome assembly GCA_022572685.1 of Pseudomonadota bacterium. GTDB lineage: Bacteria > Pseudomonadota > Alphaproteobacteria > Kiloniellales > J153 > JACZVL01. Next base: position 5,928 of record JACZVL010000042.1, read on the forward strand.
GGCGGCCCGGGCCACGTCCCGGTCGTTAAAGGGCAGAATCCGGTCCCCGACAATCTGTCCGGATTCATGACCTTTCCCCGCGATGACCAGGACGTCACCCGGGCCTAGAGCGGCCACCGCGTGAACGATGGCCTCCCCCCGTTCGGAAAACTCTTCGGCATCGGTTGCCGTGGCGAGGATCTCGCGGCGGATCGCCGCCGGGTCCTCGCCGCGCGGGTTGTCGTCGGTCACGATGCTGCGATCGGCCAGGCGGCAGGCGATCGCGCCCATCAGCGGGCGCTTGCCCCGGTCGCGGTCGCCGCCGCAGCCGAACACCACCCAGAGCCGCGCCTCGGTGTGCGGCCGGATCGCCTCGAGCACGGTCTCGAGCGCAGCGGGCGTGTGCGCGTAGTCGACGAAGACCTGGCCGCCTTGCGGCGTGCGCCCGACCCGCTCGATCCGCCCCGGCACGCCTTCGAGCTGGGGCAGGGCCTCCAGCGCGGCCTCGGGCGTGAGCCCGGTGGCGATCGTCAGGCCCAGCGCGGCCAGCACGTTGAAGGCCTGGAAGGTGCCCGCCAGGGGCAGCGCGACGCGGCGCGCGCGGCCGAGCACGTCGAGCATCAGCATCTGGCCCTCGGCGGTCGGCTCCCGGGTCATCAGGCGCAGGTCGCTCTCGGCGATGCCGTAGCTCAGGACCTCGATGCCGCGCCGCGCGCAACGAGCCCGCAGCTCCAGGTAGATCGGCAGGTCGGCATTGAGCACCGCCGTGCCGCCGGGCGCGAGCAGCTCGTCGAACAGGCGCAACTTGGCGGCCAGGTAGGACGCCATGTCGCGGTGGTAGTCGAGGTGGTCGCGCGACAGATTGGTGAAGGCGGCGGCCGCAATCCGGATGCCGTCGAGCCGGTGCTGGTCGAGGCCGTGGCTCGACGCCTCCACGACCAGGCGGTCGACGCCGTCCTCGGCCAGGCCGGCCAGGCAGTGGTGCAACTCGACCGGGTCGGGCGTGGTCAGGGATTCGGGGGCGTCCGGGCGCGCCGGGAACAGGCCGAGGGTGCCGAGGCTCGCCGCCCGGTACCCGCCGTGGCGCCAGATCTGCTGGGTGAAGCTGGCGACCGAGGTCTTGCCGTTGGTGCCGGTGACCGCGGCGACCACCTCGGGCTGGCGGCCGTAGAAACGCGCCGCCATCAACGCCAGGCGCCGGCGCGGGTTGTCGTCCGTGATCAGTCGGACCGGGGTCGCGCGCGCGCCGAGCGTGGTGCCGGTCTCGGCCAGCACCGCGACGGCGCCGTTCTCGACTGCCTGGTCGATGTAGCGCCGGCCGTCCTCGCGGGTGCCGGGCAGCGCCGCGAACAGATAGCCCGGCGCGACCTTTCGGCTGTCGGCGGAGAGGCCGTGGATTTCGGTATCCGCCAGGATTGCCGCAGGTGTCATGCCGTCGCCCGTATCCTTGACCAGATCAATCAACCGCAACCGTCTGTATCCTCGTCCTGACTTGGACCAGGAGCCCCTCGCCGTCGTCTTGCTCCGCGTCCGCGCGGACCGGGGCGACTCCCAGCATCGGGCCGATGCGCTCGATCACGGCGCGCACCACCGGTGCGGCGACCCAGCCGCCGGTGGCGTAGCCGCGGGTGCGCTCGATGCCCTTGGGTTCATCGACCATCACGAACACCACGTAACGCGGCGCGTTCATCGGAAACGCACCGAGGAACGAGGCGATGCGTGTGTTGCGCGCGTAACGGCCGCCGACCAGCTTGTCCGCGGTTCCGGTCTTGCCGCCGACCAGGTAGCCCTCGGCGTTGGCCTGGCGGCCGGTGCCCCGGCGCACCACCAGGCGCAGGAGCCGGCGCATCTTGAGCGAGGTGGCCCGGTCCATGATCCGGGTGCCTTCCGATCGCGCGTCCGCCGATCGCGCCACTGGGGCCCGCTTGAGCAGCGTCGCGGGCTGGAACCTGCCGCCGTTGACCACGGCCGCGGCCGCGGTGGTGAACTGCACCGGGCTGACCGCCAGGCCGTGGCCGTAGGCGATGGTCATGGTATTGATCTCGCGCCACGGCGAGGGCAGCATCGGCGTGCCGACCTCGCGCAACTCGATGCTCGCCGGCCGCGTCAGGCCGAGCCGATCGAGGAACGACCGCTGCGCCGCGGTGCCGGTGTCGATCGCCATGCGCGCGGCGCCGATGTTGCTCGAGTACATGAAGATCTCGGGCACCGAGAGCCAACGGTTCTTGCCATGGTAATCGTTGATGGTGAAGCGCGCCACGCGGATCGGCTTGCTGGTGTCGTAGCCCGACTCCAGCGTCACCACGCCTTCGTCGAGCGCCATGGCGACGGTGAAGATCTTGAACACCGAACCCATCTCGTAAATGCCCAGGCTGGCCCGGTTGAAGCGGCTGTCCGCGGGCGCGGCGCCGGGCCGTTCCGGGTCGAAGCTGGGCAGGGAGACCATGGCCAGCACCTCGCCGCTGGCGACATCCATGACCATGCCGGCGGCGCCGATGGCGTCGAACTCGGTCATCGCGGCGCTCAGTTCCTCGGTCATCGCGTACTGGACCCGGAGGTCGAGGCTGAGCGCGAGCGGCGTGCCGCGGTCGCGCAACACCTCGTCGAACGAACGCTCGATGCCGCTCAGGCCGCGGTTGTCGACGTCGGTAAATCCGACGCTGTGCGCGGTCAGGTTGCCGTGCGGATAGAAGCGGCGCTGCTCGCGCTCGAAATAGAACCCGGGGATGCCCAGGCGGTTGATCCGGTAGTGCTGGCGCGGCGTCAGGTTGCGCTTGAGCCAGATGAAGCGGCGCCCGGTCGCCAGCTTGGCGGCGACTTCGGAACGGGACAGATCGGGCAGGACCTGGACCAGGCGCGCCGCGGCCGCTTCGGGATCGCGCACCTGCTTCGCGTTGGCGTAGAGCGAGGCGGTCGGCAGACTGGTGGCGAGCACCACGCCGTTGCGGTCGACGATGTCCGCGCGGCCGCTTCGCGGGGTCGCGGCCGGCGCCGCCGCAATCCTCGGCTCGGTGCCCGCGGAGAAGACCGCGATGTCCACCAGCCGCCAGCCGACCACGAGAAAAGCCATGGTGAAGACCACGCCGGCCGCCAGCAGGCGGGTGCGTCCGGTCTCCAGGACCTGGGCCGAGCAGCCTTCCGAGAAAAAGTGCGCCGCCCGGTCCGGATTGGGATCCGGAGCCGGGGGGCGCAAGTTCAGGGAGGATTGCTCGAATTGACGGGTCATGGCGCGGCCCCTCCGGCGCGTGCGGTTTGGGCCGCCGCCGTCAGGGTCGCCGCCGTCAGGGTCGCCGTTTGGGCGGTCGCTTGGGCGGTCGCTTGGGCTGGCGCGGGCAGGGCTGCGCCGGCGGACCGATAGGGGATTTCCTCGAAGCCCACGAACTGGCGCGCGACCAGCGGCTGCATGGCGAGGTGGCGCTCGGCCAGCTCGGCGATGCGCGCCGGCCGGTTCAGGTAGCTCCATTCGGTGCGCAGCACCTGGATCGCCTCCTGGTGGCGCAGGATGTTGCGGTGGGCGATGCCCAGTTCCTCTTCCATCTCGCGCACCTGCTGCTTGATGAAGAACAGGAACAGCGCCGCGCCGACCGCGGTCAGGAAGAACAAGGTGCCCGCCACCCGGGTCATGCCGTCGCGCCCCCCGTATTGGCCGCCGTATCGGCCGGCGTGCCGTTCCAGGCCGCCGCCGCGGTCCGTTCGGCCGCCCGCAGCCGGGCGGAGCGTGCCCGCGGATTACCTTCGCACTCCGCCCGGCCGGGCCGGCAAGCGCCCCTGAACAGGGGCAGGAACGTCGGATCGCGGCGCGCGGCCGCCTCGGGCCGGTGGCGCGAGCCGCTCGGGCCGGCACCGGCGCGCGCGCGCAGGAAAGCCTTCACCGCCCGGTCCTCGAGCGAATGAAACGACACCACGGCGAGCCGGCCGCCCGGCGCCAGCAGGCGCTCGGCGGCGTGCAGGCCGCGGTCGAGCTCGCCGAGCTCGTCGTTGACGTGGATGCGCAGCGCCTGAAAGGTCCGGGTCGCCGGGTCGATGCCCAAACCCCTGCGCCCCTTGCCCTTGCCTGCGCCCTTGCCGGCGCTCTTGCTCCGGGGCTTGGCCCGGCTCTTGCTCGCCCCGCGCACCGCCGCGCGCACGATCTCGGCCAGGCGCGCGGTGTCCTCGATCGGCCGTTCCCGGCGGGCGGCGACGATGGCCCGCGCCACCTGACGCGCGCGGCGTTCCTCGCCGTAGTGGTGGATGATGTCGGCGAGCTCGGCCTCGGAAAGCTCGTTGACCACTTCGGCCGCGCTCGGCCCGGCGTCCCCAGTGGCGCCCCCGGCGTCGTTTCCGGCCGCGTCCCCCCGGTCCATGCGCATGTCCAAGGGCCCCTCGGCGCGGAACGAGAAGCCGCGCTCGGCCTGGTCGAGCTGCATCGAGGAGACGCCGAGGTCGAGCGCGATGCCGTCGACCGCGAAGACTTGCCGCGCGCCGAGGAGTGTGTCCATGGCGCCGAAGCGGCCGTGGATCAGGTTCAGGCGCTCGGGATGGCGCGCGGCCAAGGCCTGGCCCCGGGCCACCGCCTCGGGGTCGCGGTCGATGCCCCAGACCCGGCAGTCGGCGGCGGCCAGGATCGCCTCGGCATAGCCGCCGGCGCCGAAGGTGCCGTCGAGGTAGATCGCGCCGTCGCGCGGGCTCAGCGCCTCGATCACCTCGCGCAGCATGACCGGGGTGTGGCCGCCGGTCTCTATCGGGGCCGTGTCCTGGGGGCTCGCTGTGTCCTGGGGCGTGGTCATCGGCCGCCGCCGTCGTTGGGCCGCAGCGGCAGGGTCAGGCCCTGGGAGCGCGCCCGGGCCCGGGCCTCGTCCATGTGCGCCTCGAGCGCCGCGGGCTCCCAGATCTGGAAGATCGAGCCCTTGCCGACGAAGGCGGCGCGCTCGGTGATGCCGGCGTGCTCGACCAAGAGGGCCGGTAGCATGATGCGGCCGTCGCCGTCGAAGGACAGCTGCTGGGAGTCGGCGAAGATGGTCGCCGCCAAATCGTCGTGGGCGTCGGAGAACAGGTCCATCGTGGAGATGCCGTCGTTCAGACGCTCCATGAAGTCGATGCCGCAAGCCTCGATGGCGGCGGCGCGATAGGAGCGGAAGGCGACGATGCCCTGAAACGACTGGTTGGGGAACGACTGGCCGGCCAGGGTCTGCCGGAACTGGGCCGGCACGGACACCCGACCCTTGAGGTCGACCTTGTTCTCGAAGGTGCCAATGAAAACCGCCACCTGTACCGCTCCCGTCGTCTCTCGCCTGACCCCGTTTTCCGCCCTGAGACCTGGCATGAGGTCCTGGGTTTCCCGGGCCAATTGGTTCCTAAAACGGAACGGAATGGGATACCATGGGATTTCATGGGTGTCAATGGGACGACAAATAATTCTTATGGGTTAAGAAGCTATTAACGGGACGGTTTCTTGTGATCTCGGAGAACTTCTCGGGGCGACGACGATCTTCTCCTATGCAGGATCAGAGGAAATTGCGGCAACATTTTGTTCGCTCAATGTTCTTTTAAAGAAATGGTCCGCCGGGACCCGCCGTCGCCCGTGATCCGGACCCCGCGGCGCGCCCGAAGATCTCGAGCAGTAATGAGAAAAGTGCCAGACGGCCTGTAAGCCGGGTTCTGTCCCCCGCGTTTTTTAGGCGCGGATGGATGGCCATTCATCTGGGACGCCCGTCGCCGGACGCCTCGTGCGACCTACCCGGACGGCGGCGCGGAAACCCGCCTGGCCCCCAGGTCTTGCGACCAGTTGACCTGCCGTCCCTACTTGGTCTTGCTCCCGGTGGGGTTTGCCCTGCCACCCCCGTTACCGGGGGCGCGGTGCGCTCTTACCGCACCCTTTCACCCTTGCCCGCCTTCGCCCCGAGAGGCTTCGCGCGGGCGGTTTGCTTTCTGTGGCACTTTCCCTGGGGTCGCCCCCGCCGGGCGTTACCCGGCACCGTGTTTCCGTGGAGCCCGGACTTTCCTCCCCCGGCCCCGGCCGCGAAGCCGGTTCCGAAGGCAGCCATCCGGCCGTCTGGCACTTCGATATCTAGGGATTCGAGGGTTTTGCGTCAACCAGGCCGTTCAGGGCTTCGAGCCGGCCGGCGGTCTCGGCGTCGATGGTGCCGGTCACGGCCTCGGGCCGGAAGTGGCGCTGGAAGGCCCGGACCACGGCCGCCGGGTCGTGGTCCAGGTAGCCGTAGCCGAAAGCGGCGAGCTGGCGCCGGGTCTCGGCTGGCTCGGGCGGGTCGCGGGGCGCGGCCGCGCCGGGCCACAAGCCGATCCCGTTCTCGGCCAGCCGCGCCCAGTCGAACAGCTCGCCCGGGTCCTGCTTGCGCAGCGGCGCGACATCGGCGTGGCCGAGCACGCGGCGCGCCGGGATCGGATGGCGCGCCAGAATCTCGCCCGCCAGTTCGATCAAGGTTGCCATCTGCGCGTCCGGGAAGGCCCGGTAGCCGAACTCGTGGCCCGGGTTGACCAGCTCGATGCCGATCGAACGCGCGTTGATGTCGCCGGCGCCGGCCCAGGACGCGACGCCGGCGTGCCAGGCGCACTTGTCCTCCGGCACCAGGCGGACCAGCGTGCCGTCCTCGTCGATGCAGTAGTGGGCGCTGACTTTCGCGGTTTCGTCGCTCATGCGCGCCAGCGCCGCGGCCGCGCTCTCCATCCCGGTATAGTGGAGCAGCAGGATGTCGATCGCCTGCCCCCCCGCCTGCCCCCCCGCCTGCCCCCCCGCCTGGCCTTCCGGCCGGGCGTCGAAGTTGGGCGAGGGAGTTTCGATGACCAGCGGCATCCGGGGCGGCTCCTCGGGACGGCTCCTCGGGACTGCGCCAGCCAGTAGCAGTTTCCCCGGCCGCCGACAACGCCGGCCCCCGGCGTCGCGCTTGACGGCCGTCCCTGGCGCGGCTTCACTCGGCGCTGGTTCGAAGCAACGAAAGATCGTTCGTCATGCGGATCGCCACCGCGGAAAGCTGGTACCAGACCGCCTCGGTCGGCGACGGCGTCACCCATGTCTGGGAGCCCCACGTCAAGGAATTCTACCGCTGCAACATCTGGCACCTGCGCGGGCGCGACCGCGACCTGCTGATCGATTCCGGCATGGGCGTGGTCAGCCTGCGCGGCCAGGTCGCCCTGGTCGCCGAACGCCCCCTGCTCGCCGTCGCCAGCCACACCCACTTCGACCACATCGGCTCGCACCACGAGTTCGCCGAGCGCGCCGTGCACGCGGCCGAGGCCGAGCTCATGGCCAAGCCGGGGCGCAAGGAGACGCTCGCCGACCCCTACGTCTCCGACGATATCTTCACCGCCCTGCCGCCGGGCGATTATTCCTCCGCGGCCTACCAGGTGACCCCGGCGCCGGCGACCCGGCTGCTCGCCGACGGCGAGGTGATCGATCTGGGCGACCGCCATCTCACCGTGATTCATGCCCCCGGCCACTCGCCCGGCTCGATCGCGCTCTGGGAGGAAGCGAGCGGCATCCTGTTCTCGGGCGATGCGATCTACGATGGCGAGCTGGTCGACGACAACTACCACTCGGACCTCGACGCCTATATTGCGACCATGGAGCGCCTGCTGGCGATTCCGGCGCGAATCGTGCACGGCGGCCACTTCCCCAGCTTCGACGGCGACCGCCTGCGCGCGCTGATCCGCCGGTATTTGGATGAGAAGGAGAAGGCCCGGGCCTGAGGCGGCATCACACCCGCTCCGCTTCCGGCGCGACCAGCTTGGGCCGGCGGACGAGGATGATGCCGACGCCGAGGATGGTGAGCGCGGCCCCGCCGAGCAGCGCCAGGGTCATCGGCTCGTCCAGGAAGGCGACGCCCGAGGCGACCCCGAACACCGGCATCAGCAGCATGAACGGCATCACCTGGTTGACCGCGTAGCGCTTGAGCAGCCAGTACCAGGCGCCGTAGCCGATTCCGACCACGAACACCGCCTGGTACGCGACCGAGGCCCAGGCGCGCCAATCCGCCGCCGCCAGCGCCGCCATCTGACCGTCTTCCAGCAGATAGGAGCCGAGCGCGATCTGCGGCGTCGAGAAGACGCCGATCCAGGCGATCAGGGTCAGGCCGTCGACGTCGCCCATCAGCTTGATCTGGATGTTGGCGACCGACCAGATGCAGGCCGCCGCGATCACCATGGCGAGGGCGAGGTAGTGCCCGTCCAGGCGCGGCTCGCCGGCGATCAGGGCGACGCCTGCGAAGGCGATCGCCAGGCCCAGCGCCCGGCGCCAGCCGATCGCGTCCTTGAAGACGACGGCGCTCAACAGCGCGGCGAAGGGCACCTGGAGCTGGATCGCGATCGCCGCGGTGGAGGCGTCGATGTCGCGTAAGCCGGTGAACATCAGCGCGAAGTGGACGAAGCCCAGGGTGACGGAGACCAGCATGACCTGGCGCCAGCGCCCGCGCGGTGGCTTGACGAAGGGCAGCAGCATGACCGCCACCAGGCCCCAGCGCAGGGCGATCATCAGCAGCGGCGGCAGCTGCTCGAGGCCGATCTTGGCGACCACGAAGTTGAGGCCCCAGATCGCCATGACCGCGACGAACAGCGCGACGTGCCGGGGCCGCATGGCGAGGCCCATCTAAACCCGGGTCTCTCTTGCCAGGGCCAGCGCCTCGCGCCGCGCCTCGAGCTCGAGCCAGCGTTCCTCGGCGGCGGCCAGTTCGCCGCGCGTGGCCGCCAGCTCGCGGGTCGCGGTCTCGAAGGCCGCCGGGTCGCGGCGGTAGAGCCCGGGGTCGGCGAGCCGGGATTCGAGCGCCACGATTTCGCCTTCCAGCGCCTCGATCTCGCCGGGCAGGCGGTCGAGCGCGCGCTGATCCCGGTAGCCGAGCTTGCGCGGCGCGGATTTTGGGCGCGTGGGCGGTGCTTTCCTACCGGGGGTCGCCGACTTCGGCGTGGGTTCGGGGCCGCGGCCGCGCTGCGCCAGGTAGTCGCTGTAGCCGCCGGCGTATTCGACCGCCCGGCCGTCTCCTTCAAGCGCCACGGTCCCGGTCGCCAGGCGGTCCAGGAAGTCGCGGTCGTGGCTGACCAGGATCAGGGTGCCGGCGTAATCGTCCAGCACGTCGACCAGCAGATCGAGGGTTTCCAGGTCCAAATCGTTGGTCGGCTCGTCGAGCACGATGAGATCGCCCGGCCGCGCGAACAGGCGCGCCAGCAGCAGCCGGTTGCGCTCGCCGCCGGACAGGCTCTTGACCGGCTGGCGCGCCTGGCCTTCGTCGAACAGGAAGTCGCGCAGGTAGGCGACCACGTGGCGCTGGCGGCCGTGCACCATCAGCGAGTCGCCGCCGCCGGGCACCAGGGTCCGCCACAGCGTCGCCTCCGGATCGAGGTTCTCGCGGCGCTGATCGAAGTAGAGCGGCGTCAGCCCGGCGGCCAGGCGCAAGCGGCCCGCGTCCGGCGCGAGGTCGCCGATCAGCAGGCGCACCAGCGTGGTCTTGCCGGCGCCGTTGGGGCCGATGATGCCGATCCGGTCGCCGCGCCGGATCCGGGTCGAGAAGTCGCGCAGCACGCAGCGCGTGCCGCCCTCGGGCGCGGGGTAGCTCTTCTCCAGATGCTCGGCCTCGATCATCAGGTCGCTGCGCCCGCCGGTGGTGGTGGCCGCGATCTTGGCGGTTCCGGGCTGGCGCAGCCACTCGGCGCGCGCGCGGCGCAGCCCGTCGAGGCGGGCGAGGCGGCCCTGGTTGCGCCGCCGCCGCGCGGTCACGCCGCGTTGCAGCCAGCGCTCCTCGCGGACGATCTTGCGCTCCAGCTTGTGCCGGGCCCCGGCATCGCGCGCCCGCAGTTCCTCGGCCCAGTCCTCGAAATGGGCGAAGCCCTTGTCCAGGCGGTGCAGGCGGCCGCGGTCGAGCCACAGGGTGACGCGCGACAGGCGGTTCAGGAACGCCCGGTCGTGGCTGATGGTGAGCAGCGCGCCCTTGAAGCGCAGCAACTCCTCCTCGAGCCATTCGATGGTCGGCAGGTCGAGATGGTTGGTCGGCTCGTCGAGCAGCAGCACGTCCGGGTCCCCGACCAGGGCCCGGGCGAGCGCGGCGCGCCGGCCCTCGCCGCCGGACAGCGTGCCGAGCTCCCGGTCGCCCGCGAGATCGACCCGCGCCAGCACCGCCTCGACCCGGTGCCGGGCCGGCGTCTCCTCGCCGCGGGTTTCCCTCAGGCCGGCGGTGACGTAGTCGGCCACGCTCTGGCCCGGCGGCGGCGCCGGGTCCTGGGACAGGTAGGCGACGGTCGCGCCCGGCTGCAGGAAGCGCACGCCGCCGTCGGGCTCGATGGCACCGGCCAGGAGCTTGAGCAGGGTCGATTTGCCGGTCCCGTTGCGCCCGATCAGGCAGGCGCGCTCGCCGCGGCCCAGGCCGAGGGTCAGACCCTCGAACAAGGGCGCGCCGCCGAAGCCGATGGTGGCCGCGTTGAGCGCGACCAGGGGCAACGGTGGCGCCACTAATTTATACCGCGCAGCTCGCGGACGCGGTCGTAGGCCACGTTGATGGTCGCCAGTTTCTCGTTGGCCAGCTCGACGAACTCCGCCGGCATGCCCTGGGCGATCAGGCGGTCGGGGTGGTTCGCGCGCACCAGCCTCCGGTAGGCGGCCTTGATCTCGTCGTCGCTGGCGTCGCGGCTCATGCCCAGGATCTCGAAGGGATCGCCCTGGTCCGGGCCCATGTTGCCGGCCCGGATGCGGTCCCAGTCGGCCGCGTTGAAGCCGAAGATCGCGGCGATCTGCTCCAGGTAGGCGAGTTCCCCTTCGTGCACCACGCCGTCGGCGCGGGCGATGTGGAACAGCCCGTCGAGCAACTCCTCCAGCACCGCCGGGTTGTCCCGGAACATGCGGCCGATCTGCTTGGCGTAGGGCTCGAAGCCGCCGGCGTCCTTGCGCGCCTGGTTGAACAGGCGGCCGACGTTCTTGAGCTCGTCGGGCGGGATGCGGAACACCTCCTTGAAGGCGGCGACCTCGTCGCGGGTGACCTGGCCGTCGGCCTTGGCCATCTTGGCGCCGAGCACGATGACGGCGATGGTGAAGGCGATACCCTTGGTTGCATCTTCCGCCTCGCCCTCGCGCCCGGGCGCGCGCAACTTGTCGACCGCATGGCCGGCGGCGGCGCCGATCAGCGCACCCAAGGGGCCGCCGAGCGCAAAGCCCGCGGCGCCGCCGAGTATTTTGCCCCAAACGCTCATGTCAGTGGTTTCACCAGCTTCGATGCCCCGGAAACCGTTCCCGGGACTCGGCTCTAGATAAAGCCCGCGGGGCGTCCAGGCCAGCTTTTTCGCGGCCTCCGGGCCGCGCCCGGGGCGGGGCAAGACCACGCCGCCGCGCGCGCATCGCGGCGCCTGGCCGGCCGACGCCGTTGGTCATGGAGGGCGGTTACGCGGTCGCCGAGATCGGCGTCAACGCGGTCAACGTGCCGCCGGGTTTCGAAGGCGGCTAAAGGTCGTTCGAATTTCCGGTCGCTTTCCGGTATCAGGCCAGGCACTCGCCGACCGCTTCGAGCAACTGGTCGCGCCGGAACGGCTTGGTCAGGGTATGGCGGGCGCCGAGTTTCTTGGCCATGCTCAGGAAGTCGGTGGCGTCCAGGCGCCCGCCGCCGGAGATCGCGATGATCGGCAGGGCGGGATCGGCCCGGCGCAGCGCGATGATGGTCTCGACGCCCTCTTTTTCGGGCATGATGATGTCGGTGATGATCAGGTCCGGCGAGTCGCGCTCGTAGATCTCGATTCCCACGGCGCCGTCGGCCGCTTCCGAGACCTCGTGGCCAGCGTGCTCGAGCATCTGCCGAAGCATGGAGCGCAGCTCGTCCTCGTCATCGATAACCAGTATTCGCGCCATGGTTTCCTCCCCGTAGTCCACACGAAGGAGCCTGCCCCAAGCCGGTTAACAAAGCAACTAGACGCAATGAGGAGTATTGCGTAGTTTTTGTAAAATTTTGTAACCGCGCGCCTGCGCTCGTCACGAGGGTCCGAGGCGGCCCCACCCGGGCAGCCGCAGCGTGAGATCCAGCGGGTCCACGCCCACCGCCAGGCCGAGCAGGTTGAACTCGATCCCCTCCTCGATGCCGATCGTCACGCCGAGCAGGCCGAACAGCGAGACCTGGAAGCCGGTGCCGCTGGGGCTGCGCGCGGCGAAGGTGCCGAGCCCCAGATAGTCCTTGCCGATCGCGGTCGGCGGCAGATCGAGGCCCAACTCCGGCACCGCGCGGGCGATGTGCGCGGTGAAGGTGTTGGAGTTCGGCCCCGGCCAGGTCCGATACTGCGCCTTGTAGGGGTAGGCGGCGATCGCCGCCTCGAGCTTGTCGATCAGCGCCTCGACGCGGTCGCCGCGCAAATCGACGTAGATCTCGGGCGGGTTGCCGAACCACTGCCGGTCCGGCGGTCCCTGGCGCGTGGCCAGCACGTCGAGCCCCTGCCGAAGGCGCCAGCCGATCACCTCGTAGGTGGTGAACGCGGCCGCATCGCGGCGCTTGACCGAGATCCAGGTGTGGACCGCGAAGACGCCGCGCCAGTTGAACGCGCGGGCGCCATAGACCTGGATGACCGGCTCCGGGGTATCCGCCGGGTCGGGGGCGATGCCGACCGGTTCGCGGCTGGCGGTGCGCCAGTCGCCGCCCAGCGTGGTCCGGCCGCCGAACGCCACCGCGGCCGGCCCGGCCAGCAGCACAATAGTCAGGAGCGAGATGAATTTCAGCAAAGGTCGTCCCCGGCTCGATGCGAACGTCTCGCCGGCACCCTAGCACAGGGCCCGGTCGTTCGGGAAACTCCCGGGGCGCGCGCGCCGTCCGCGATTGTGCCCTCACCCCTCCAGCGGCAGCTCGCGCTCGAAGGGGACGGCGTCGCCGCGGTCCGGGGCGTCGAGCTCGCGCGCCACCCGGTGGCCGGCGTAGACCGCGGCGGCGATGGTGCTGGGCGCGTGGGCGTCGCCGATCGCGGTGACGCTTCGGATGCCGGCCGCGGCCAGGCGGTCCGGGTCGGCGATCAGGTCCCGGTAGAGCGCCTCCTCGGGCAGG
>JACZVL010000043.1 GCA_022572685.1 Pseudomonadota bacterium
GTCCCGCCGCCCTCGGCATGCTGGCGCATTCCTGGCCGGCGCTGGAGGAGACACTCCGGGTGCTGCAGGAGATCGCCCCGCCAGGGGTCGCGGCCGCGATGCTGCGGGACGCGATCCCGCAGCCGGGATCGCGGCTGGCCTCGGGCCTGCTGTTCTTCCTTTCGGCACTGAGCGGCGGCGACGTGACCCGCTGGCTCGGCAACCAGGCGAGCCAGGCGCTGAAGAGCGCGGGCCGCGATTCCCTGCTGTCGCGCCTGGGCCAGGACTTCCGCCAACTGGGCCGTCTGGCCGACCACCAGGGCGGTGACTGGCGGCTGTTTTTCATCCCCCTCCACGACGGCGATCAGCTGCGGCAGCTGCGCCTGTTCCTGCGCCACGGCCGGCAAGACCGGGACGGCGGCGGCCAGGACGAGGAGGCGCAGACCCGCTTCGTGGTCGAGGTCGAAATGAGCCGCCTGGGCGATCTGCAACTGGACGGGCTGGTGCGCGAGAAGCGCCTCGACCTGATCCTGCGCAGCCGCGCGCCGCTGCCCGACTTCATGCGCCGGGATATCACGAGAATCTTCCACGAGACGAACGAGATCACGGGCAATCGAGGCCACATCGGCTTCCAGTCCTCGCTCGAGTGGAAAGCCATGCCGATCGAGGCTCCCGAGGCCGTGGCCGACGCCGGCGTCGTGGTCTGATACCGAGGAAACCGTGATGGTCACCCCGTTCGGGGCGCCGTTCTAACCCTCGCTGTCGCCCTGGTCCATCTTCTTGCGCCGGTGCAGGGTCGCGCCCAGCTCGTCGAGCGCCTTGCGCTCGCGCAAGGCGAGGCGCTCCCGTTCCCGGCGCTCCTGATTGTCGCGGGCGAGTTCGTACTTCTTGACTTCCAGATAGGCCTCGCGGACCTCTTCGCGTGCGGCTTCGATCGCCAGGTCCAGATTGGCGATCGACAGCCGCAGCCTCTTGCGCCGCTCCAGGGCGGCGGCGACGAAGGCGGGAAACGCGATGGTGCCTTCGATCGAACCGGTGGCGGCGGTCTGTTCCCGCCGCAGCTCCGCCTCGAGATTCTCCAGATCGTCGCCAAGCTTCTCGGCCATCGCCTCCAGGCCGCCCAGCGTTTGCCGCTTCTCGTCGAGGGCCCAGGTATGGACCCGCACCAGACTCCCCAGGGCGGTCATCGCCCGCTAGGCCGGCGCGTCGGAGTTCGGCGCTGGCTTTCCGATGATCTCGGTGAGGCCGGCGTAACCGGACGCGAGATCGCTGCGCTCGGCGCGGGCCTGGCTGAGAAAGGCCTCGAGCCGGGGATGGTGCAGGATGGCCTCGTCGATCGCCGCATCGGCGCCGCGCTTGTAGGCGCCGATGCGGATCAATTCGGCCATGTCCTCGTAGGTCGACATCAGGACGCGGGCGCGGTTGACCAGCTCGTTCTCGGCGTCACTGTTGCAGTTCGGCAAGGTCCGCGACACGCTGCGCAGGATGTTGATGGCGGGGTAGCGGTTGCGCTCGGCGATCGCGCGGTCGAGTACGATCTGGCCGTCGAGAATGCCGCGCACGGCGTCGGCGATGGGCTCGTTGTGGTCGTCGCCCTCGACCAGGACCGTGAACAGGCCGGTGATCGAGCCGCTGTCGGCGCCGGGCCCGGCCCGCTCCAGAAGCTGCGGCAGCTCGGCGAAGACCGAAGGGGTATAGCCCTTGCTGGCCGGCGGCTCGCCCGCGGACAAGCCGATCTCGCGCAGGGCCATGGCGAAGCGGGTCACCGAATCCATCAGGCAGAGCACGTCCTGCCCCCGGTCGCGGAAGAACTCGGAAAGCGTCAGGGTGAGGTAGGCCGCCTGGCGGCGCATCAGCGGCGGCTCGTCGGAGGTGGCGACCACCACCACCGAACGCGCCAGCCCTTCGGGGCCGAGATCGTCCTCGAGCCATTCCTGGACCTCGCGGCCGCGCTCGCCGATCAGGCCGATCACGTTGACGTCGGAAGCCGTGTAGCGCGCCAGCATGGACAAGAGCACCGACTTGCCGACGCCCGAGCCGGAGAAGATGCCCATGCGCTGGCCCCGGCAGCAGGTGATGAAGGTGTTGAGGGCGCGCACGCCGAGATCGATCTTCTGGCCGACGCGCTGGCGACCGTGGGCCGGCGGCGGCGAGCGGCGAAGCGGACAGGCGGTGTCGCCGGAGGGCAGCGGCCCTTTGCCGTCGATCGGCTCGCCCAGCGCGTTGACGACGCGGCCGAGCCAGGCCTCGGTCGGCCAGACCACGGGCTCGGATTCGATCACCTCGGCCTTGCAACCGAGGCCGATGCCTTCCAACTGACCGTAAGGCAGCATCAGCGCGCGGCCGTTGCGGAATCCGATGACCTCGGCCAGCACCCGCTTGTCCCCGCGCGCAACGATATTGCAGCGCTCGCCGATGGACAGCGCCCGCTCGAGGCCGGCGACCTCGATCAACATGCCGAGAACGCCGGTTACCCGGCCGTAAAGCTGGTATTCGGAGACCTGTTCGAGCTCATCGAGGAGCGTCCGAAGGGCAATGGTCAAGGCCGCGCTCCCCCCGAATCTTTCCAATTTCCCGCCCAATTAGGCCGAAACCCGTCCTAATCAGGCCAAAGTATGAACCACCCTAATTTAAGTTTCGGTAAAATAAGGAAAATTCAGACTTGCGGTGCTAATGATTTGTTAATAGAAATTCCGCAAAATGGTTAATGACAATCACCACCGTTCCACCTAACGCATCGGGAAATGACCCATGAGAGTGCTTCTAGTCGAGGACGATCCGGCAACCGCCCAGGGCATCGAGATGATGCTGCGAGCCGAGAGCTATGTCTGTGACGTCACGGACATGGGCGAGGATGGGCTCGAGATCGGCAAGCTATACGATTACGATATCATCGTCCTCGATCTGATGCTGCCCGACATGGACGGCTACGAGGTGCTGCGCCGGCTGCGCGCCGCGCGCGTCAAGACCCCGATTCTCATTCTCTCCGGCCTCAACGGCCTGGATGACAAGGTCAAGGGCCTGGGCGTGGGCGCGGACGACTACCTGACCAAGCCGTTCGACAAGCGCGAACTGGTGGCCCGGATTCAGGCCATCGTCCGCCGGTCCAAGGGCCACTCGGACTCGGTCATCAAGACCGGCAAGTTGGCCGTCAACCTCGATACCCGCACGGTCGAGATCGATGGGCAGCCTTTGCATCTGACCGGCAAGGAATACGGCATCCTCGAGCTGCTTTCGCTGCGCAAGGGCACCACGCTGACCAAGGAGATGTTCCTGAACCATCTCTACGGCGGCATGGACGAGCCGGAACTGAAGATCATCGACGTCTTCGTCTGCAAGCTGCGCAAGAAGCTGACCGCGGCGACGGGCGGCGAGAACTATATCGAGACGGTTTGGGGCCGTGGCTACGTGCTGCGCGACCCGGCGCCCGTCGAAGACACCGCGAAGGAGCAGCAGCAGGTGGCCGCCAACGGCTAGGCTGGCCGTCCAGGTCCAGGGCCGCGGGCAAGCCGCGAACGCCGAAAGCACTTCCGCATCAGTCGAACATTCGAACCCGAAACCGGCGCGCCCCACGGGACGCGCCGGTTTCTTTGGTAAGGAATTCCATAAAGATTCGAGCCGGGGGCCGCATGGCCCGGTGACCCGCCGGCCGGTTGGCCGGACCCGTCTTCAGGCGATCGCTTTCACCTTCGCGCCGTCTTGGGCGGACAGGCCGTAGATCCCGCGCTGGCCCTGTATGATCTGGAACCGATCGGTGGTTCCCAGCACCGTCTCGGCGCCGCCGAGATAGAGGAAGCCGTCGGACGGCAGCAGATCGGCAATGCCTTCCAGCACCTGGGTCTTGGTCGGCATGTCGAAATAGATCAGAACGTTGCGGCAGAACACCACGTCGAACCTGCCCAGCGAGGAGAAATCGCCCAGCAGGTTGAACTGCTGGAACTTGATCATCTTGCGCAGGCTGTCGTCGATCTGCCAGCGGTCGCCGACCTGAACGAAGTGCTTGACCAGAAGGGTGATCGGCAGGCCGCGCTGGACCTCGAACTGCGAGTACAGCCCCTCCTTCGCCTTGTCCAGAATCTCGTTCGACAGATCGGTCGCGACGATCTCCACCCTCCAGCCGGCCAGCTTGTCGGCCTGCTCATTGAGCAGCATTGCGAGGGTGTAGGGCTCTTGCCCCGACGAGCAAGCCGCGCTCCAGACTCGGAACGAACGCTTGGCGGCACGCGCTTCGAGCAGGTACGGCAGGACAATGTCTTTGAACTGGTCGAAGGGCCTCTGGTCCCGGAAGAAGAACGACTCGTTGGTCGTCATCGCCTCGGTCACGTCGACCAGAAGCGCCTCGTCGTTCTTGGTCCGGATCGCCTGGGCGAGCTCGTCGAACCCGGAGAAGTTCCATTTGCGCGCCACCGGATTGAGCCGACTCTCGAGGAGATAGGCCTTTTCCTTGTTCAGCGCCAGACCGGAACGTTCCTTCAGGAGCTGGGCGATAAGTTCGAAGTCGGTTACATTCATGCCGCAGACCTCACAACGAGCTTGCGCACGTAGGGCGCGATATCTGATAACGGCAGGACAGCCGAACACACACCGGCGGTCGTGACCGCCCCCGGCATGCCCCACACGATACTGGTTTCTTCGTCTTGAGCGATAACCGAGCCGCCGGCGGTCGCCACCGCCTGCGCCCCCTTGCAGCCGTCCGAGCCCATGCCGGTCAGGATGATCACCAGCAGCCGCGAGCGATAGAGCGGAATTAGGCTGCGCAGCATGGGATCGACCGCCGGCCGGCAATAGTTCTCCCGCTCGGTCTGGGTCAGGCGCAGGACGTTGCCGCTTTTACCCCTCTCGGCGATCATGTGATAGTCGCCTGGCGCGAGATAGATTTGGCCGGGTCGGATCGACTCGCCGTCCTTGGCCTCGCTGCACGGTGCGTTCGACACCTTCGAGATATGCCCGGCCAGGAGCGAGGTGAAGGTAGGGGGCATATGCTGGGTGACCAGGATCGGCTGTGGCACCGATCCACCCAAGTCTCCCAGAACCTTGAACAGCGCCTGCGGGCCGCCGGTCGAGCTGCCGATAGCGATCAAATCGGGGCGCTGGATCGGCTGCCTGCACAACGATATGGGCCCAGGGGAGCTCGACGGCGACTTCCTGGCCGGCGCCACCAGCCCCGCGGTCGCCGGCCGGGGCGCGCGGCCCCGACCGCTGCGGCCGGCCTCGGCGAGCGCCTTGACCTTCGCCGTCAGCTCGTTCTTGAACGCATCGGCGGAATGGATCTCGCTGGTGGAGCTTGGCTTGGGCACGTAGTCCGCCGCACCCAGGGACAGGGCGCGCAGGCTGACCTCCGCGTTCTTGCGGGTCAGCGTAGAGGCCATGAGGACCTGAATTCCCGGCTTCTTCTTCAGAATCAGTGGCAATGCCGTCATGCCGTCCATGACCGGCATCTCGATATCGAGCACGACGATCTCGACGTCGGTCCGGCCCAGCTTGTCGAGCGCCATTTGCCCGTTGGAAACCGAGGCGACCACGGATATCTCCGGATCGGCCTCCAGGAACCGTGTGAGCAGCCCCCGGATCACCGCTGAATCGTCGACGACCATTACTCGGTACGGATCCGTCATCACCCTGCCTGACTCTATTCTTGTCGTGTCTGTTGTTGGTTTCCGATACCGGCCTAGAGGAGGCCGACCTGGATAAACTTCGACTCGATGATCTCGCTGTCGAAGGGTTTCATGATGTACTCGTTGGCGCCCGCTTGAATGGCCTCTTGGATGTGGGCCATGTCGTTCTCCGTGGTGCAGAAGACGACGATCGGCTGTTCCACGCCCTCCAGGGCGCGCAACTCCTGCAGGAACTCGAGGCCGTTCTTGACCGGCATGTTCCAATCGAGCAGGACGGCCGCCGGCATCTCCGCCATGCAGGCGTCGAGGGCCTGCTGGCCGTCCTCGGCTTCGGCGATCTCGAAGTTCAGGCCTTCGAGAATTTTGCGGGCGACCATGCGCACGACTTTCGAGTCATCAACGATAAGACATGTCTTCATTGTCGAACTCCGGAGCGAACCTCATTGGCGGCCCAGCGGCCGAATTTGATTCAAAACGCGGTCGTCTAGCCAGTGGCGTCACGCCGCATCCACATGCTCGTAGTCGAGCAAGCGGTTGACATCGAGGACGACCAGAAGCTGATCGTCCAGCCGATAAATGCCGTCGCAGAAGGTGCGGAACGTGGCGTCGAGCGTCGGCAGATTGCGCTCGTAGGCGCTGTGGGGCAGCGCCAGCACCTCGCCCACGGAATCGACCATCAGGCTGTACAGCTCGCCCCCGTTCTCGGCCACGATGCTCATGCTGTCGGCATCGGCCGGCCGCGGCGGCAGGCCGAGGCGAAGCCGCACGTCGATTGCGGTGACGACCCGGCCGCGCAGGTTGAGCGAGCCGGTGATCTCCGGCGGCGCCAGGGGAATGCGCGTGATCCGATAGGAGCTCAGCACGTCCTGGATTTGCAGGACCGGAATTCCGAAGAGCTGTCCGGCGATCGTGAAGGTGACGAACTCTTCGGTCTTCTCTGAATCCGCGGTGGAGCCTCGCGACTTGCCGGTATCCATCTGACTGCTCATGCCGCACCTCGTAATTCGGCCAGGGTTTCATGAAGGGTCGCGACCAGGGCGTCGCGGTCGCTCTTGGACACGTAGTCCTTGAAGCCGACCTCGCGGCCGCGCGCGAGGTCCTTCGGCGTGGCGAAGGCCGACAGCGCGACCATTGGGACCTTGCTCCAGCGGGTGTCTTTCTTGACCGCCTCGGCGAACTCGAAGCCGCTCATCCCCGGCATCTCGATGTCGGAGAGGATCACGTCGAAGTCCTCGCCCGCCTCACATAGCTCGAGCGCCACGGCTCCGCTTTCCACGCAGGTCACGTCGTAGCCCGCCACCGAAAGCAGCGGTTGCAGGAGGTTGCGGAAGAACGGGCTATCGTCGACCAGCAGCACCCGGGAGGGCGAGCCCTCGCCGAGGGACTCGGTGGCGTTGCTGCTGAACCAGTCCTTGTAAGCCTGGGTCAGATAGAACCCAACGTCCACGATATCGGTGGCCTTCCCGGCGATCACCGCGGCGCCGACATAGCCTTCCCGGTTCGAGGTCAGTTCGATCTTCAGGCTGTCCTCGACGATGTCCACGATCTCGTCGACCACCAGGCCCATGGAACGATCGCGATCGGAGAACACGATGACTGGCTGGCGGCCTTCGGAACCCAGTTCCGCGGCGCCCTCCATGCGCACCAGCGGCATCAGCTGCCCGCGGTACTGCACGACGTATTGGTCGTTGGAAATCTCGACTTTCTCCAAATCGATCTCTTCGAGGCGCGCGACCAGGGACAGCGGCACCGCCTTGGGCCCCTTCCCGACCGCGCGGAACACCAGCATGGAGACGGTCTCGCTGCCGCGCGCGACCTGCTGTTCGGTCGCGGCATCTTCGGACTCGTGGGCCAACTCGACCTCGCCGGTCGCCGCCGCGATGCCGTTGGGATCGAGGATCATGACCACGCTGCCGTCGCCCAGGATGGTGTTGCCCGAGAACATCTGGATGTGGCGCAGGATCCGCGCCACCGGCTTGACCACGATCTCCTCGGTGTCGAAGACCCGGTCGACGATAATGCCGAAGGTGTAGCTGCCGACTTGGCTGACGACGATGAAATGGTCGTCCTTGCGTTTCCTTTTTTTGTCGAGCGAGACGACTTCGGCGGCCGCATCCTCCGCCGGGGTCTCCGCCGCCTCGGGGTCCAGCTTCATCAGCTCGCGAAGATTGACCAGCGGCAGTAACCGGTTGCGCAGGCGCAGGACCGGTGTGTTGTTGATCCGCTCGACTCTGTTCTCCGAGTTGGCGGAGGCGCGCACCAGCTCGAGCACGCTGATCTGCGGGATCGCGAAGCGCTCGCCGCCGCAGCCGACGATCAGCGCCGAGACGATGGCCAGGGTCAGCGGAATCTTGATGGTGAAGGTGGTGCCGCGGCCCTCGACCGAGTTGAGCTCGACGGTGCCGCCGATCTTCTCGATGTTGGTGCGCACCACGTCCATGCCGACGCCGCGGCCGGACACCGCGGTGACCTCCGCCGCCGTCGAGAAGCCGGCCTTGAAGATGAACTTCTGGATCTGCTGCTCGGACAGGGTCTCGGCCTCGGCCTCGGTGGTCAGGCCGCTGGCGATCGCCTTGTTCTTGATGATCTCGATCGGCAGTCCGGCACCGTCGTCGGAGATCCGGATGATGATATGGCCGCCCTCATGGTAGGCGTCGAGCGTGATCTTGCCGACCTCGGGCTTGCCGGCCGCGATCCGCTTTTCGGTGCTCTCCAGGCCGTGATCGGCGGAGTTGCGGACCATATGGGTCAGCGGGTCCTTGATCAGGTCCAGAACCTGGCGGTCGAGCTCGGTCTCCGCGCCCTTCATCACCAGGTCTATCTTCTTGCCGAGTTCGAGCGACAGGTCGCGCACGATGCGCGGCAGCTTGGCCCAAGCGTTCCCGATCGGCTGCATGCGCGTCATCATGACGGCTTCCTGCAGCTCGGAGACGACCTGGTTGAGCCGCTGTAGCGGCGCGGTGAACTCGCTGTCCTTCTGGCCGCGCAGGATCTGCAGCAGCTGGTTGCGGGTCAGCACCATCTCGGAGACCATGGTCATCAGGTTCTCGAGCAGGTCGACGTTGACCCGGATCGACTGGCTGGCGACCACTGATTCCTTGGTCGTGACCTCCTCTTTGGTGGCCCTCTGGGTCGATTGCGGTGGCGCGGCCGGGGTTTCGGCGGGCGCTTCCGCCGGGGCCTCTACGGCATCGCTCTCATCGGCCTCGGCGACGGTCTCCTCGGCCGGCGCCGCCGCCTTGATCTTCTCCTCCGCGAACACTTCCTCGACCGATACCGGGGCGGTCTCGGCCTGCGCCGCGCCCGAATCGCCGCTGTCGGCGAAGGCGTTCAAGCGCCCGATCAGATCGGAGTCGTCACCCGTGGGCTCGGACTCGGTTTCCTCGAGCACCATCAGAATCGATCGGATGCTGTCCAGGCATTCCAGGATCAACGACACCGCGGCCGGGGTCACCACCAGATCGCCTTCCCGGATCTTGCCGAGCACGTTCTCGCCGGCGTGCGCCACGGACTCCAGCCGCGGCAGACCCAGGAACCCGCAGGTTCCCTTGATCGTGTGCATGTACCGGAAGATGTTGCTCAGAAGATCTTCGTCGTTCGGATTCTGTTCGAGTTTGACCAGCTCGACGTCGAGTACGGAGAGACCTTCGTTGGTCTCGGTCAGAAATTCGCTCAGCAGGTCGTCCATGACCGCAACCCCATGAATGAATGCACGCCCGATCCGGGCCGGGATGCGCTACCGTGCGCCGTTAACCAACCCCGATACCTCGGCACCAACAGTGACAAAAAGAGATTAATAACCCCTTACTCAGCGCAATTTGCGGCGTTTCTTTGGGCAATTCCGTAAAAAGAAAACAAAACCTTAACGCGCCGTACTCTAGTTCTTCGCGTCTTCTTGGGGCACGATTGGAATCGAAGGCTTGCAGCCCCGGCCCCAGGCCTGATAACCAGAACCCGACGGATCTCCGACCACCGAGGGGTAGGTGCCGCCGTGAGCGAAGCCACGCAACAACAAGGCCCCGCCGACCCCTTCCCGGCCCCGCCGGCGCGCCCGGCGGCACGCCGGGGACGCGGGCGCGGGCCGCTGGCCTGGACCGCCCTGGCGATCGCCGGGCTGCTCGCGATCCCGGTGCTCAGCGTGTTGGTCAACGTCTTCGCGCCCGGACCCAGCGCCTGGCGGCACTTGGCGGACACGGTGCTGGGCAGCTACGTGGCCAACACCCTTTGGCTGGTGCTGGGCGTCGGCTTCGGAGTCATCATCGGCGGCGTGGGGACCGCGTGGCTGGTGACCATGTGCCGCTTTCCCGGCCGCCGGGTCTTCGAGTGGGTGTTGATCCTGCCCTTGGCGGTTCCGGCCTACGTCATGGCCTACACCTATACCGACCTGTTGCAGTTCACCGGGCCGGTGCAGACCCTGCTGCGCGAGCTCACCGGATGGGGCGCACGCGAGTACTGGTTCCCGGAGATCCGCTCGCTCGGCGGCGCCATCGTGATGCTGACCATGGTGCTCTACCCCTACGTCTACCTGCTGGCGCGCGGGGCCTTCCTGGAGCAGTCGGCCTGCGCCCTGGAGGTCAGCCGAACCCTCGGTTGCGGTCCCTGGGGCAGCTTCTTCCGGGTCGCCCTGCCGCTGGCCCGGCCCGCGATCGTCGGCGGTGCCTCGCTCGCGCTGATGGAGACCGTGGCCGACTTCGGGACGGTCTCCTTCTTCGGCGTACAGACCTTCACCACCGGCATCGTGCGCACCTGGTTCTCGCTCGGCGACCGGGTCGCCGCCGCGCAGCTGTCCGCCGCCCTGCTCGGCGTCGTGCTGGCGGTGCTGCTGGCGGAGCGCTGGAGCCGCGGGCGGGCCCGCTACTACCACACCTCGGGCCGCTACCGGCACCTGTCCCGCCACACGCTGTCCGGCTGGCGCGCGGGCTTGGCCTTCGGGTTCTGCCTTCTTCCGGTTGTGCTTGGATTCCTCCTGCCCGGCGCGATCCTGCTCGACATGTCGATCGAGACCGGCGATGCCCAGTTCGGGCCGCGCTTCCTGCGCCTGGCGTTCAACAGCTTCACCTTGGCGGCGGTGACCGCGGTGCTCGCCGTCCTGGTCGCCGTGATCATGGCCTACGGCGTGCGCCTCGACCCCGGCCGGATCACGGTCGCGGCCAACCGCGTCGCGGCCATGGGCTACGCGGTGCCCGGAACCGTGATCGCGGTCGGCGTGCTGATCCCCTTCGCGATTTTCGACAACGCCCTCGACGGCTGGATGCGGGCCCGCTTCGGACTGTCCACCGGCTTGCTGCTGACCGGCACCATCGCCGCGTTGGTGTTCGCCTACCTGGTGCGCTTCCTGGCGATCTCTCTGAACACCGTGGAGGCCAGCCTGGGCAAGATCAAACCAACCATGGACGACGCCGCGCGCAGCCTCGGCGCGGGCGCGGGCGGTACCTTGCTGCGGGTCCATGCGCCGATCATGTGGGGCAGCCTGCTGACCGCCGGGCTTCTGGTCTTCGTCGATGTCATGAAGGAGTTGCCGGCGACCCTGATCATGCGGCCGTTCAACTTCGACACCCTCGCGGTGCAGGCCTACAACCTGGCCTCCGACGAGCGCCTGACCGAGGCGTCGACCGCCTCCCTCGCGATCGTCGCGGTCGGGGTGCTGCCGCTGATCCTGCTCAGCCGCACCATCGCCCACGCCCGCCCGGGCGAGCCGGGTTAGCCGGCTCGCCCGGCGCTGGTTACTTCCAGCCGGCCCGGTCGAAGATGCGTTGCGCGGCGGCCTGTTCGGCGCCGAGCCGCGACACCTCGAGCGGGTCGCGCTTGAACTCGCCGAGTGCGGCCAGCACCGGCGTCGGCGCCAGCCCCGCGACCACCGGGTATTCGTTGTTACCGTCGGCGAAGATGCGCTGCGCGGTCTCGCTGGTCAGGAATTCCAGAAAGCGGATCGCCGCCGCCTTGTGGCGCGCGTGCTTGAGCACCCCGGCGCCGGAGATGTTGACGTGGGTGCCGCGCCCATCCTGGTTCGGGAACACCACGCCCAGGCCCTCGGCAACTTCCCGGTCGGCCGCCTTGGCGCTGCTCAGCAGACGCGCGAAGTAATAGGAATTGGCCACCACGATGCCGCATTCGCCGGCCGCGGCCGCGCGGATCTGGTCGGTGTCGCCACCCTGGGGCGGGCGCGCGAAGTTGGCGACCACCGCCCGCGCCCAGGCCTCGGCCGCGGCCTCGCCGTGGGCCGCGATCAGGGAGCCGAGCAACGACAGGTTGTAGATGTTGCTGCTCGAGCGGATGCAGACCAGGCCGCGCCATTTCGGATCCGCCAAATCCTCGTAAGTCGCGATCGCGCCCGCGGGCACCAGGTCCTTGTTATAGAAGATCAACCGAGCGCGCTGAGAGAAGCCGAACCAGCGGCCTCCGGAGTGTCGCAGGTGGGCCGGCACCCGGGCCTCGAGCAGCGGCGAGACCACCTCCTGAAACAGGCCGGCCTGCTCGGCGCGCCACAGCCGTCCGGCATCGACGGTGATCAGGATATCGGCGGGGCTGTTCACGCCCTCGCTGCGGATCCGCTCGATCAGGGCGTCGTCCTTGCCCTCGAGGCGGTTGATCTCGATGCCGGTCGCTTCGGTAAAGGCCTGGTAGAGCGCCTCGTCGGTCTGATAGTGGCGGGAGGTGTAGATGTTGAGCACATTTTCCTCGGCTTGCGCCAGCGCCCCACCCCCGGCGCTCGCAAGCCAGACCAGGCCGAGCAGGAACCACGCCCCCCCCCATGGGGCTCGCGTGGACCGCTGGCGTTGTCCGGCGCCGCGGCCCACCACGGCCTCCTCCCGCCCGGCGCAGCGTCCCATCACGGCGCTATCCCACCCGGTTCCCGGCAGTATGCTGTTCGACATCGTCTTCATTTTCGTCCTTGGGGTTGTGCAGCCCCCCAAGCGCCAGCGGCCGGTGGGAGACTGAATTGCGAATGATTATCATTCGCGTGTATAAATCATGGGATTGGGTCCTGTCAAGACAATTCCACAATTTTTTTCTGGTTTGGCCCCGCGCGCTTACCCACGCCCCGAACGGCGCGGCAGGGATTAGGGTCCGGGCGGCTGATACCAAGGAGCGCCGAGGGCGCGGGACGATCCAGGAGCGCCGAGGGCGCGGGACGATCCAGGAGCGCCGAGGGCGCGGGACGATCTAGGAGCGCCGAGGGCGCGGGACGATCTAGGGCGCGGGCCGCGCGGGATCCGGCTCAGCCGGACAGGGTCACCGAGAGCCGCAGGCTGTCGGCGCCGGGGCTGTCGATGATCAGGTCCGAGCCCATGCGCTGGGCCAGCAGGCGGGTGAAATAGCCGTGGACGTTGCGCGGCGTCAGCTCCTCGATGACCACGTCGTCGGCCAGCACGAACTGACTCTCCTCGCGCAGCCGGGCGCCGGTCCCGTTCGCGGTCACGGCGATCTCCAGGCCGGCCGGCCCCTCGGCCAAGCTCACGCCGAGGGTGCCACCGCGCGGCAGGCATTCCTCGCCCAGCACGATCACGTTGAGCAGCAGCTTGCCCAGCCCCTCGGGCATTTCCCCGGCCGGCTGCCCGGCCATGGTCCAGTCCAGCGTGGTCTTGCTGGAGGCCAGAAAGCCGGTCGCGAGCTCGCGCAGACCGCCCAGGTCGCCGCCGATGCGCCCGCCGGACATGCCGTAGGCCAGACGATAGAATTGCAGGATGTTGGCGGCCTGGCGGGCGCTGCTGGCGGCGAGCTGGATGGCATCGTCCGACATGCCCAGATCCTCGTCCTCGAGCAGCTCCATGCCGTTGTTGACGGCGCCGATCGGGCCGACGAGATCGTGGCACAACCGAGAGGCGAGCAATTCGGCCACCCGCATGTCGATCAGAAAAGCCATCCGGTTTCGCTCCTTGTCCCTCGGCCTGCAAAACTCCGCCCCGAGACTGGCGCCCCGAGACTGGTGTCCGTGTCGCTTCCGGCCCGTCAATATCTCGATTCGAGGTTTCCGAAGTCGGCCGCGACTCTTATACACTATCATTCGCTCGATGAAATAGAGGCCGTGACCTCATGGCGCGGCGAAGACGCCTCCGACCGTGCCCCGGCCCGGGAGTCATTCGATGACCGACAATCTCGCCCCCGGCCTCGTCCCCGGCAGTTTCGTGCGCAATCCGGCCCGGCCGGACTGGGGGCTGGGCCAGGTCCAGTCGGTGATCGGGACCCGCGTCACGGTCAATTTCGAGCATGCGGGAAAGCTCTCGATCAATGGCGAAAACGTGAAGCTTGAAGTCATCGACGCGGACGCCATTTGAGGGTATGACAGGGGCGCAATACCTGGGCCGAGTCCAAAAAAGACCATATTTTTCTTGAGGTTACAGAGAGACTGTGACGCGGCGGGTCGGGCGCGGCGGGCTCTAGGCACGCCGGGGATAACGGGACAGCAGGAACGGAACGACCAGGGACATGGCTGACGGAAACGGCGCGACGGGGGTGTCGCCAAGACGCAAGATTCACCCGGGTTCGGGACGCCGCAAGGCGCCGGCCTTCTCCAAGGGACGGCAGCTCGAACCGGCCGCGCGCGAAGAGGTCCGTGAGCTGTTGGGCGCGCGGCCGCGCGACCGCGACCTGCTGATCGAGCATCTGCATCTGATCCAGGACCGCTACCGCCGGCTCTCCGCCGCGCACCTGCAGGCGCTTGCCGACGAGATGGCGCTGCCCATGGCCGAGGTCTACGAGGTCGCCTCGTTCTACGCCCATTTCGATATCGTGCTCGACGGCGAGCCCGAGCCGGCCGAGATCACCATCCGGGTCTGCGACAGCCTGAGCTGCGCCATGGCCGGCGCCGAGGCCCTGCTCGCCGAGCTGCCCGGCAGACTCGGAAGCAAGGTCCGGGTGCTGCGCGCGCCCTGCATGGGCCGCTGCGACACGGCGCCGGTCGCCGAGGTCGGCCACCGCCACGTCACGCGGGCCACCACCGAGAGCCTCGCCGCGGCCCTGGGCGGCGACCTGCATCCGGAGATTCCGGCCTATCAGGATCTCGCCGCCTACCGCGCCGAGGGCGGCTACGCCATCCTCGCCGACTGCCTCGAGGGCCGGCTCACGGTCGAGCGGGCAATCGAGACCCTGAGCGATTCGGGCCTGCGCGGCCTGGGCGGCGCCGGCTTTCCGACCGGGCGCAAGTGGAGCTTGGTGCGCGCCGAGGCCAAGCCGCGCTACCTGGCGGTCAACGCCGACGAGGGCGAGCCCGGCACCTTCAAGGACCGCCACTACCTGGAGCGCCGGCCGCAGCAGTTCCTCGAGGGCACGCTGATCGCCGCCTGGGCGGTGGAGGCGGACGCGGTCTATATCTACCTGCGCGACGAATACCCAGGCGTGCGCGAGGTCCTGCTGGCCGAGATCGCGGCCGTCGAGGCGGCCGGGCTGGCCAGCCATACCAAGCTCCACCTGCGCCGCGGCGCCGGCGCCTACATCTGCGGCGAGGAGTCGGCGATGATCGAATCGATCGAGGGCAAGCGCGGCCTGCCCCGCCACCGCCCGCCCTACGTCGCCCAGCTCGGCATCTTCGGCCGCCCGACGCTGGTCAACAACGTCGAGACGCTCTACTGGATTCCGGAGATTCTGAGCAAGGGCGCGGCCTGGTTCGCCGAGCAGGGCAAGAACGGCGCCAAGGGCCTGCGCAGCTATTCGGTCTCGGGCCGGGTCAAGGAGCCCGGGGTCAAGCTGACGCCCGCCGGGGTCACGGTCCGCGAGCTGATCGAGGACTATTGCGGCGGCATGCTGGACGGCCACGAGTTCAAGGCCTACCTGCCGGGCGGCGCCTCGGGCGGCATCCTGCCGGCCCGCCTGGGCGACATCCCGCTCGATTTCGGCACGCTCGAGGCGCACGGCTGCTTCATCGGCTCCCACGCGGTGGTGATCCTCTCCGATCAGGACGACATGAAGGCGGCGGCGCGCAACCTGATGCGCTTCTTCGAGGACGAGAGCTGCGGCCAGTGCACGCCTTGCCGCAACGGCACCGAGAAGGCGGTCAAGCTGATGGCGGCGGAAACCTGGGACGCCGGCCTGCTCGAGGAACTGGCCACGACCATGCGCGATGCCTCGATCTGCGGCCTCGGCCAGGCCGCGCCGAATCCCCTGTCGAGCGTGCTGAAATTCTTCCCGGAGGACCTGCGATGAGCGCCGCCGTCAGCTTCACCCTCAACGGCCAGGAGGTCGAGGCGCGCGAGGGCGAAACGATCTGGCAGGTCGCCCACCGCCTGGGCATCGAGATCCCGCACCTCTGCCATTCGCCCGAGCCGGACTACCGGCCCGACGGCAACTGCCGCGTCTGCATGGTCGAGATCGAGGGCGAGCGGGTACTCGCCGCCTCCTGCATCCGCACCCCGAGCCCGGGCATGACGGTCGCGACCGCCTCCGAACGCGCCAAAACCGCGCGCGCGATGGTGTTCGAGCTGCTGGTCGCCGACCAGCCGCCGCCCGAGCGCGCCCACGACCCGGATTCCAAGTTCTGGCGCTGGGCCGCCAAAGTCGGCGTCACCTCGAGCCGCTTTCCCGCGCGCGCGCGCGCCGCGCCCGATTCCAGCCACCCCGCCATGCGCGTCAACCTGGACGCCTGCATCCACTGCACGCTTTGCGTCCGCGCCTGCCGCGAGGTCCAGGTCAACGACGTGATCGGCATGGCCTACCGCGGCCACGGCGCCAAGGTGATCTTCGACTTCGACGCCGAGATGGGCGCGAGCACCTGCGTCGCCTGCGGCGAATGCGTCCAGGCCTGCCCGACCGGCGCGCTGATGGAGGCGAGCCTGCTCGACGAGGCCGGCCTGCGCACCCAAATCGAGGAGCGCGACGTGGAGACGGTCTGCTCCTACTGCGGGGTCGGCTGCCAGGTCACGCTCCACGTCAAGGACGACGCGATCCTTTACATCGACGGCCGCGACGGGCCGGCCAACCACAACCGGCTCTGCGTCAAGGGCCGCTTCGGCTACGACTACGTGGCCCACCCGCACCGCCTGACCAAGCCGTTGATCCGGCGCGCGGACGCGCCCAAGTCCGGCGACATCGAGATCGATCCGGCCAACCCGTTGAGCCACTTCCGCGAGGCCACCTGGGACGAGGCGCTGGACGCCGCCGCCACCGGCTTCAAGACCATCATCGAGCGTGACGGCGGCCCGGCGTTGGCCGGCTTCGGCTCGGCCAAGGGCAGCAACGAAGAGGCCTACCTGTTCCAGAAGCTGGTGCGCACCGGCTTCGGCACCAACAACGTCGACCACTGCACCCGCCTGTGCCACGCCTCCTCGGTGGCGGCGCTGATGGAGGGTATCGGCTCGGGCGCCGTGACCGCGCCCTTCACCGCCGCCGCCGAGGCCGAATGCATCATCGTGATCGGCGCCCGGCCGGCGCAGAACCACCCGGTCGCCGCGACCTTCCTGAAGAACGCCGCCAAGCGCGGCGCCAAGCTGATCATCATTGACCCGCGCGGCCAGGCCATGGCGCGCTATGCGACCCACATGCTGCGGTTCAAGCCGGGCCAGGACGTGGCGCTGCTCAACGCCATGCTGCATACCATCATCGAGGAGGGGCTGGTCGACCGGCAATACGTCCAGGCCCAGACCGAGGGCTTCGACGAGCTCAAGGATCGGATCAAGGACTTCCCGCCGGAGAAGATGGCCGAGATCTGCGGCATCGACGCGGACACCATCCGCGAGGTCGCGCGAATCTACGCCACCGCGCGGACCTCGATCATCTTCTGGGGCATGGGCATCTCCCAGTCGATCCACGGCACCGACAACGCACGCTGCCTGATCTCGCTGGCCCTGGTCACCGGCCAGGTCGGCCGGCCCGGCACCGGCCTGCATCCCCTGCGCGGCCAGAACAACGTCCAGGGCGCCTCCGACGCCGGGCTGATCCCCTGGGTCTATCCCGACTACCGGGCCGTCAACGACGCGGAGATCCGGACCACGTTCCAGGACTTCTGGGGCAAGGAGCTCGACCCCGAGCGCGGCCTGACCGTGGTCGAGATCATCAACGAGATCCTCGCCGGGCGGATCAAGGGCATGTACATCATGGGCGAGAACCCGGCCATGTCCGACCCGGACCAGAGCCACGCGCGCAAGGCGCTGGCCAGCCTCGAGCACCTGGTGGTGCAGGACATCTTCCTGACCGAGACCGCCTGGCACGCCGACGTGATCCTGCCGGCGAGCGCGGCCTACGAGAAGGACGGGACCTTCACCAACACCAACCGCCAGGTCCAGCTCGGCCGCCAGGCCCTGAACCCACCGGGCGAGGCGCGCCAGGACTGGGAGCTGATTCAGGAGCTGGCGCGGCGCATCGGGCTCGACTGGAACTACAGCCACCCGCGCGAGATCTTCGCCGAGATGGCCGAGATCATGCCCTCGCTGGCCAACATCACCTGGGAGCGCCTGGAGCGCGAAGACTCGGTCACCTACCCCTGCGACGCGCCGGACCGGCCGGGCAACGAGATCATGTTCGCCGAGGGCTTCCCGACCGCGAGCGGGCGCGGCCGCATCGTGCCGACCGATCTGGTGCCGCCCGACGAACTGCCGGACGCCGATTATCCCATGGTGCTGACCACCGGGCGCCTGCTGGAGCACTGGCACACCGGCGCCATGACCCGGCGCGCCGCCACGCTCGACGCCCTCGAACCCGAGGCGGTCGCGCTGCTCAACCGGGGCGACGTCGCGCGCCTGGGGCTGGCGCCGGGCGACATGGTCCAGGTCGAAACCCGGCGCGGACAGGTGGTGCTGAAGGTACGTCAGGACGGCGACGTGCCCGAGGGCATGGTGTTCATCCCGTTCTGCTTCGCCGAGGCGGCGGCCAACCTCCTGACCAACCCACAGCTCGATCCCTATGGCAAGATCCCGGAATTCAAGTTCTGCGCCGCGCGCGTGGCGCCGGCGCGGGCCGCCGCGGAATAGCGCGAGCCCCGTCGCCCTGGGCCCCGTCGCCGGCGCGCGGCGCGTCCTGCTAGCCGCGCTCGCGGCCCTGACGCTCGGCGCTGAGCCCTCGGCTCAGCAGACCCTTACCAGCAAAACCGTGATTTGGGAATCGCGTTTCGATCCGTTCGAGAAGCCGATCCGCCTCTTCGTATTCCCCCAGAGCGAGCAGCGAATCGGCCAGGCCCTCCATGATCTCCGGCGAATCCCTAAGGTCGGCGTACTTGTCCGGAAGCGCCTCGAGTTCGCTCCGGGCTTCTTCGAACCGGCCGGACCTCAGCAACCCGAGCGCGACACGGATATTGGCCTGACGAACCCTCCCCGGATCGTCCTCCAGTTGGCGAAAAGCGCTGAAC
>JACZVL010000044.1 GCA_022572685.1 Pseudomonadota bacterium
GCACGCTCGCGCTGCTCACCGATGTCACCGTCCAGGTCATGCCGGCGCCGGAGAAGACCCGGACCGTGCTGCTGCTCGGCCTCGACGACGTGGGCGCCCGCGCCGCCATGACCCGGGCCCTGCAGTCGTCCCACGAGGTCTCCGGCGCGGCCCACCTGCCGGCGCCGGTGGCGGCGCGCTCGGCGGTGTCCACCGTCGCCCGGGCCGGCGGCGCCCAGGCTGGCGGTGCCCAGGCTGGGGGTGCCCAGGCTGGGGGTGCGGTGACCGCGCTCCGGGTCGAGGGACCGGGACCTTCGGTCGCCTACCGCTGCGCGGCCCTGCGCGCGGACCTGGCCGATCTCGCCGACAGCGAGGAGCTGCATTCCATGAACTCGGAGGCGCTGTGGCGCGAGCTGCGCGACGTGGCGCCCTTCGTCGGCCAGCCCGAGCGGCCCCTGTGGCGGGTTTCGGTGCCGCCCCAGGACGGCGCCCGGCTGATCGCGGCGGTCGCGCGCGAGCTCGACGCCGAATACTTCTACGACTGGGGCGGCGGCCTGATCTGGCTGGCGCCGGCGGCGCCGGGCGAGGACGCGGGCGCGGCCCGGATACGCGCGGCCCTGGGCGAAAACGGCGGCCACGCGACGCTCATCCGCGCACCGGCCGAGGTCCGCGCCGCGGTGCCGGTGTTCCAGCCCCAGGACCCGGCCAAGGCGGCGCTGACGGAGCGGATCAAGGACGGCTTCGACCCCAAGCGGGTGCTCAACCCGGGCCGCATGTACGCGGACGTGTGAGGGGGCGACGGGGCGTCGAACGATGCAGACCAACTTCACCCTGGCCCAGCTCGCCGACCCGGACATCGCGGAAGCCAACAAGATTCTGCGCACCTGCGTGCACTGCGGCTTCTGCCTCGCGACCTGCCCGACCTACCTGCTGCTCGGCGACGAGCTCGATTCCCCGCGCGGGCGCATCTATCTGATCAAGGACATGCTGGAGCGCGACCGCCCGGCGCCGGCGCGCCTGGTCACCCACATCGACCGCTGCCTGTCCTGCCTGTCGTGCATGACCACCTGTCCCTCGGGGGTCGACTACATGCACCTGGTCGACCTGGCGCGCACCCGGATCGAGGAGACCCACCAGCGGCCGTTGCTCGACCGGGCCTTGCGCGCGCTGTTGGCCTGGATGGTGCCGCACCCGAACCGCTTGCGCCTGGCGCTGGCCGGCGCCTGGTTCGGCCGGCCCTTCGCCAAGCTGTTGCCCGGGCGCCTGGGGGCGATGCTGGCGCTGGCGCCGCGCGCCCTGCCGCGCCGCTCGCCCGTCGACCGGCCCCAGGTGTTCGCGGCTCAAGGTGCGCGCCGGGCCCGGGTCGCGCTGCTGACCGGCTGCGCCCAGCAGGTGCTGGCGCCCTCGATCAACGAGGCCACGGTGCGGCTGCTGACCCGTCACGGGGTCGAGGTGGTGGTGGCCGAGGGCGCGGGCTGCTGCGGCGCCCTGACCCACCACTTGGGCCGCCAGGCCGACGCCCGCGCCTCGATCGAGGCCAACGTCGCGGCCTGGACCCGCGAGGCCGAGGGCGCGGGCCTGGACGCCATCGTGATCAACGCCTCGGGCTGCGGCACCACGGTCAAGGACTACGGCTTCATGCTGCGCGACGACGGCGAATGGGCGGCGCGGGCGGCCACGGTCTCCGCGCTCGCCCAGGACGTCTCCGAGTTCCTGACCGGGCTCGGCTTGGGCGCGCCGGTTCGCGAGACCGGCCTGACCATCGCCTACCAGTCGGCCTGCTCGCTCCAGCACGGCCAGAAGATCACCGCCGAGCCCCAGGCGCTGCTCGCCGCCGCCGGGTTCCTGGTCAAGGAGGTGCCCGAGGGGCATCTGTGCTGCGGCTCGGCCGGCACCTACAACCTGTTGCAGCCGGAGCTCGCCGGGCGCCTGCGCGACCGCAAGCTGGCCCATATCGAGGGCCTGGCGCCGGACGCGATCGCGACCGGCAACATCGGCTGCCTGACCCAGCTCGCCGGCGCCACCGAGATACCCATGATGCACGGCGTGGAACTGCTCGACTGGGCCACCGGCGGCCCGCTGCCCAAAGCGCTCGAACGCCTCGACCTCGACGCCGCCCGCGCCCGGAGCCGAGAAGCGCAAGCGGCGGAGTAGCCCGCCAGGCTATTTCGGCTTCGGGGTCGAGTTCTCGGATATCCACCGGGCCAAGGCGCCCTCGTCGATCTCCCCGGCGGCGAGTCCCATGATCATGTTGACCTCGTCCGCTTCTTGGGGCTCGAACAGGTATCCATTACGAAACAAGAACGCGCGCGCGGTCAGGTCGCCGGTGCGTTTGTTGCCGTCGATGAACGGGTGGTTCTTCACGATCCCCATGCAATAGGCGGCCGCAAGGTCAAAGAGCGTGGGGTCGTCTCCGTAGGCGAAGAGATTGCGCGGTCGGTCGAGCGCGCTCTCCAATAGGCCCGTATCACGCACGCCGTGCGATCCGCCGAATTCAGCGATTGCTTGTGAGTGGATGGCCTGGACGAGTTGAATCGTGAGCCATTTTGGCTCCAGCATTACTTGGCCAGCTCACGCATGGCGTTGCGGTGGCGGCGCATGTAGTCGCGGCTGTCATCGAGAATCTCGGCGAAGTCAGGGTCGTACTGGGTGAGCGACACGCCGTCGGGCGTGCGCACCGGATAGAGCATGTCGCCCTCGCCGACGCCGAGTTCCGTCAGCAGCTCCTTGGGCAGCACGACCCCCAGGGAGGTGCCGATCTTGCGGATTTTCAAGGGCTTGGACATGGGGTCGGCTCCTTTCAGAGGAGTGGTCTATTATAATGAACATTATAATATACGGCGGCTGGAATTACAAGACCGCGGGGCCGTGCCGCGTCATCCGCCCGCCAGCCCGGCCAGCGCCAGGCGCTGGGTTTCGACGGCGCGCTCCCAGACCATGTCCTTCCAGTCGTCGGCGTCCTGGTAGAAGGCCTCGCGCATCTGCTGCTTGATCGCCCGGCCCTTGGCCGAGCCGAGCTCGCCGTGGAGGTGCAGCCAGTTGTCGGCGCGCAGCGCGAGCTTGACCTGCTCGGTCGGCAGCGTGCCGTATTCCACCGCGACCGCGGTCAGCTCGGCCGCCGGCAGCGCCTCTTCCATGCCCAGGGTGTTGACGCCGTGCAGCTCGGTCGAGACCGAGGAGCCCAGGAACGGCGAGGTGACGTCGTCGTGATACCAGTCCTCGGCGCGCGCCAGGCCGCCGGTGTCCGGCTGGTGGACGCAGATGCGCTCGCCGTGGCCGCGCGGGCCGAGCCCGCTGTGGTAGTCGATCACGGCGACCCGGCGCGCGTGGCCCAGGCCCGCGCGCAGGATACGCACCATGGCGCCGCGCGACCAGGTCTCGGCGTTGCCGCCGTAGAAGATGCCGTCGGGGTGGTTGTACTGGCCGCCGGCGATCGCCTTTTGCAGCGCCCAGGCGCCGTGCGCCTGGCGGTAGGCCTCGATCGCCCGGCTCGATTCGGCGAGGGTGGCGTCGTCCCAGCCGCGCGGGCAGAGCGCCGCGTGCAACTCGTCGTAGCCCGCATTCGCCGGGTAGTCGCCACCGTGGGCGATGAAGTTGCGGTTGAGGTCGACGTTGTCCTCGGTCACCCGGCGCAGCCAGGCGAAGCCCGAAGGGTTGATCGCATGGATGGCGAACAGCGCCAGGCCCGGCGGCAGCTCGCGGTGGAGGCCGGACTCGAACCAGCCGGTCTGGACGCCCGAGCCGCAGTGGCCCTCGGCGCCGTGGGTCGCGGAGATCGTGACCAGCACGGCCTCGGCGTCGCGGGGCCCGAGCCAGGCGGTGTCGGTGGTGAGCGCCAGGCCGTCGGGGCCGGGCGCCGGGTTGGCGTGGCTTTCGAGCCGCGCGCCGGCGGCCCGCGCGGCGGCGATGAAACGGGCCCGGGCCTCGGCGTAGTCGGCGGAGAAATAGCTGCTGGCGGTCATGGCGCCCGGTGTCTCCCGATTCGCTCCGGATAACGTGATGGCGGCCACCGGCATCTTCGCTTGGGCGCCGGGCCGCGATGGGGCATGATTATGGTTGTGAGACGCATGACCGCAATAGCCTTGGCGCTCGGCCTGGCTCTCGGCCTGGCGCTGCACGCGGGCCCGGCGGCCGCGGACCAGGGCGATCCGCGGCTCGAGGCGTTGTTCGCCCGGCTCAAGGCGGCGCCCGACGCCCGCGCCGCCCAGGAGGTCGAGGCCTCGATCTGGCACATCTGGGTTCAGTCCGACGACCAGGTCATCGGCATGCTGATGGCCCAGGGCGTGGCCGCCATGACCCGGCGCGACTTGCGGGCGGCGCTGGGCAAGTTCGATCAGATCGTCAAGATCGCGCCCGGCTTCGCCGAGGGCTGGAACAAGCGCGCGACGGTGAACTACCTGCTCGGCAACTATCCCGGGTCCCTGTACGACATCGAGCGGACCCTGAATCTGGAGCCGCGCCACTTCGGCGCGCTCTCGGGCCGCGGCCTGGTGCTGATCGAGCTGGACCAGCAGGGGAGGGCGCTCGAATCCTTCGAGGCGGCGCTGGAGGTGTATCCGAAATTGCCCGGCGCCAGCCGCAACGCCGAGGCGCTGCGCCGCGAGATTCAGAAACACGAGATCTAATCGCGCGCGCCTCAAGCTGGGGTCAGGTCTTGCATTGCCACATTCGGGCCGCGCGAGGCTCTATTTTCCGCCGCCGCAGTGAGGCCGCAGTGAGTCGATCACGAATGTGGCAATGCAAGACCTGACCCCATCCGGAATGTGGCAATGCAAGACCTGACCCCAGCGTTGCGTGGGACCTCGCGTCGCGGGGGCGCCGCAGGGCTGCCATGCGGGCGCGGGCGTTGCCGCGGGCGGCAAAGCCTGTAATCTGGCCGCTCTTGTCCGGAGGAACCGACCGTCATGTCCGAGCGATCCTGGCGCCTGCTCGCCCCGTTGGCCGCTTCGGCGCCCGCCGTGGTGCTGGTCAGCGCCATGGTGGTGCTCGCCCTCAACATGGGCGTGCGCCAAACCAGCGGGCTGTTCCAAGACCCCATGATCCAGGACTTGGGCATCAGCCGCACTAGTTTCGGGTTCGCCATCGCGATCCAGAACCTGCTCTGGGGAGTCATGACTCCGGTCGTCGGCGTGCTCGCCGACCGCTACGGCGCCGGCCGCTTTCTGGCGCTCGGCGGCGTCATCTACGCGCTCGGCCTGCTGATCATGGGCCTGGGCCACAGCGAGTTCAGCCTGCACCTGGGCGCCGGCGTGTTCATCGGCTTGGGCGTCAGCGCCTGCGGCTTTCCGCTGGTGCTCTCGGCGGTGGCGCGCGCCTTCTCCGAGCGCCGCCGCAGCCTGGCGCTGGGGGTCGCGGCCAGCGGCGGCTCGGTCGGCCAGTTCCTGCTGCTGCCCTTCACCCAGGTGACCATCGGCGAAATCGGCTGGTCCGGGACGCTGATCGTGCTCGCCGTGCTCGCCGCCCTCATCGTGCCGCTGGCCGCGCTGCTGACCGGCCGGCCCCAGGCGCGGGCCGGCGAATCGGCCTTCGGCGGCATCCGGGCCGCGATCGGCCAGGCCGGCCGCCATCGGGGCTACCAGCTCCTGACCGGCGGCTTCTTCGTCTGCGGCTTCCACGTTTCCTTCATCGCCACCCACCTGCCGGCCTACATCAACACGCTCGAGTTCGATCCCATCGTCGGCGCCACCGCGCTCGGCCTGATCGGCTTCTTCAACATCATCGGCGGGCTCCTGGCCGGCTACCTGGGCGGGCGGTACCGCAAGAATTACCTGCTCTCCGGCATCTACCTGGCGCGCGCCGTGGTGATCACGCTGTTCCTGATCAGCCCCAAGACCGAGCTTGCGGTCTACCTGTTCGGCGCCAGCTTCGGAATCCTCTGGCTGTCCACCGTGCCGCTGACCAGCGGCCTGGTCGGCGACGTCTTCGGCGCCCGCTACATGGCGACCCTGTTCGGCTTCGTCATGTTCAGCCACCAGATCGGCGCCTTCTTCGGCGCCTGGCTGGGCGGGTTGAGCTATGACCTGACCGGCTCCTACACCGCGGTCTGGGTGATGGCGATCGTGCTCGGCCTGATCGCCGCGGTCCTGCACTGGCCGATCTCCGACCGGCCGGTGACAGAGTCAGCGGCCCCCGAAACCGCCCCGCCTACTCCCGCACCGTCGCGATTCTGAGCACGTTGGTCTTGCCGGGGGTGCCGAAGGGTACGCCGGCGGTGACCACGACCTGATCGCCGAGCTGGGCCAGGCCCTCGTCGCGGGCGATGGCGCAGGCCTTGCTGACCATCTCGGTGAAGGAGGTCACGTCGGAGGTGTGGACGCAGTGCGCGCCCCAGATGATGGCCAGGCGCCGGGCGGTCTCGACCTTCGAGGTCAAGACCAGGATCGGCACGTCCGGCCGCTCGCGCGCCGCCCTGAGCGCGGTCGAGCCCGAGGTCGTGTAGCTGATGATCGCGGCCAGCCGCAGGGTGGTGGCGACCTGGGCGGCGGCGGCCGAGATCGCATCGGGCGCGGTCGGC
Organism: Pseudomonadota bacterium; assembly: GCA_022572685.1. Classification (GTDB taxonomy): domain Bacteria; phylum Pseudomonadota; class Alphaproteobacteria; order Kiloniellales; family J153; genus JACZVL01. Next base: position 6,494 of record JACZVL010000044.1, read on the forward strand.
TCCGGGTGCAGCTGCAGGGCGTGGATGAGCCGGTGGTAAAAGGGATCGGACTCGGTACTGATCGCGATGCGGTCCATCATGTCGACCGACTCGACCGGATAGTCGCCGGCCGCGGATTCGGCCGAGAGCATGATCGCATCGGCGCCGTCGTAGACCGCGGTCGCGACGTCGGAGGCCTCGGCGCGGGTCGGCGCCGGGGCGTGGACCATGGAATCGAGCATCTGGGTGGCCACCACCACCGGCTTGCCGGCCAGGCGGCAGGCGCGGATGATTTCCTTCTGGCGGCCGGGCACCTCTTCCGGCGCCATCTCGACGCCCAAATCGCCGCGCGCCACCATGGCCGCATCGGAGCGTTCGATCAGCTCGCGCAGGTGGGTGAGCGCGGCCGGCTTCTCGATCTTGATCAGGATCGCGGCGCGGCCCTCGATCAGCCGCCGCGCCTCGTCGACGTCGTCGGGGCGCTGCACGAAGGACAGGCCGACCCAGTCGACGCCCAGGTCGAGCCCGAAACTCAAATCCGCGCGGTCCTTCTCGGTCAGCGGCGAGATCGGCAGCACCACGCCGGGCACGTTGACCCCCTTGCGGTCGCTGAGCGGTCCGCCGGTCACCACTTCGGTCTCGGCATGGTCCGGGCCGCAGCTGGTGACCCGCAGCCGCAGCTTGCCGTCGTCGAGCAGCAGCTCGGTACCCGGGGCGAGCGCGGCGAAGACCTCCGGATGGGGCAGGGACGCGCGGGCCGCATCGCCGGGCGCCGCGTCCAGGTCGAGGCGGAACTTGGCGCCGGCCACCAGCTCGACCGCGCCGTCCGCGAACTGGCCGACCCGCAGCTTCGGCCCCTGCAGGTCCATCAGCACGCCGATCGGGTGGCCGACCTCGCGCTCGATCGCCCGGATGGCCTCCAGGTTGCGCCGGTGGTCGTCGTGGCTGCCGTGGCTGAAGTTGAGGCGGAACACATCGGCGCCGGCCTCGAACAGCTTGCGGATCATCTCCGGGCCCGAGCTGCTGGGCCCCAGGGTGGCGATGATCTTGACTTTACGCTTGCGTCGCATGGGTTCAAATCCTAGCGGCGGTTCGCCGTCTTTGCACGGGCGGAAAACAGGGGCGCGGTCAATCCGGCGGCAGCACCAGGATGGCGCGGAAGTCGTTGACGTTGGTCAGCGTCGGGCCGGTCACGACCAGATCGTCGAGCGCGGCGAAGAAGCCGTAGCCGTCGTTGTCGGCGAGCCGCGCCTTGGCATCGAGCCCGGCCGCTTGGGCGCGCGCCAGGCTGTCGGGGCTGATGCGCGCGCCGGCGTTGTCCTCGCTGCCGTCGATGCCGTCGGTGTCGCAGGCCAGCGCGAAGATACCCGGCGCGCCGTTCAGCGCCAGGGCAAGGGCGAGCAGGAACTCGGCGTTGCGGCCGCCGCGGCCCTGGCCGGTCACGGTGACCGTGGTCTCGCCGCCCGAGAGCAGCACGCAGGGTGCGGCCGCCGGCTGGCCGTGGCGCGCCACCTGGCGGGCGATGGCGGCCATCACCCGGGCGACCTCGCGCGCCTCGCCCTCGATGGCGTCGCCCAGGATCACCGGCGCGACCCCGGCCGCCCGCGCCCGCGTCGCCGCCGCTTCCAAGGAATCCTGGGGCCGGGCGATCAGCCGGGTCTCGGCCCGGGCCAGGCGCGCGTCGCCCGGCTTGGGAGTCTCCTCGGTGGCGGCCTCGAGGTGGGCGCGCACCGGGCCCGGCGGTTCGATCCCGTAGCGCGCGAGGACCGCGCGGGCGTCGGCGAAGCCGGTCGGGTCGGCGACGGTCGGGCCCGAGGCGATGGCCGCCGGGTCGTCGCCGGGCACGTCGGAGACGATCAGCGTGACCACCCGGGCCGGGGCGGCGGCGGCGGCCAAGCGCCCGCCCTTGATCGCCGAGAGGTGCTTGCGCACGCAGTTGATCTGGGTGATGTCGGCGCCCGAGCGCAGCAGCGCCCGGTTGACCTCCTGCTTGTCGGCCAGCGTCAGCCCGGGCGCCGGCAGCGTCAGCAGCGCCGAGCCGCCGCCCGAGATCAGGCAGATCACCAGGTCGTCTTCCGACCGGCCCTGGACCATGGCCAGGATGCGCTCGGCGGCCGCGCGGCCGGCCTGGTCGGGGACCGGGTGCGCCGCCTCGACCACCTCGATGGTCCGGCACGGGACGGCGTGGCCGTAGCGGGTCACCACCAGGCCCTCGAGGGGCGCGTTCCAGCCCGCCTCGACCGCTTGGGCCTCGACCGCTTGGGCCATGGCCGCGGCCGCCTTGCCGGCGCCGATCACCAGGGTGCGCCCCTTGGCCGGTGGTGGCAGGTGGGGCGGCACGACCAGCTTGGGGTCGGCGGCACCCAGCGCCGCCTCGAAGAGTTCGCGCAGCAAGGCGGCAGGGTCGGGAACGGGTCTGGTTTGGGTCACGATGAGATACTAGCGCGGGTCTCGCGGACCAGAAAGGCGGCCCCCAGCCCGGCGATCAGAAAGATCACCAGCCCCGAAAACGCCGCGCCGACGCCGAGACCGCGCATCAAGGGGTCGATCGTGACGCGGGGCGCGACCCGGTGAAAGAAGGCGTAGGCGAACAGCAGCGCGGCCGGCGGCTAGACCAGCCACGGCCGCCAGGCGCGATCAGCCGGAGACAATGCGGAGCTTGTCCTTGCCCAACTCAGGCTCCGGATTCTGATCCTCGGCGTAGCTGGAGAGCACGGTGTCCAGGTGATCGGCCATGGCGCGGGCCGCGGCCTCGCCGTCGCGCGCCTGGATCGCCTCCGAGACCGCCCGGTGCTGCGCCAGCAGCAGGCGGTCGTACTCCGGCCCGATCTGGAGGCGGTAGCGGTGATAGGCGAACATGTCCTCCAGGATCCCGCTCAGCACCCCCATGAGGTGCATGTAGATCGCGCTGCCCGAGGCCTTGGCCACCGACATGTGGAAGTTGAGGTCGTCCTCGGCCTTGTGGCGCAAGGCGCGGCCGGGCCGGGCCATCAGTTCGAAGTGGTGCGCGATCTCGGCGATCTGTTCCCGGGTGCCGCGCTCGGCCGCGCGCCGGGCCGCCCAGACCTCGATGTTGGCGCGGATCTCGGCCAGGTCGTACAGGTTGTCCCGATTGACCCGGACCAGCTCGGTGAGCGCCGAATGGCCCTCGTTGGAGGCGGCGATGACCCGGGTCCCGCCGCCCTGGACAGCCGAGACGAAGCCCTGGGTCTTGAGCTGCTGCAGCGCCGCGCGCACCGAGACCCGGCTGACGCTCATCATCTCGGCAAGCTGGCGCTCGCCGGGCAGGCGCTCGCCGGGCGCCAGGTCGCCGCTGGCGATCAGGTGCAGCAACTCCTGGGCCACGCGGTCGGCGACCCGCTCGCGCGGGATGGCGTGAAACCGGGGGTCGCTGGGCGTCTTGGACACCAGGGCGCGCGCTCCTGCAGATGGCCGAGGGCCAGGTTGCCGGCCGCCAAATTGGCCTATTGGTAACACCAATTCTCATCTCCTTTATGGAATACATTATACCAGGCGTCAAGATGGCGGTTCGTCCCCTGTTCGTCCCCCGGCCGTCGGGACTCGCGAATCGATGGGAATCGCTTTACCGTGGGGTCATGACAGCCTCTGAACTTCGGTGCGGCCTGTTCGCCCTGCTGCTGGTGGTGCTCGCGAGCGCGGCCTTCGGTGCGGACGCGCGGGCCCAGGGCTACGACGAGGGCATGCGCGCCTATGACGCCGGCGATCTCGCCAAGGCACTGGAGATCTGGGGCCCGGTGGCCGAAAACGGCGATGCGGTCGCGCAGTACAGCCTCGGCAAGTTGCTCGAGAACGGCGGCGCCGGGGTGCCGCGCGATGAGGTCGCGGCGGCCAAATGGTACCAGCGCTCGGCCAGCCAGGGCATTCCGGCGGCCCAGAACAACCTCGGCCTGATGTATGCCCAGGGCCGCGGCGTGCCTCAGGACGTCGCCCGCGCCGCCAAGTTCTGGCGCGACGCGGGCGCCAAGGACCACCTCATCGCCCAGTTCAACCTGGGCCTCGCCTATTTCCGCGGCGAGGGCGTGGCGGAGGACCGGGTCGAAGCGCTGCGCTGGTTCCGGCGCGCCGGCGAGCTCGGCCTGGCCGATGCCCAATACGCGCTCGGCCAGCTCATCCGCATGGGACTGGCGGGCGAGGCCGACGACGCCGAGGCGTTGCACTGGTACCAACTGGCCGCGGCCCAGGACCACGTGAAGGCCGAGGCCCAGGCCCAACAGCTGCGCGACGACGGGATCGTGGCGCGGATGCCGGCGGTCGCGGCCAGCGAGCCGCCACCTCCTAAACCCGTGGCCAAGCCGGCGGCCCCGGAACCGGAGCCCGAAACCGTCGTGATCGCGGCGCCCGAACCGGAGCCCGAAACCGTCGTGATAACGGCGCCCGAACCGGAGCCCGAAACCGTCGTGATAGCGGCGCCCGAGCCAGAGCCCGAAACCGTCGTGATAGCGGCGCCCGAGCCAGAGCCCGAAACCGTCGTAATAACGGCGCCCGAGCCGGAGCCCGAAACCGTCGTAATAACGGCGCCCGAGCCGGAGCCCGAAACCGTCGTGATCGCAGCGCCCGCGCCGCCGCCGGCGGACCCGGCGTCGGCCGGCGGCGCCTATAGCGCCTGGCTGATCTCGTTCAAGGACGCGGCCGAGGCGCGCGCCTATCTGGCGGCCGCCCAGGCCAAGCACCCGGAGCTTTTCGCCGAGGCGCCGGGCACGGTCGCGGCGGCCAGGCCGGGGCAGGGCGGGACCTTCCACCGGGTGTTGGCCGGCGGCCTGCCGAGCCGCGCGGCGGCGCGCGACCTCTGCCGCCGCCTGCGCGCCGCCGAGCCGGGCGCGTTCTGCAAGGTCCTGGAGAACTGAGCCGGCCGCGGAACTGGTCGCGGCCGGTTACGAACTGATCATCGCGGACGCCGACGTGGTGCCGCTGCGCGCTGAAAAATAATGTTCTGGGTTTCAAGAGAAGGGTAAGGGCGCCGTCATGGAACTTCGCAAGACCGTGATCGTGAAGGAGACGATCGAGGCCGACGATCTCGGCGGGGCCTGCGCGCCGATCGTCCGGGTCGCCGCGCTCGCGGTCATTCGCAACCCCCTTGCCGGCAAGAAGGCCGACGATCTGACGCCGCTGTTCGACCTGGGCGGCGCGCTGGGCACCCGCCTGATGGACGAGCTGGTGGCGCTGCTCGGGGCCGCGCCGGTCAGCTACGGCAAGGCGGCCATCGTCGGGGTCGCCGGCGAGATGGAGCACGGCGGCGCCATGACCCATCCCAAACTGGGCAAGCCGATGCGCGCGGCGGTCGGCGGCGGCAAGGCGCTGATCCCCTCCAACGTCAAGGTGGCGGCGCCGGGCACGCCCATCGACCTGCCGCTCGGCCACAAGGACGAGGCCTGGTCCTTCGACCACTTCGACACCATGACCGTGATGGTGCCCGATGCGCCGCGCCCGGACGAGATCGTGCTGTGCATGGCGGTCGCCGACGGCGGCCGGCCCAACCCGCGCTGCGGCGGCGGCCCGATCACCGACTGAGCCGCGCGTTCTCGTTCCGGTTAAACCTAGCCCCAGATGTCGCGGCTGATGCTTTCGTACCAGCCGCGGGTGTAGTCGGCTTCCTTGCGGCGGAACTCGGGCGTGGCGCCCGAGGGGCTGAGCCCGCCCGAGCCCTCGATCTTGACGATCCTGCCGTCCCGGTAGCCGTAGACCATGGCCACCGAGATGCCGTAGTTCTCGCCGACCAGGCTGTAACAGACGTTGATGAACTTGGGTGCGCCCGGGGCCGCGCCCCGGAGCAGGTTGACCACCGCCTCGGCGCAGACCTTGGCCTGGGTCGAGGCGGTGAAGGCCGACTTGGGCATGGGCGCGGCGATGCTGGCGTCGCCGATTACGTGGACCCCGGGCTGGAGCGTGGACTCGAAGCTCCGCGGATGGATCGGACACCATTCGGTCTTGTCCGCAAGCCCCGACACTTGGGCGATCTTGCCCGCCTTCTGGGCCGGGATGAAGTTGACCACGTCGCCGGTCTCTTCGCCGAAGTCGGTATAGAGCGTCCGGCTCGCCGGATCGACCCGGCGCACCAGGCCGTCCTCTGCGAGGTTGCGGTACTCGATCATGCCCGGGTAGAGCGCCGCCCAGCCCTCCTTGAACAAGCCTTCCTTGGAGAACTTCTCCTTGGGGTCGAGCACGATGATCTTGGACCTGGGCTTGGCCGTCTTGAAGTAGCTGGCGACCAGGCTGATGCGTTCGCCGGGGCCCGGTGGGCAGCGGAACGGATTGACCGGCGGCGAGATCACGAACACGCCGCCGTCGGCCATGGCCTCGAGCTGCTTTCTGAGCAGCAGAGTCTGCGCGCCCGCCTTCCAGGCGTGAGGGATCCGCGCGGCGGTGCCGGCATCCAGACCCTCGATGGCCTCCCAGCGGAAGTCGACGCCGGGCGCGACGATGCAGCGGTCGAAGCCGATGCTGCCGCCGCCGGCCAGGCGGACCTGCTTCTTGGCGCCGTCGACCGCGGCGGCGCTGTCGTGCACGACCTCGACACCCAGGCCCTTGAGCGCGTCGTAGCCATGGGTGATGTAGTCGATCGTGTTGAGCCCGCCGATCACCGTGTTGGAGAACGGGCAGGTGACGAACCGTTTCGACGGCTCGACCAGGGTGACGCCGATCTTGGGATCGAAGCGCTTGATGTACTTGGCCGCCGTGGCGCCGCCGAAGCCGCCGCCGACCACCACCACCTGGGCCTTGCCGGCGGCGGTGGCGGGCGCGATTCCGGAAAGCGAGAGGGCGCCCAGCGCGGTCGTGGCGCCCAGGCCCTTGTTGAAGCCTCTGCGGGTGAGTTCGGTCATGTCCGCGGGCTTCCCTACCGGCGGGAGAAGAACTTGGCCAAGGCCGCGATTTCTTCGTCCGTGAAGCCCTTGGCGATACGGTTCATGATCGTCGCCTCGAGCTCGCCGGACTTGAAGGCCTTCAGCTTCCGGGTGATGAAGTCCTCGGACTTGCCGGCGATGGTCGGCATGTCCCCGGCGCTCTTTCCATCGGTGCCGTGACACGAGAAACAGGTATTGGCGAGCACCGCGCCGGAGGCGATCTCGGCTTGGGCCGGTGCGCTCGCGAGGGTGGCGCTCGCGAGGGTGGCGCTCGCGATGAACGCGACCGCCGCCGCTTTGAATTTGGCTCGCCTCACGATTGCCGCTCCCTCGGTGGTTCCCGACGCCAGGGCGACTCGCCCCGATCGCCCGGCTTCTTGCGTCCGGGCCAGACATATTGTCCCGGACGCGATGATAGTGCCGGTATCCACGGTTATCCATGGGATAGGTTGCGCGGCCACGCGGCCCGGGCTTGCGGATCGCCACCGGCCGGAAGCGGATTCGCCGGAAGCGGCGGCTGTTCCGAGTGGGCCGGGAGGACGGGTGACTTCCTGTCAGGGGGGCCGTCCCCGGCGACCGCCGCGGTCAGTTCGACGCCTCCGGCGAAAGTCGTGAGCCCAGATAATCGAGTATGCGGGCGTAATCCTCCGGATCGAGTTCCGGCATGCCCTGCTCCTCGATCATCCAGACCAGCGTCTCGTCCCAGACCTCCCGGCTCAGCCGTTGCTGGAGCACGGTCTTGAGCGAATGGCAGGCCTGGCAGAGGGAGAAGACCTCCTCGCGCCCGGGTCCCGGCGGCAGGCCCTGGTAGTCCTCTTCGGTCCCCGGTTCCGCCGCCAGGGCCGAAAGATCGGCGGCCGGGGAAAGATTTCCCCGGCCGCCCAGGAGGAAGGCCGTCACGAGGACGGCCGGCAGGAATCGCATCAGGCCGCGACCCGAACCGCAATCCTGTGCATGGTATTGTTCAGGTAGCCCTTGGGGTTCCAGTTGATGGCGAAGGTCTGCATGACGCCGTGGCTGTCGGTCGCCCGGGCCCAGATTTCGTAGTAACCCTTCTCCGGGAACGTGATCGCGGCGGTCCAGCGTTGCCAGGAATAGGGGTTCGGCGGGTCTTTGAGGTCCGCCTCGATCCAGGTTCCGCCGAAATCGATGGTGATGTGCATCGCCTGGACCCGGTGGTCGCCGGCCCAGGCCTGGCCGCCCACGGTGAGGCTCCGGCCCTGGACCTCGTGGCCGCTCTCGTGGCTGGTGATGAGCGACTTGACCGGCATGGAATGGATGAATTTGAAGGCTTCGATCGGCACCTTCTCGCCCGCGGCCACGTTGTAATAGGGCGTGCGGTAGGCCTGGCCGGTCATCTTCGCCCCGTCGTGGACCACGTCGCGCAATTGGATGCGGCGCAGCCACTTCTGCGAGCAGGAGCCGGGCCAGCCCGGTATCATCGTGCGCACCGGGAAGCCGTTGAGCGTCGGGATCGGCCCCCCGTTCATCTCGTAGGCGATGATGGAATAGGGGTCCATGGCCTTGGTGATGGGCACGCCGCGCGAGATCGGCAGCTTGTTGGGATCGCCCGAGAGATGGCCATCCATGCCGTAATGCGCCGTATAGATCACCGAACTCTGGACGCCCGCGGCCTTGAGCAGGTCGGCGAAGCGGACCCCGGTCCACTCGGCGTTGCCGACGGCGCCCACGGTCCACTGATTGCCCTTGGCCGGCGGGTTGAAGGCGGCCCGGCCGTTGCCGCCGCACTCGTGCTGGAGCTTGAACTTGACCGGCGTGAACTTGGTCTTCAGATCGTCGAGCGTGAGCTTCAAGGGGTTGTCGACCAGGCCGTCCACGGTGAGGGTCCAGCCGCTGGCGTCCATCTTCTCCGCCATCTCCGGCACGGTGCCGTTATTGCGCACGAAATAGCGGTTGTTGGGCGTCACGTCGTCATCGAGCAGGTGGGCCGGCGTCTCGGCGTTGATCGGCCGGTCGTTGAGCACGGTAAGCCCGTCCTTGCCCATGAGCTCGAAGCTCGAGTGTGACTCGGCCAGCGCCGCGGGGATCAAGCCGCCCGGCATGTTGCGCTGGAACGGTATGGTGCTGCCGACGACGGCGCCCATGGCGGCGAGGCCGGCGCCCTTGAGAAAGCCCCGGCGGTCGCCTTCGGCGATGCGACCGAACACCTTATAGTCGGCGGCTTCGGGATCTTCCTCGTAGAGCTCGCAAATGCCTCTCTCTAACTTCTTGATTTTCATGCAGACTCCTCCCGTTCAACTTTCCCCGCAGTCGGTACGGTCCGTTGCGAAGGAAGAAACGTCGGAGGGTGAAGGTTTATTCCCTGGGCCGCCGTTTTTTTTCTGGAACGAGCGCGGCACTCAGGCCAGGCAGGGCACGCTGCGCTCGCGGCTCTCTTGCAGCGCGGTGCGGGTCTCGCCATCGAAGGGCGCGTTCTCCAGGGTCGTGCGGTGCACGGTTTCGGCGATCAGCACGAGTCGCGCCTCGTCCATGCCCTCGGCCAGCAGGACGTACCCGAGCGGCCCGGCGCGCCAGGCGAAGGCGCGCAGCGCCGCGTCGTCGCGGCGGGTCAGTTCCCGGGGCAGCGCCGCGCCGCTGGGCAGCACCAAGAGGCTGATCTTGCAGCCGCGGGTGCCGCGGTAGCCGGCGTGGAGCGCCACGCCTTCGCCCAGGCCACCGCCTTGAGGCAGGGTCACGGTCTCCAGGCGGGTCAGGGTCAGCCGCGCCGAGGTCAGGTCCGGCAGGTAGGCCTTGAGATAGCCGCCCGCCCCCGCCTTGCCGAGCGCCACCAGAACCACGCCGCCGACCTTCGGCGGCGCCGGCTCCTGTGACGGGACCCAGGCGTCGTGTAAGGCACGAGCCTGGACCATCCAGGGCGGCGACTGGGCGCCCCGCCAGGACCCGAAGGACGCCAGTCCGATCGCGACCACCAGCACCAGCGAAGCGGCGACGGCCAGGGGGCGCCAGCGCCGGCCCTCGGGGGCAGGCAGCGCGATCTCGACCGCTCCGTCCGGATCCCGCACGGTGTCCTGGGTCGCGGCCTTGAGCTGAGTCAGGCTGGCGACCTGATCGGCCAGCGCCCGGTCCCGGGCCAGCGCGCGGGCAACCTCGGCGGCCGCGCCGGCCGACAACTCGCCGTCGACGTAGGCATTCAGGGTTTCCCAAGATGGCTGCTGCCGGGTCATTCCGCCGCCCGCCTCGCTTCGACCGGGAACGGCCGCACCTTGCTCTCGCCGATGCACACCAGCAGCGCCTGGCGCGCCCGGCTGACCCGGCTCATCACGGTGCCGACCGGCACGCTCAGCAGCGCGGCGGCCTCGGCATAGCTGAATCCGACCACGTCGATGACCGCCAGGATTTCACGGTGCGCGCGGGACAGCTTGGCCAGGCCGAGGCGCACGGTGATCGCGCTGATCAGGCGGTCGTCGCTGCACCAGATGTTGCCGTCGAGCGCCATCTCGTCGGTGAGCTCGACGGCCTGGCCCTGCTGCCCCTTGCGCCGTCGCCGGTCGAGGAAGGCGTTGCGCAGGATGCGGAACAGCCAGGCCCGGTAGGCCGCCTCGTCGGTCGGTACGCGCACCGCCGAGAGCGCCTTGAGCGCACATTCCTGGACCAGGTCGCCGGCCTGGTCGCGGTCGTTGGTCAGGCTGAGCCCGTAGCCGAACAGGCGGCTCAAATAGCCTTCCAAGCGGTCGCGTCGCGGATCGCGCACGGGAGCCTCCCGCCCTCGTTTGGAACCAGGATTGGCCGGACGGCGCCCCGGCGCAAGTAATTTTTCCAGCGCCAAGCGGTCACGCGCACGTGATCTCCTTTGAACGCCATCCTTCGCGGGTACTGCCATAATCGGCCGGTACTCTTAAATAAGGGAGACGGGAATGCGAACGGTTTATTCTGGTTTCGCGGTGGCCTTGGGGGCCGCCGTCACGCTGGTGCTGTGGAGCGCCGGGGGCCTGTGGAGCGCCGGCGCGCAGGCGCACAACATCGTCAGCACCATCGTGAATGCGCCGCTGTCGGCCTCGGGTACCGTCAAGGACGCGCGGGTCGGCATCAACGTCTATCTGGACTCGGCGGCGGCGCCGGGGCTCGAGTTCATGGACCCGGCGGTGACCGGCTTTGGCATCGCGCCGGGCGGGCGGCTCGAGATCGAGATGGCCGAGGGCTTCGAGCGCGACTGGTCGGTCGAGTTGACCCAGAACGCGATCATGATGGTCACCGGCGCCCCCCAGCAGGGCCTGCCCGGCAAGGCGGTCGGCTATACGGTCGGCGAGGGCGACAATGAGAACACCTTCGTCATCACCCCGACCGGCGACCAGGGCCTGCCGGCGGCGACCCTGATGTCACCCGCCCCGGGCGCCAAGGCGGATCCGATCCGCCAGCGCGGGCTCAAGGTCATCCACATCGGCTTCCAGCAGAGCGCGTTCTACAACCGGGGCAACCGCGGCCGGGTCGAGGTCCGCTTCGTGGACGCGGCCGGCAAGGTCACCAGTCGGGGCGCCGCGACGATCGACTTCCTGTCCGCGCCGGTGGCCCAGGTGCTGCCGACCAACTTCCCCGACAAGCGCCGCAACCACAACTGGCAGCGGGCCGCCGCCGGCCAGACCTTGGGCCAGGCGCCCGGCTCGGTGCCGCTCGCGCTGTTGCTCTACGACCGGGCCCAGGGCCTGACCGGCGCGGCGCTCTACGCCTTCAAGGCCGGCATCGCCGGGGCCGGCGTGCTCTCGACCCCGCAACTCAAGGCCATGGGCTATGACAAGCCGGCCGCGATCGCCCGCTACAACGGCGGCCTGATCGTTCAGGACACGGACGGCGACGGGAGGCTCGATCCGGCCAAGGACCGGATCATCGGCGGGGTCATCGCCAGGGCGCCCGCGGGCGCCAAGGGCCAGGAGCTGCGCAGCCTGGAGTTGGATGGCCAGCCGGTGCTCTCGGCGGCCACCGAGACCCTGGTGCCCAAGGCCGGGAAACGCTGGGGCGGGGCGCTGATGCTGCTGCAGTTCACCGCCGGCAGCCTGGCCGGCAAGTACCGCCCGACGCTGGCCCTGCTCAGGGATCCTGAGGATCTGGGCAGCGGCGACGGCTCCAGCTACACCTATACCATCGTGGTGGAGTAGCTTCTTCTCGCTGACTTTGGGGGGCCCGGGCGTTCCAGGCCTTTTTTCCGGCATCGGCGCTGGCGCAACTGTGTGACAATGCGCCATGACCGATGAGCTGCTGAGCGTGGCCGAGATGGCCCGCGCCGATGCCGCGGCAATGGCGCCCGGGGGGGCCGCCGGAGTGCCGGGCGCCGAGTTGATGGAGAATGCCGGGCGCGCGGTGGCCGAGGCGGTCCGCGCACGCCACCCGGCCCACCACCAGCCCTGCCCGGTGCTGGTGCTGTGCGGGCCCGGCAACAAC
>JACZVL010000045.1 GCA_022572685.1 Pseudomonadota bacterium
AATCAAGAATAATAATTTGGCCCCCCCACCCCCCATCTTCCCATACCTGAATCATCACGACCTTGCCGATTCTCTGCCACGTTGGCCCGTTGGGCACTGCTTTCGCCGGTGCTTGAGGTCGGCTTGATGCTGTAGGCGGCCCGGCGGACGTGTCGAGGAGTATGGCGCTTGAGAAAGCCGCCACGGCCGGCTACTCGTACCGCAAGTATATCTGTATGCACGCAGGTTAAGTCCGCCCTGCGGGTTTGGCGGCGCCCAGGCTCGGTAACCAGGACAGGTAAGTGGCGAAATTTGTCGGGACCGACGGCCTCTGGTGCCAGCTGCTGCGGCCCGACAAGGCGGCGGCCTACCGCGGCCGGGCGGCCTTGTTTCTCGATCGGGACGGCGTCCTGGTGGCGGAGGTCGGCTATCTGCACCGGCCCGAGGCGGTGCGTCTGATCCCCGGCGCCGCGGCCCTGATCGCCGCGGTCAACCGCGCGGGCCTGCCGGCGGTCCTGGTCACCAACCAGGCGGGCATCGGGCGCGGGACCTACGGCTGGGCCGAGTTTCAGGCCACCCAGGAGCGGCTCTCGGCGGATCTGGCGGCCGGGGGCGCGGCACTCGACATGGTGCTCGCCTGCCCGTTTCACGCGCGAGGCCAGCCGCCCTACCGCCATCCGGCCCACCCCTGCCGCAAGCCGCGGCCCGGCATGATCCTGCGCGCCGCCGAGCGGCTTGGCCTGGATCTCGCCGGTTCCTGGATCGTCGGCGACCGGGCGATCGACCTGGAGGCCGGCCGGGCCGCGGGTCTGGCGGGCGGCGCGCATGTGCTGACCGGCCATGGCGCGGCGGAACGGGACGCCGCGCTCGAGGTGGCGACCGGGCGGTTCCGGGTCTTGGGCGCCGGGTCCGTCGCCGAGCTGCCGGCGCTGCTGCCGCTGCTCGCGGCTTCGTAGACCGGGCCCACGAAGCGGAAAATCGGGGAGATTAGGTGCCTTGGACGTCTCCGACCGCGTTGACAGGCGGGAATTCCGCGGGACACCCCGATACCTGGCAATTGAGAATAATTGGAACGATTCCCCGGTCTCGCGGGTTGTACGGCTACGGGTGCGCCGCACAGATCGGGGAAATTGACTCGGATGATCGATGCGGCCTTGTTAGTATTCCCTTAAGATATGTGGGCTGACAATGTACCGCGTTTGCGTGCGGCGTTCCGAAAGGGCAGAAATCGGGAACCTTGCGATGATTCGCCCCCTGGGCGTGGCGGTGTTGGCGACCCTGACTCTATCCGCCTGCGCCCCCGTCAACACCATGATCGACCGTTGGTTCCCGCCAGAGGCGGCGACCGAGGCTGCGGCCGTGGCCCAACCTGCGGCCCAACCCGCGGCCGGCTCGGCCGAGGCGCCGCCCGTGCCGCGCCGCAAGCCGGAGGCGATCTCGGAGGTGACGCTGGCCGGCGCCGATCCGCAGCGGCTGGTCGGCCTGGACTTCGACGGCACCAAGGCGCTGCTCGGCGATCCGGCGGCCAGGATGGAGCAGCCCCCGGCCGAGGTCTGGGCCTATGCCGGCGGCGGCTGCATGTTCAGCGTGTTCTTCTATCCCAGCGTCGATGACCGGGTGTTCCGGGTGCTCGCCATCGAGGTGACCGACGAGGCCGCGGCGGCTTCGCCCAAGGTCCTGGACCCGGACGACCCGGCCGTCCGGCGCTGCTTCGCCGAGCTGCTCCAACATCAGCAAGCCCCGAACGCCGGATAGCCGATGTCCCCACAGCCCCTACCGCTGGAGACGCCGCGTACGCGGATCGTGATCGTCGACGACGACGACCTGTTCCGGGAGTCCCTCGGCCTCAATCTGGCCGAGCAAGGCTTCGAGGTGGTCGATTTCCCCGGCGGCCAGCCGGCGCTCGACTATCTGCTGGCCGGAAACCGCGCCGACGCCGTTCTGCTCGACTGGCGCATGCCGGGGGTGGACGGCCCGGCGGTGCTGCGCCGCCTGCGCGAGAGCGAAGTCCACGTGCCGGTCATATTTCTGACCATGCTGAGCGACGAGATCTACGAAGAGAACGCGCTCAAGTGGGGCGCGGTCGACTTCATCGATAAATCGCGGCGCCTGCCGATCATCCTCGGCCGGCTGCGGCTGATCACCGAGGGCGCCAAGCCGATCCCGGTATCCGCGGGCCAGGCCGCCGCCGGGGCTGCCGCTGGCGGCGTGTTGCGCCGTGGGCCGCTCGAGCTGCGTCAGGACATTCACCGGGCCTTTTGGCGCGGCACCCAGGTCGACCTGACGCTCAGCGAGTTCGGCATCGTGCGCTTCATGGCGTTCCAGGCCGAGGGCGACGTCACCTACCGGCAGATCTACGACGTGGTGCGCGGCAAGGACTTCGCCGCCGGATATGGCACCGAGGGCTTCCGGGCCAATGTCCGCTCCTTCATCAAGCGCATCCGCAAGAAGTTCCGGGAAGCGGACCCGGAGTTCGAGGCGATCGACAACTATCCCGGCTTCGGCTACCGCTGGCGCGACGCCGCGGATGGGGAGGACTCGGGCGGGTCGCGCGGAGAGGCCTGACCGTGGCCCGGGCGATCTCTACCAGACTTGGTATGACATCCGCGCCGGCCGGCCGCGCCCGAACCCGGCGCAGCGGCTTCACCCTGAGCGATCTGGTCCGCTCCCTGCTCGGCAAGATGATCCTGCTGCTGATCGTCTTCGTGACCGTGCCGGTCATTCTCTATTCCGAGTTCCGCCAGGCCGACGCCGAGAAGCGGGCGCTGCTGCTCGAGAGCGCGCGCGCCCAGGGCCGCTTGATCGCCGAGTCCTTGCGGCCGCTGCTGGAGCGCGAGGGCGCCGCCTCGCTGCCCGCGCTGAACGACGCGATCCGGACCCTGGCCACCGATGAGACCGGCATCAAGGTGCTGTACCATCCGGCCGACGGGGACGGCATTTCGGGTTTCTTCTTCGTCGCCTCCGAGCCGCCGGCGGCCATCGCCACCCTGGACCAGGAGCGCGAGCAGTTGCGCGAACGCGGCGTGCTCGGCCGCTTGACCGAATCCTGCGACGGCGAGATTCCCATGGCGCTGCGCCACCGGACGGCGAGCGGCCAGGAGGAGCTCCTGACCTCGATCACCCCGGTCACCACCCGGGCCGGTTGCTGGGCCGTGATCACCACCCATTCGACCGGCGCGATGCTGGGCACCGCCATCGGCCAGCCCTACTGGAAGACCGTCGAGGTGCGGGTGGCGTCGTGGATTTACTTCGCCATGGCGGTCTTCACCCTCGGCCTGTTCTTCACCATCTGGCGCGGCCTCAGGCGGTTCCGCGACATGGCCCGCGGTATCTCGGCGGGCCGCGTCGAGGGCCCGGGCTTCGCGGCGCAGAACCAGGTGCCCGAGCTCGCCTTCGTCGCCGAGGAGTTCGACCGCATGACCGGGGCGCTCCGGGATTCGGCCGACAACCTGCGCCTGGCCGCCGAGGACAACGCCCACGCCTTCAAGACCCCGATCGCGATCATGCGCCAGTCGCTCGAACCGCTGCGGCGCCTGGTCCCGGAGGACAACCCGCGCGGCCGGCGCGCGCTCGAGGTGATCGAGGAATCGATCGACCGCCTGGACCACCTGGTCGCCAGCGCCCGCAGGCTCGATCAGGCGGCCGCGGAGTTGTTGGACTCGCCGCGTGCGACGGTCAGCCTTTCCGATCTTCTGGAGCGCATGCTGGCGGCCTACGGCGACAGCTTCGCCGGGCGCCGCCTGCGCCTCACCCAGGTGGTCGCGCCCAAGGTGGTGGTGCGCGCCGGCGACGATCTGGTGGAGACCGTGATCGAGAACGTGATCGACAACGCCATCGAGGCCTCGCCCGAGGGCGGCGAGATCGAGGTCGAACTGCTGCGCGAAGACGGCTGGGCCGGCCTGGTGGTGCGCGACCGGGGCCCGGGCGTTCCCGACGCCGATCTCGAGCGCATCTTCGAGCGCTACGTCTCCCTGCGTCGCGACCGCATGGGCCGGGACCGCATGGGCCGGGACCGCATCGGCAGCGCCGAGGCCGCCGGCGCCGAGACCCGGGACGCCCACCTCGGTATCGGGCTGTGGGTCGTGCGGCGCAATCTGCAGGCGATCGGCGGCGAGATTTACGCCGAGAACCGGGATGGCGGCGGCCTGGCCATGGTGATGCGCCTGCCGCTGGCGAGCTGAGCGGCGCCCAGCGGACAAAGCGATTCAAGGCGCAAATATCGTTCCGTCGCCGGCCCAAAATAAAGAGCGCCTCTCAACGACCTCCTTCGGAAACCTTGAATCACACTGGCTCACGCCAGCGAATACCATGTCCCGCGCCCCGCACCATGGCGGGTCAGGTGGCTGTTTACCGTGAGTGACTTAATGTGATCCTTGATCGTGTTGCGGTTTGCGCCGGTTGCCTTGGCCGCTTCGGCGACGGTAACGCGTCCGCGTTCGCGGGCGAGTTCTAGAATGCGAACCGAAAGCTCCGGCAAATCGCCAAAAACGGTCCGCTCGCGTTCGATCTTTTTCTCTAGCCGCCGTTTTTGCTGTTGCAGCGCTTTCAGCAAAAATAAAACCCATGGCTGCCAGTTCGGCGCGGCACTGCGAATGGTTCCTTGGGTCTGGCGCAGCGCCAGGTAGTAAGCGTCTTTACTCTCCTCGATCACACTCTCTAACGAGCTGTAGGGGACATACTCATACTCGGCTCTCAGCAATAGCAGGGTGGTCATAACGCGGGAGAGCCGCCCGTTGCCATCCTGAAAAGGATGTATGGCGAGGAAAACGACGGCGAAGATGGCGATCGACAAGAGAGGGTGCAGCGCTTTTCCATGTTCGGCTAACTGAACCCAGGTCGCCAACTCTTGCATCAGTCGTGGCGTATCAAATGGCGAGGCCGTTTCAAACACGATACCCAGACCCTTGCCGTCCGGCCCGAAGGCCTCGATATGATTGGGTAGCGTCTTGTATTCGCCGCGGTGGCGTTCGTCTTTATTGGAGTATTTGAGAAGATCGCGGTGAAGTTGTTTGATATGGTTCTCCGTAGGCTCGATCACGTCAAAACGCTCGAAAACCATTTCCATGATTTCGGCATAACCTGCGACCTCCTGTTCATCCCGGCTCGCTAATTCTTTGATCTCGATATTGGAAAGAAGCCGCTGGACTTCCCGGTCGGTTAGCTTGGCTCCTTCAATCCGAGTGGATGAACCGATGCTTTCGATGTTTGCGACACGGCGCAGGCCGGAAAGGCGCTCGGGCGAAATTCGTCCCAGGGCGCGCCATGCTCCCTTGAATTCATCCAACTCCGAGATCAACGCCAGTATTTCGGGTGTGATCTTCAGCGTGGCCGTGTTGAAAAATCCATCCATTTCATTATCCATTTCCATCCGATTAAGAATGGCGTGGAAATATCCATTTGTCCACCCAATTCCATCCAATCACATGGGAATCTGTTTTATGGGTCCGGGGGCGAACGCCTCAAATATCGCGTAGTAGCCGCGGATAGACGACCGCTAGGGTGACCGCCATGGTCTTGTGCATGGCCGCGGTCCGGAGGGCTTGCGGCGGCGGGCTCGGTCTCGCATAACAGGCCCCAACAACCAGGGCCTGGGGAGGGGTCCAGGCGGCATGTCTATCGAGCATCCCTATCTGCTGTTTCTCGGCGACGCGGCCGACCCGTTGGCGGCCAAGACCGCCCAGGGCATCGCCCATTGGCGGCCCGAATGGTGCCTGGGGCAGCTCCGCCTGCCCGGCTGCAACGCCGATCTGGGCCTGACCGAGATGAGCCTCGAGCAAGCGGCCGAGGCCGGGGCCCGGACGCTGGTGGTCGGGGTCGCCAACCGTGGCGGCGTGATCTCCGATGCCTGGGTCGCGGTCCTGGAACAGGCGCTGCCGCTCGGCATGGACCTGGCCGCCGGCCTGCACAACCGCCTGGCCGACGTGCCCAGCCTGGCCGCGGTCGCCGGGCAGCACGGCCGGCGGCTGTTCGACGTGCGCCATCCGACCCGCGAGTTCCAGGTCGGCGACGGCGAGAAGCGCGCCGGCAAGCGCCTGCTGACCGTCGGCACCGACTGCTCGGTCGGCAAGATGTACGCCTCCCTCGCCCTCGAGAAGGAGATGCGCGCCCAGGGCCTGAACGTCGACTTCCGCGCCACCGGGCAGACCGGCATCCTGATCGCCGGCGACGGCATCTCGGTCGATGCCGTGGTCGCCGACTTCATCTCCGGCGCCATCGAGTGGCTGACCCCGGCCAACGACCCGGACCATTGGGACGTGATCGAGGGCCAGGGCTCGCTGTTCCACGCCTCCTTCGCCGGGGTCAGCCTGGGCCTGCTGCACGGCGCCCAGCCCGACGCCCTGGTGCTCTGCCACGAGCCGACCCGCGGCCACATGCGCGGCCTGCCGGGCCATGCCCTGCCGGACCTGAAGGACTGCCTGGAGGCCAATCTGGCGGCGGCGCGCCTGACCAACCCGGGGGTCGCGGCGGTCGGGGTCGCGGTCAACACCTCCCAGATGGCCGAGGGCGCGGCCGGCGATCTGCTGCGCCGGATCGAGGACGAGCTCGGCCTGCCGGCGGTGGATCCCTTCAAGGACGGGGTCGCGCCGATCGTCGCGCGACTGGGCTAGCCATGCCCCGCTTGCGCGTCCGCCACGAGACCTGGCCGCTGGCCGGAAGTTTCACCATCTCGCGCGGCAGCCGGACAACGGCGGAACCAGTCGTGGTCGAGCTTTCGGTCACCGAAAACGACGGCCGGGTCGCGACCGGCCGCGGCGAATGCGTGCCCTACGCCCGCTACGGCGAGACGGTGGACGGCGTGATCGCGGCCATCGAGGGCCTGCGGCCACGCGTCGAGGACGGGCTCGACCGGATCGGATTGCAGGAGCTGCTGCCGCCGGGCGCCGCGCGCAACGCGCTCGACTGCGCCTTCTGGGACCTGGAGGCCAAGCGCGCCGGCCAGCCGGTCTGGCGGCTCTGCGGGCTATCGCCGCTGGAGCCGGTCACCACCGCCTACACCCTGTCGCTCGATACACCGGAAGCCATGGGCCGGGCGGCGGCCGCCCAGGCCGCGCGGCCGCTGCTCAAGCTGAAGTTGGCCGGGCCCGACGATCTGGCCCGGGTCGAGGCGGTGCGGGCGAACGCGCCCCAGACCCGGCTCATCGTCGACGCCAACGAGGGCTGGTCGCTGGACGACTACGTGGCGCTCGCGCCCAAGCTCGCCATGCTCGGCGTGGTCCTGATCGAGCAGCCCCTGCCGGCCGGCGAGGACGCGCCGCTCGCCGGCGTGCCGCGGCCGGTGCCGGTCTGTGCCGACGAATCCTGCCACGCCACCGAGTCACTCGCCGCCCTCGCCGGCCGCTACGACGCGGTCAACATCAAGCTCGACAAGACCGGTGGCTTGACCGAGGCGCTCGCGCTCAAGCAGGCGGCCTTGGCTCAGGGCTACCAGATCATGGTCGGCTGCATGGTCGGCACCTCGCTGGCCATGGCGCCGGCGATCCTCCTCGCCCAGGGCGCGGCCTTCGTCGATCTCGACGGGCCGCTGCTGCTCAAAGCCGACCGGCCCGAGGGCCTGCGCTACCAAGGCAGCAGCCTGCATCCGCCCGAGCCCGCGCTCTGGGGCTGATACCGAAGGAAACCGACACCATGCCGCTCGACTCCGTCATCACCCAGGACCTGCCGACCTTCGTCACCCACCTGGAATGTTCCATGACCGGCCAGCGCTACCAGGCCGACCGGGTGCACGGCCTGTCCGAGGTCGGGCGGCCGCTTCTGGTGCGTTACGATCTCGACGCCCTCGGCCGGGCGATCACCAAGGAGGCGCTGGCGGCGCGGCGCGAGGGCGGGTTCTGGCGTTTCCGCGAGTTCCTGCCCGTGCGCCGGGGCGAAAACGTGGTCACCCTCGGCGAGGTCACCACCCCGCTGGCGACCCTGCCGCGCATCGCCGGGCAACTGGGCCTGCGCGGCGGCGAGATCATCGTCAAGGAGGAGGGGCGGCTGCCGACCGGCTCGTTCAAGGCGCGCGGGCTGGCGCTCGCGGTGGCCATGGCCAAGGAGCTGGGGTTGACCAATCTGGCCATGCCCACGGCCGGCAACGCGGGCGCGGCGATGGCCGCTTACGCCTCGCGCGCCGGGCTCAAGTCGACCGTGTTCTGCCCCGACGACACGCCGGAGGCCATGATCAGCGAGATCGAAATTCAGGGCGCCACGGTCTACCGGGTCAACGGCCTGATCAACGACTGCGGCAAGATCGTCGGCGACGGCAAGGCGGCGGCCGGCTGGTTCGACTGCTCGACGCTGAAGGAGCCCTACCGGATCGAGGGCAAGAAGACCATGGGCATCGAACTGGCCGAGCAGCTCGGCTGGGAACTGCCCGACGTGATCTTCTATCCGACCGGCGGCGGCACCGGGCTGATCGGCATGTGGAAGGCGTTCGCCGAGCTGGGCGCCATCGGCTGGCTCGGCGACCGGCGGCCGCGCATGGTGGCGGTGCAGTCGACCGGCTGCGCGCCCATCGTCAAGGCCTTCGACGAAGGCGCCGAGCACGCGCCCTTGTGGGACAACGCCGAGACCATCGCCGGCGGCATGCGGGTGCCGATCGCGGTCGGCGATTTCCTGATCCTGCGGGCGGTGCGCGAGTCCGGCGGCTTCGCCATCGCGGTGCCCGACGCAGACATCCTGGCCGCCCGCGCCGAGGTGGCGCGCGAGGAGGGCCTGCTGCTCTGTCTCGAGGGCGCGGCCACCTTCGCCGCCTACAAGACAGCGCTCGCCGACGGCCGGGTCGGCAAGGACGAACGCGTGGTGCTGTTCAACTGCGGCTCCGGCTTAAAAAGCGAGATGCCCAAAGTCACCCGCCGCCTCGACCGCTTTGGGGAGATCGACTACGCGAGCTTGTAGGGGGGGCGCGAGGTCGGCGCCCCGCCGACATTCGATCCGCTCAGGTAGCCGGCTACCTTGGAAGGGGCTTGCAGTTCCAGGCGAATCAAGGAAGAATAAAGAAAATCTTCTTTATTATGTAATTGGTACGGTCATGGCTCTGAACATCAAGGATCCGGAAGCTGATCGTCTGGCGCGCGAACTTGCCGCGCGCACGGGCGAAACGATCACCGAGACGGTGGTCAAGGCGCTGCGCGAGCGGTTGAAACGGGAAACCGCCAAAGCACCGGTCGAACTCAAGGACGAGATCATGGCGATCAGCCGTCGGGCAGGCCAGATCCGGCGTCATACGGGCCGGACAGCGGACGAGATCATCGGCTACGACGATAAGGGCTTGCCCCGCTGATGGTCATCGATACCTCTGCCATCGTCGCCATTCTTTTCGCCGAGGCGGATGCGGAGCTTTTTGCCCGAGCAATCGCATCGGATCCGATGCGGCTGATCTCGGCGGGAACCGCGCTGGAGTGCAGTTTGGTCGTCGAAAGCGAGCTTGGCGAGGAAGGGGGCCGAGAGCTCGATTTGCTTTTGCTTCGCGCTGGGATTGAGACCATTCCCTTTAACGCCGAACAACTCGCCATTGCGCGTCAGGCCTTTCGGATTTTCGGCAAGGGTCGGCATCCGGCTGGGCTCAATTACGGCGACTGTTTCAGCTTCGCGCTGAGCAAGGCAAGCGGGGAGCCTCTGCTATTCAAAGGGAACGATTTCGCCAAGACGGATATCCGCTCCGCCCTGGCTTAGAGGAGGATGGGCAGCCAAGGCCGACACCCCCCCCCTCACGCCCGGACCATCAGGTTCAGGCGGATCGGCTGGTCGAGGGCGATCGTGCGCGCCGACTGCGAGAGCGCCCCGGTCATGGGATCCATCAGCCACCGCCGCTCGCGGCTATTTTTTCCAGACGGCCGTGCACATCGGGATGATCGCACACGGCGACATTGAATCGCATCCAAGGAGACGGTTCCAAATGGGGGCGGAATACGGTGCCGGGCGCCAGCATCAGGCCGTCGCGCAACGCCGCCTCCGCCAGCGGCAGAGAATTTTCGATATGGGGGAACCTGGCCCATAAGAACATGCCGGTTTCGGTGTCGTGGAAAGTCTCCAACCCGATTCGGCCGAAGGCGTTGAGGACGTTGCCGCGGGCTTCGCCGATACGTTCCCTCAAACGGACAATGTACTTCCTGTAGTGGCCTCCCATCAGCAGATGGTAGAGAAGCTTCTCCGTGAACCGCGAACTGGAAATGGAGGTGACCATTTTCACATCGGCGAGATCGTCGGCGATGACCTGATCGCAGGCGATGAAACCCAACCGAATGCTTCCCGAAAGGGTCTTCGAATAGCTTCGGATATAGATTACGCGCTCGAGCTGATCGAGCGCCGCCAGCCGTGGTGCGGCCTCGGTTTCGAGATCCGAGAAGATATCGTCCTCAACCACCCGGAAGTCGTGGCGCCCGGCAGCTTGCAGCACGCGAAACGCGACATGAGGGCTCATCGACGTGCCGGTCGGGTTCTGCAGCACGGACTGGGTGAAATAAAGCTTGGGACGATGTTCTTCGGCGAGCGCTTCCAGGACATCCACATCCGGGCCGTCGAGGCCGCGGGGTACGCCGATCAGCTGCAGACCCTGGAGCCGGAGATTGCCGAACAGATTGTAATAGCCGGGATCGTCGACGAGGACCTTGTCGCCGGCGTTCAATAGACAGCGGCTGACGAGATCCAGCGCCTGGCTCGCCCCGGTCGTCAGCAGGATCTGCGATGCCCGGGCGGTTACGCCGATTTCGGAAAGAATCTTATCGGCGATCAATTCCCGTAGCGGCGGATATCCGAACGAATTGCCGTAGTCGATCAGATGCGTGCCCGGCTTGCCCGCCATCATGCGCACGAAGCGGCGGATATTGGATTCATCCAGCCACGCATCGGGCAGCCACGGCCCGCCCGCCAGGATCACCCCGTCACGGGCGTTCAGCAGCCGCCGGATCAGCCAGACCATCTCCTCATTGCGTTTGTGATCGAATTTGCGCACCGACCGCGCGGTTTTGGCTTCCGACGAGATGGTAAAAAAACCAGCGCCGCGGCGCGATTTCAAATGCCCCATCGCCACCAACCGATCGTAGGCTTCGACGACGGTAAAGCGGCTGATGTTATGCGTGGATGCAAAGGCCCTGATCGACGGCAGCTTGGATCCTGGCCGCAGCTGGCGTTCCTCGATCTGGCACCGGATGCCTTCGACGATCTGCTCGACAAGGGGGTAGGGATCTTCCCGGTTCAGCGCGATCTGATTCATGAGGGCGTCCTTATGGAAACCGGTCATCGTGGAACTGGCTCGGTGTTCGGACCAGTACAGTACTGTCAACGATTCACAGAACTGTACATTTTTAACATCTCGATTGTCTAGTATTGCAATGGCTCAACCAACAAATGGAGGCCTTTATGGCGGGCGATTGGCATTTATCAGGGACTTTTTTTGAAAGCTGCAACTGCGATGCGGCCTGTCCATGCGCATTCCTCTCTGCGCCGACCCAGGGCGAATGCACGGGCCTGGTCGGTTGGCACATCGACAAGGGCGAGGACGAGGGCGTTTCACTCTCGAATCTCAACCTCGCGCTTGCCGTCCATTCTCCGGGGCCCATGATCGAAACCCAGTGGAAGGTGGCGCTCTATGTGGATGAACGTGCCGACGAGGCGCAGCACAACGCGCTTCTCAAGATCTTCGGTGGCCAGGCCGGCGGCCATCCGGCACGTCTCGCCTCCCATATCGGAGAGATCGTCGGTGTCAAATCGGTGCCCATCGAATTCTCGGCGAACGGTGGAACATATTCCCTGAAGATTCCGCAAATCGCCGATGTCGAAATCGTCCAGATGAACGGGCAGAACGACGGTCCTATTACGATCACCGGCCACCCGCTGTGCATCTCTCCCGGTTTTCCGGCGACCTTGGCCAAGTCCACGAAGCTCTCCTATTCCGACCACGGCTGGTCGTGGGAGTTGTCCGACAAGACCGGATTTTTCTCGCCCTTCGCGTATCAGAGCGAATAACCGGGCCGAGGTCGGCAGACGGGTATGTTCGACGCCTCATTGCGGCTTTCGCCCATCTCTCCGGCACGGCTTGCCCTGCTGCTCGGGGGGCCGGCGGCAATCGTGCTCGGGTGCTGGATCTATCTCGCCGTCATGATCGGCGACATGTCGGCCGGTCCAGGCCTGTCGCCGATGACGACGCCGCGGCCGTTTGGCCCGGCGCAACTCTCCGGATTGTTCCTCATGTGGACGGTCATGATGGCGGCGATGATGCTGCCGACGGCCGCGCCCATGACCGTGGCCTATGCCCGCATGCGGGCGGCGGAGCGCGGCCGGCGCGTCCCTTGGGCGTCGGTTCTTTTGTTTGCGGGCGGCTACCTCGCGATCTGGTCTGCCTTCAGCGCGGGGGCGACGCTGGTCCAGGGGGTGCTCACCGAGCTTGCGTACTTGACGCCGATGACGATGAAAATTGCCTCGGGCCCGCTGGCCGGCGGCGTTCTCATCGCCGCCGGCGTCTATCAGTTTCTGCCCGTGAAGCAAGCCTGTCTGCGCCAATGTCGCACGCCGATCGGCTTCCTGATGACCCAGTGGCGTGACGGAGATTGGGGTGCCTTCGTCATGGGATGGCGGCACGGTCTGTTCTGTGTCGGCTGTTGCTGGGCGCTGATGGGGCTTCTCTTCGTCGCCGGGGTCATGAATGCCCTCTGGATCGTCGGGCTCACGGTTTATGTCCTGATCGAGAAGCTCGTCCCCCACAGCCAATTCGTCACCCGGTTGCTCGGCCTCGGCCTGATCGGCATGGGCCTAGGGACGATTGTGGGGTGAATGACGATAGCGGTCGATGACGCGCCCGCCCGATCGACGGCCACGGCCGCCACCCCCCCGTTCCCCCCCCCTCACGCCCGGACCATCAGGTTCAGGCGGATCGGCTGGTCGAGGGTGAATTTTCCGTCGCGGCGTTCGGCGTTCGCCTCGAAGGCGGCGCGCAGCTCGGCTTCGCGCTCGTTGACCACGGCGCGGCGGCGCTCGTCGACGGCGATCATGCCGTCGCGAAAGGCCTCGAAGTCGGCGTAGCGGACCTCGGTCAGGTAGCTGAACTCGTGGTCGGATTCGAAGTCCGGACCCGCGAAGGCCGTCTGCAGCGCCAGGTAGGCCATCTCCCGCACCCGGGTCTCGTCCTCGATGCCGCGGTTGGCCTGGAAATGCGGCCCCTCGGCGAGCGGCTCGATCACGCAGAGCCGGCCGCCCGGCTTGAGCGCCCGCGCCGCCTCCGCGAGCGCCTTGCCCTGGTGCTCGACGGCTACGTGATGCAGGGAATTGAAGAACACCGCGACATCGAGGCTGGCGTCGGGCAGCGGCAGGTTCTCGGCCACGCCCTGGAGGTAGTCCTCGTCGCCGGCCGGCTCGGCGGCGCGGGCCCGGGCGAGCTGGCCTTCCGAGGGCTCGATGCCGGTCACCCGCGCGCCCAGGCGGGTCATCAGGCGGGTCAGCGCGCCGTCGCCGCAGCCGATGTCGGCGACCCGGGCGCCGTCGAGTTCGAGCAGCTCTTCGATGACCTCGCGGTGCTGGCGGCGCGGCGGGGTTTCCATGGTCCGGAGTATGCCGGGACGGCGGCGCGCCGGGCAAGGCTGGCTGCCGCGAGCGATTTTCAAGCCGGCGCGAGTTGTTGTAGGTTCGGTACATGACGCGGGCGAGGCGGCGATGACAGATTCCACAAGCGACGACCCCAGGGCTCCCGACCACCCGGAGATCCGGGCCGCGGTGCGCGCGCTCTGCGCCAAGTTCCCGGGCGAATACTGGCGCGCGCACGACCGCGAGCGGGCCTATCCGGAGGACTTCGTGCGCGCGCTCACCGAGGCCGGCTACCTGGCGGCGCTGATCCCGGAGGCCTACGGCGGCAGCGGCCTGCCGCTCTCGGCGGCCGCCGCGATCCTGGAGGAGATCCACAAGTCCGGCGGCAACGCCGCCGCCTGCCACGCCCAGATGTACACCATGGGCACCATCCTGCGCCACGGCAGCGAAGCGCAGAAGCGCCGCTGGCTGCCCGGGATCGCGGCCGGGAACCTGCGCCTCCAGGCCTTCGGCGTGACCGAGCCGGGTAGCGGCAGCGACACCCTCGGCCTGGCGACGACCGCCAAACGCCAGGGCGACCGCTACCTGGTCCAGGGCCAGAAGGTCTGGACCAGCCGCGCCGAGCACTCCGATCTGATGCTGCTGCTGGCCCGCACCACGCCGAAGGAGGAGGTGCGCAAGAAAGGCGAGGGGCTGTCGGTCTTCGTGGTCGATCTGAAGGCGGCGACCGGGGGCGAAAACCCGCCGGTCACGATCCGGCCGATCCGGACCATGATCAACCACGCCACCACCGAGGTCTTCATCGACGGGCTCGAGGTCCCGGTGGCGGACCGGATCGGCGAGGAGGGCCAGGGCTTCCGCTATATCCTCGACGGCATGAACGCCGAGCGCATCCTGATCGCCGCCGAATGCCTGGGCGACGCCCGCTGGTTCATCGAGACGGCACGCAAGTATGCCACGGAGCGCCAGGTCTTCGGCCGCCCGATCGGCCAGAACCAGGGCGTGCAGTTCCCGATCGCCCGCGCCTTCGCCCAGACCGAGGCGGCCGAGCTCATGGTCCGGCGCGCCGCCGCGCTGTTCCAGGCCGGGGTGTCTTGCGGGCCGGAGGCCAACATGGCCAAGCTGCTCGCCGCCGACGCCTCCTGGGCCGCCGCCGAGGCCTGCCTGCAGACCCACGGCGGCTACGGCTTCGCCGAAGAATTCGACGTCGAGCGCAAGTTCCGAGAGACCCGCCTGTACCAGATCGCGCCGATCTCGACCAATCTGATCCTGGCCTACCTGGCCGAGCACGTGCTGGATTTGCCGCGGTCGTATTAGCACCGAGAACGTGGTTGAGCCGCGGCCTCTCCGCGCCTATTACCTGGGTCCGACCCCAGGAACCGACCCCGACAAGGCCCATGACCTATTCGTTCCGCTTCATCACCCTGGTCGCGCTGTTCATCACCTGCCTGATCGCGGCCAACATCACCGCGGTCAAGCTGATCTCCGTCTTCGGCCTGCTGCTGCCCGCCGCCATCGTGATCTTCCCGGTCAGCTACATCCTCGGCGACGTGTTGACCGAGGTTTACGGCTTTCGGCAGGCCCGGCGCGTGATCTGGCTGGGCTTTCTGTGCAACCTGATCGTGGTGGCCGCGATCTGGGTCGGCCTGGTGCTGCCGGCGGCCTCGTTCTGGGACGGCCAGGAGGCCTACCAGCGCATCCTGGGCGCCACGCCGCGCATCCTCGGGGCCTCGTTCCTGGCCTATCTGGTGGGTGAGTTCGCCAACGCCTTCGTGCTCGCCAAGATGAAGGTGGCGACCGAGGGGCGCTGGCTGTGGGCACGCACCATCGGCTCGACCCTGGTCGGCCAGGGCCTGGACTCGACGATCTTCATCACCCTCGCCTTCGCCGGCGTGATCCCGCTCGACGCCCTGGTCGCTATGATCGTGACCCAGTGGCTGGTCAAGTCGGCCTACGAGGCCGCCGCCACGCCGCTGACCTACGCGGTGGTGGGCTATCTCAAGCGCAGCGAGGGCGTGGACGTCTACGACCGCGACATCCGCTTCTCGCCGCTCGCGCTGTCCGACTGAGCCGTCAGCGAGGCCCAGGGGTTTCACTCGCGCTTGAGGGGCCTTTGGGTTAATCTAACCGCCGGTTTTGGGTCGCCCCGCGCCGTTGCCGGGGCGGTTGCGTGATTCGGGAGGATGGCCATGCACATCGTCATCGAACAGTCGGACTTCCGGCGGCTCTCCGCCGAAACCCAGAAGGAGTTGATCGAGGCCTTCGCCGGCCAGCCGTCGATCGCGGCGGCGCCGGCAAAGGCGCAAAGCAAGCTGCTGTGGCGCCGGCCGATGGACCTGTCGCCCGACCTCGCGGTGCGGTTGCTGCACGGGCTTTCCGAGCCGCATCGGGTGCGCCTCCGGCTGTTCGCCCAGAAGTGCGGACGGGTCACCCAGCGCGAGCTTCTGAGCGCGACCGACGACGCCGATTTGCGCGTGCTGTCGCACTTCCAGGCGGTGCTCAGCCGGCGCCTGCGCCGCCTGCTCGACGACCCGGAGAAGCGAATTCACCTGATCGGCTGGGACTTCGACGCGACCAAGTGGGACAAGTCCCACAGCAACATCATCAACGGCGTCTACTACGTCACCGAGCCGACCACGCGGACCCTGCAGGGCTACTTCGAGATCGAGCCGAAGGACGGCGCGGCCGCCGGGCAACCCTCCACAACCATCTGAAATAAAACGATAAACTACGAAAAAATGGGGACAGTCCCCTTTAATTTCCTTTAATTCTTGGTTCGAGGGTTCGGGATCAGCCGCCGGCGCGTTCGAGCATGGCGTGCAGCAGCACGTTGCAGCCGGCCTCCAAATCGCCGGGCTCGGCGCTTTCGATCTCGTTGTGGCTGATGCCGTCCTTGCAGGGCACGAAGATCATGCCCGTCGGCGCGACCCGGGCGATGTAGCAGGCGTCGTGGCCGGCGCCGGAGACGATGTCCCGGTGGCCGTAGCCGAGCCCGCCCGCGCCCTGGCGCACCGCCGCCACGCAGTCCTCATCGAAGGCGATCGGCGCGAAATACCAGATCTCCTCGACCTCGCAGGCCAGCCCGGACTCGGCCGCCACGCCCGCGCAGGCGGTGCGCAGCTCGGCGGCCATGGCGGTTAGCGTCGCGTCGTCGGGGTGGCGCAGGTCGGCGGTGAAGAACACGCGGCCCGGGATGGTGTTGCGCGAGTTGGGGCTGGACTGCAGCACCCCGACCGTGGTCACCGCGTGCGGCGGCCGCGCCGTCGCGATGCGCTGGACCTCGGTCACCATGCGCGCCGCGCCGACCAGTGCGTCCTTGCGCCGGTCCATGGGCGTGGTGCCGGCGTGGGATTCGGCGCCGGTCACGGTGATCTCGAACCAGCGCTGGCCTTGCGCGCCGGTGACCACGCCGACCGGCTTGCCCTCGGCCTCGAGGATCGGCCCCTGCTCGATGTGCGCCTCGAAGTAGGCCTTGATCGCGCGGCCGCCGCATTCGGCCTCGCCCCGGTAGCCGATGCGCGCCAGCTCGTCGCCCAGGGTCTTGCCGTCGGGATCGGTCAGCCCGTGGGCCCAGTCCAACTCGAAGACCCCGGCGAAGACGCCGGAAGCGGTCATGGCGGGGGCGAAGCGGGCGCCTTCCTCGTTGGTCCAGACCACCGCCTCGACCGGCGCCTCGGTCTCGATGCCGTGGTCGTTGAGGGTGCGGATCACCTCCAGCCCGGCGAGCACGCCATAGACCCCGTCGAACCTGCCGCCGGTCGGCTGGGTGTCCAGGTGCGAGCCGGTCATCACCGGCGCCAGCGAGTCGTCGCGGCCGGGGCGGCGGGCGAAGATGTTGCCCATGGCGTCCACGGTCACGCTGCAGCCGGCCGCCTCGCACCAGCGCACGAAGAGGTCGCGGCCGTCCCGGTCCAAATCGGTCAGCGCCAGGCGGCAGTTGCCGCCCTTCGCGGTGGCGCCGATCTTGGCCATCTCCATGAGCGAGTCCCAGAGCCGCGCGCCGTCCACGGAAATGTTCTTCATGGTCTCGAATGCCTTCCCCTGTGTGCCATGGGCCGTGTCGCCCACGTCGGGAGCCGCCCTTCGTGGCAGGTTATCATAACTGCCGGGGTCCACGTGCGTTGTGTTGAAACTGTTGCATTACAACCGGCGATTTGGCAGGGTTGATATTTGGGAACGAGGCCATCTAGTGATTCCGACATGACCGACACGCTCGACCATGCAGAGGCGCAATCTGCGCCGCTTGTGGGCTTCCTCACTGACAGCCTTGGGGACCCTAGCTACTTCGGAGTGAATTCGTGGATCCAGGTCTTTTATCTAGTCGCCGGTGCAGCAGCTGCGATCATTGCGGTGCTGGCCTTGAGGCAAAGCGCAAACTTGGCCCGTGCTTCTTTTTTCTTCACGCTCTTGGAGTATTGGAAAAATATCGACGACGCTAGATCAGAATTTGGCACCCGTTATGGGGAAATTGATACTGCGGTCCGTTTGGAAAACCCTCTGGCGTCAGACGCAGAAAAAGCAAGGTTGATTCAAGAAAAGTGTGCGAAATTTTTAAAAAGTCTTCGTTCTCGAAGCAAGGATGAAACCAACGCCAACAGGGAAAACGATAGAAACGTCTATCTAAATCTAATAAAGTATTTCTCTTTTATCGAGTCCATTGGACTTTATGTTCGCATGCAATACATTCCTTTTGTGCCCGTCTACAGTTTATTCAAGCAAGCGATCCTGGCGTCCGGCGACATGTTTATCGACCATGTGGAGGATTGGCAAAAGGAACCCGGAATGCCACCAGGCCTCTACAGAAACGCGCTCTACCTTATACGAAAGACACAGCGGCGGGAGCGTGTTCGGAAAATCATACCGAAGCGGTTTCGGAAGGAATAGCGATCCGAATTACCCGTGAGGGATAGGCCAAATTGGATGATAGGTGTGGCTCGCGCTTTGCATCGATAGGCTCATCATTATTCCTTTCCCATTTTAACGTGCAAAGGCTAAAGCGCCGTTAAGATGCCCATACTATGGGGGACACACTAGTATTTGACAATAGGGAGCCTGTGCAAATCTGGGTTGCAATGATCTCATGATTGCCCCGCAGTTACACCCTGGGGCCGGATTAGGTCACCGACTTATAAATGTAAC
>JACZVL010000046.1 GCA_022572685.1 Pseudomonadota bacterium
GGTGACCTCGACCTTGGCCGCGCCGCGGCGGCCGAACAGCCGCGCCGGGATCACCCGGGTGTCGTTGACCACCAGCACGTCGCCCGGGCGCAGCAGGCCGGGGAGGTGGGCCACGCCCCGGTCTTCGAGGCCCTGGTCCACAACCAAGAGCCGCGCGGCGTCGCGCGGGCTGACCGGGTGCTGGGCGATGGCCTCGCGCGGCAGCTCGAAGTCGAAGTCGCCGGTGGTCAGGCCGAGGGGGCGCCGGGGCCGGGTCACGGGCCCCTCGCGTCGTGGCGCAGGCCGAGGGAAAGCCGGGGCCTTGTTATTCGGTCGAGGAAATGGAACGGCCGGTCGCGCCGATTTCCGAAGCCCGGCGCGCGCATCAGCAGGAGATGGCCGGGCGGGCAGGGGAGTTCACGCGCGCCCCGGCCGGCGCGATCGTCGCACAGGCAGAAACGCGCGTTCCCGCTCAGGGTCACCAGTGCCACCAGGTCCTGGTAGCGGAGGTGGTCGCGATGCGCCGTGATGCCGAAGGAGTCCTTGGGGTAGCGTTGCACGATCAGGTCGTCGAGATGCAGCGGTTCGGCGAGTGGCGGGGGCTTCAGGCGGTCCAGCGCCGCGTTCAACAGCGCCTCGAGGGCGACGGCGAAGGCGCGCAGCAGGCTGCGCTCGGGGATCGCCATGCACAGCTCGAAGTCCTGACGGACCGCGTTCGCGCCGGTGCCGGTCACCGGGATCGCCGGACGGTAGGGCAGGCGGGTGGTGGCCCCGATCAGGCGCCGCCGGGCGCGCGCGTCGAGCAGCGGCAGGGATACCGCGCCTTCCGCGTCCAGGCGCGCCAGCGCTCCGGCCAATTCGGCCGGGCCCGCCAGGCCGTCGGTGGCGATAGATAGGTCTTTGGGCATGATTGCCGCCGCTCTCGCTCTGCCGTCGCCTCTTATCTACGGCGTGGCGGCATCGGCGGGCAAGGCGGGGTGGCGGCCCCGGCTCACTCCGGGTCCACCGGTCCGCGGCAGGCGTGCGCCCGCGCGCCGGTCCCATAAGATCGGATAATGCTCTAGCATCGCCGTTGGGTCGAGAACCGCCATGGACCTGCCGCCTACAGGCCGGCCGCCGCCTCCTCCTCCAGCCAGTTGCGGAAGGCGACGATGTGGGGACGCTTGCCGAGGGCGGGGGGAGCGGTGATCCAGTAGGCGTCCTCGCCGGCAAGCTTGATGTCGAAGGGAGCGACCAGGCGCCCGGCCGCCAGTTCCCCGGCAACCAGTGTCGAGCGCCCGAGGACGACGCCCATCCCATTGATGGCCGCGTGGATGGCGGTGATCGACTGGTCGAAATGGGGCCCCCGCGAGACATCGAAGTCCTTCAGGCCGGCCCTCTCGAACCACATGGGCCAGTCCTCGCGGTAGCCGCCGACGTGCAGCAACTCGTGGCCGGCCAAGTCCCCGGGCTCCCTCAGGGGACGGTCGCCCGCGGCGGTCTGGGGACTGCAGACGGGGAACACGTTCTCGCGCATGAGGATGACGGACTCCAGTCCCGGCCAGTCGCCGGTGCCGTTGCGGATGTCCAGGTCGATGACCGCACCGTCCACGTCCTGCGCCCGCCCGAGAGCGATCAGCCGGATGTCGATGGTCGGATAGCGCGCATGAAAGCGACCCAGACGGGGGACCAGCCACTGGATCGAGAAGGATGACGGGACGCGCACGGTCAGGCTGGCCCCCCGATCGTAGATGTGAAGCTCCTCGGTGCCGCTGGCAAGCAGATCGAACCCGGCGCGCAGTTTGGGGAGCCACGCCTGACCGGCATAGGTGAGAAACAACCGGTTGTGGACCCGGCGGAAGAGGGGAATGCCGAGGCGACTCTCCAGCGCCTTCACTTGCTGACTCACCGCCGCCTGGGTCACGTTCAGCTCTTCGGCGGCGCGGGTGAAGCTCAGGTGGCGGGCGGCCGCCTCGAAGGAGCGCAGCCAGTTCAAAGGTGGAAGATGTCGCGACATGGTCTTTCACTACCCCTAGATTTTCTAGGTCTTTTCATAATGGATTGTAATTTGAACCGGGGGGGAATGCACGTTACTGTTTTTCCGACGGAGGGCGCGTTGGCTGCGGTGAATAAGTTTTCCTTGGGTGCGGGGTGGCGATCCCGCTGTCCCCCAGGGGCGCCCCGGCCAGGCGGGCTTCCGTCGATTCGAAACGCGCGGACTAGGATATCGGTCCGCCGCTCTTTGCCGCGGGGAGGTTTAGGAGGCGGTCGTCATTTCATGCGAAGGAAACCCGGGGGTCATCGGGACATCCCTTCGGTCGAGGCCGCCCCCGCCTGACGGCAAGCGAGCCAATAATGGATAGAGGAGGCGACACAATGAGACGTTACATCAAGGCCTTGGGATTGTTCGCGCTGGCCGGACTCGTGACCGCGGGCCTCCCCGGAGTGGCCGCGGCCGAGCCCGGCGAGCTGGTTCTCTACACGGCGTCCAACCCAAAGATCGAAAAGGTGATGATGGAGGCGTTCCAGAAGAAGTACCCGGACATCAAGGTTTCGGCCGTCAACTTGTCGACCGGCCCGATCACCGAGCGGGCCATTGCCGAGAGGGAAAACCCGCAGGCCGACGTCATCTGGATGATCAACGGTATCGCCCTCGAGCAATTGAAGGCCGCCGGGGCCCTGGAGCCCTACGTCCCCGAGAACAGCCCGGTGGTGGAGGAATTCCGCGACGATGACGGCTTCTACATGGGCCACAACGCCACGGTCATGGCGATGGCGGTGAACACCAAGCTGCTCGAGGAGAAGGGCTTGCCCATGCCGACCACGTGGGAGGACCTGGTCAAGCCCGTCTACAAGGGCGCCATCACGATCGCCGCGCCGACCAAGTCGGGGACGGGCCTGAGCATCTTTTCGACCATGGTCGATGTGTTCGGCTGGAATTTCGTCGACAACCTGCACCAGAACATCTTCCAGTATAATTCCAGCGGCAGCGCCGCGGCTCGCCAGACGGCCAGCGGCGAGACGGTCATCGGTCTCAGCTACGACGGCGCCATCCTCCAGCAGGTCGACGCCGGCAGATCGGTTGAAATGGTAATCGGCCGGATCTCGCCCAATGTCGTGGAGGGTGCCGGTCTGCTCGCCGGAGCGAAGCACCCGAAGGAAGGCAAGATCTTCCTGGACTGGCTGTTCAGCAAGGACGGCGCCGAGGCGCTCGGTCCCTTCATCGGCATCGGCGCGGTTCCGGGCTACGGTAAGATAGACATCTCGAAGGTGCACCTGTGGAAGATGCGCCGGCCGCTGGACGCCAACGCGTTCAAGAAGAAATGGGCCGATCTCTACGAGAATTAAACCAGAGTCCGACTGTCAAGGAGCGCGAACCTCGCGCATCAGGGTATGCAACCGACCGTGTCCCGCCAGGGGCACGGTCGTACCTCCCGCCCGGGGGAGGGCCTTCTTTTGTCCGCAGGGAGAAATTCCGTGGCCCACCTGAGCTTCCGGGGAATCGTCAAGCGATTCGGCGACGTCACCGCGGTCGACGACGTGACCCTCGACATCGCGGCGGGTGAATTCGTCACCTTGGTCGGCGCCAGCGGCTGCGGAAAGACCACCCTTCTGCGCATCATCGCCGGCTTCACCCGGGCCGACTCGGGCACGCTCACCATCGATGGAAAGCGAGTGGAGACCTTGCCGCCGAACAAGCGCGGGGTCGGCTTCGTCTTCCAGTCCTATGCCCTGTTCCCCACCCAGACCGTCGCCCAGAATATCGGCTTCTCGCTGATCGTCCGCCGCCGTCCCAAGGACGAGATCTCCCGGCGCGTCGCGGAACTCTGCGAGCTCACCCAGTTGATCGGCCTGGAGGACCGCTACCCGCACGAGATCTCCGGCGGCCAGCAGCAGCGGGTCGCGCTGGCCCGCGCCCTGGCGCCCGACCCGGCCATCCTGCTGCTCGACGAGCCGCTGTCGGCGCTGGACGCCAAGATCCGCGGCCACTTGCGCGACGAAATACGCGCCGTGGCCGATCGCCTCGGCATCACCACCGTCTACGTCACTCACGATCAGGAAGAGGCGCTCTCCATCTCCGACCGGGTGGCCGTGATGAGCGCCGGGCGCATCCTGCAGGTTGGCCCGCCGATGGAAATCTACCTCAAACCCGCGGTGCACTACGTCGCCGAATTCATCGGCTCCACCAACAATCTGCCGGCGCGGCCCGCCGGCGACGGACGACTTGAGGTCGAAGGCGGCATCGTCGAGGCCACCGTTCCGGAGGCCCTGGCCGGACGGGACCGTTACGTCGTTTGCGTCCGTCCCGAGCACATCTCGCTGGCGCCGGCCGGCGACGGCGGCCTCA
Organism: Pseudomonadota bacterium; assembly: GCA_022572685.1. Lineage (GTDB taxonomy): Bacteria > Pseudomonadota > Alphaproteobacteria > Kiloniellales > J153 > JACZVL01. Next base: position 4,307 of record JACZVL010000046.1, read on the forward strand.
CCGGCAGGCTGGAATCGATCACGTTTCTCGGGCAGACCATCCGTGCCCGGGTGGTGATCGAGGGCGACCAGAAGCTGATCGCCGACCTGTCCACGTCCGAATGGCTGGACAGTGGCCTCGCCGTTGGCGACCAGGTGACCTGGCGCGTCCGCCCGGGCGCCGCCATGGTGTTTTCCGCAGACGATCCATCCCCCGAGGTCGAAGAATGAAACGGCACGTCGCCGCGTATGGCGTGACCGTGCTGGTCGCCCTTCTGCTGGGCGTCTTCATCGCCTACCCGCTGGGCTCGGTGCTGGTCGAGAGTTTCTCGGTCAGCAACCCCCTGCCACTGCCCGAGCTGCGCGAGATGACGCTGGACGCGCTGGACGAGATGGAGCCGGAAAATCGGGAAAAGACCTTCACGCGTTGGGTCAGGAAGGCCAAACCCCGTCAGCGCATGGAAGCTACGGCGGCGGCCCTGGAACTGATCGGCCAGCCGGTCACCTGGGACAGAAAGGCTGCCTTCGACAAGCAGATCCCCGCCGCCGAGAAGGCCGTCGCGGCCCTGGACGCGGAGACGCGGGCGCGCTTCGACGAACAGTATCCGATCTCCGTGGTCATGCTTCACAAGCGCATTTCGCTCGCCTTCAAGATCAAGTCCAAGATTTCCAAGGCCGAGTTCGACCGCTTGCGCTCGGGCCTGCGGCGCGGATTCGGTTTGGCTCACTACCTGAGCGTGGTGACCGAGAGGCGGCTGATCAAGGCGGCCAGGAACAGCCTCACTCTGGCGCTCATCACCTGCATCCTGACCACGTCGCTGGCCTTCGCCATCGCCTTCGGGATCAATCGCGGCGGCATCGCGTTTCCCGTGTTCGTGCGCTACGCGACCCTGACGCCCCTGGTCTCGCCTCCCGTCATCATCGCCACGGCGGCGATCCTGCTGTTCGGGCGCAACGGTGCCTTCACCAAGGAGTTCCTGGACCAGACCCTGGGCTGGATCGACGCCGACGTGACCAACCTCTACGGGTTCAGCGGCGTCATCGTCGCCCAGGTATTCGGTTTCCTCCCCCCCGCCTTCATCATCATGGACAACGTGCTCTCCAAGTACGACGGCCGGGTCGAGGAAGCGGCGGCCAGCCAGGGCGCCGACGCCTGGCAAATTTTCCGCCATGTCACGCTGCCGCTTTCCCAGCCGGGGCTGATCCGGACCTTCATCCTGTGCTTCGTTCTCTCGATGACCGACTTCGCCAACCCGCTGGTCATCGGCAAGGACTTTCCGGTTCTCGCGGGCATCCTGTACGACGAAATCACCGGGTTCCAGAACACCGAACTGGCGGCCGCGATAGCGATGTGGATCATCGTGCCGGCGGTATCCATCTACTTCCTCCTCGAGAGCATCGGCCGGCGCAAGCGGTACGACACCGGGAACTCGACGGGCGGGCCGCCGGAGCTGCCGGTGCCGCGGCCGGTCAAGATCGGGCTGACCCTGGTCAGCCTCGCGGTCATCAGTTTCATCCTGTTGCTCTACGGTACGGTGATCGTCGGCTCCTTCGTCCGTTTGTGGGGCATCGATTACACCTTCACCCTCGACTACTACACGTCGAAGGAATCGGTGGCCGGTTTCGTCTCCGAATGGGTAGGCGTGCAGGTGATCTGGAAAAGCCTCCAGGTGGCGGCCATCGCCGCGCCGCTGGGGGGTCTCCTGGCACTGGTCCTTTCCTATCTGGTCGAGCGGGTGCGCCCCCCTGGCGCCAGCATCATGAGCTTCGTCTCCATGCTGCCCGCCGTCCTGCCCGGCGTGATTTTCGGCATCGGCTACATCATCGCCTTCAATTTTCCCTTCGGCATGGAGGAGCTGGCGCTCACGGGCACCATGGCTATCCTGGTCATCAACATCCTGTTCGGGAACATATTCGTCGGCGTGCTGGCCGGGCGGGCCCTGCTCCAGCGGATCGACGCCTCCGTCGACGAGGCCGCCGAGATCCTGGGCGCCTCCCTCATACAGCGGTTCACGAGGGTCATCTTGCCGATGATGTACAAAGCCGCGCTGCTCGGCACGCTCTATGTCTTCGTGCACGGAATGACGACCCTTTCCGCGGTGATCTTCCTGATGAGTCCGGACAACAAGCTGGCCTCGTACGGCATCTTCAGCACCGCCATAGGATCGTATTACGGGGCGGCGTGTGCGATGAGCGTCTCCATCCTGCTCATCGTCTTCGCGGTGATGGGGGTGATGGCGCTGTTCGAACACCATGGACCGGTCTGGATGCGCATCGGCAACCGTCAGCCGAATCGGGGGACAGTGACATGAAACTTTCCGGCAACCTCTCGCCGCGCCGGCGTGCCTGGCATGCCAAGACCGACGACGAAAATCTCCGCCGTCTTCTCGACGAAGACAGCCGGTATTTCCTACATCAATCCGCATCGACCCCCTGTCTTTCCGCCGTCAGAAAGGCGGAAGGCATCTGGATCGAGGACATGACGGGCCGGCGGTTCATGGATTTCCACGGCAACAACGTCCATCACATCGGTTATGGCCATCCCCGGATGATCGAGGCGATAAAACGGCAGCTGGACGACCTCCCCTATTCACCGCGCCGCTTCACCGACGAACCGGCGGTGGCGGCCGCGCGCAAGCTCGCCGAGATCGCGCCGGGCGACCTCTGCAAGGTGCTGTTCGCGCCGAGCGGATCGGACGCCATCGACATGGCCCTGAAGTTGGCGCGGGCGGCGACGGGACGCTTCAAGACCGTTTCCTTCTGGGATTCCTTCCACGGTTCCGGATTCGGCGCCATGAGCATCGGCGGCGAACTCGAACTCCGCTCGGGTCCCGCCGCCGGCCCGCTGCTGCCCGGCACCGAGCATGTCGCCCCCTTCACGTGCTACCGGTGTCCTTACGGTTATGCGGACATCGACGGCAAGCCGGACCTCGATACCTGCAAGATGACCTGCGCCACGTTCATCGACTACGTGCTGGGAAAAGAGGGAGACGTGGCGGCCGTCATCGCCGAACCCGTGCGGGCGGTCCCCTACATTCCCCCGCCCGGCTTCTGGAAAACGGTGCGAGAAGCATGCGACCGCCACGGGGCGCTGCTGATCTTCGACGAGATTCCCAACGGCCTCGGCAAAACCGGCCGCATGTTCGCCTGCGAGCACGAAGGCGTGGTCCCCGACATTCTCGTTCTCGGCAAGGCCCTCGGCGGGGCCGTCCTGCCGGTCGCCGCCATGATCACCCGGCAGGAACTCGACATCCTCGGCGATCGGGCGCTGGGTCATTACACCCACGAGAAGAACCCGATCACATGCCGGGCCGCCCTGACCACCATCGAAATCATCGAGGACGAGGGACTGGTCGAGAACGCCCGAGTCGTCGGCGCCCACGCCCTCGACCGGCTTCAAGACATGGCGACGCGTCATCCCCTGATCGGCGACGTGAGGGGGCTCGGCCTCCTGCTGGGCGTCGAACTGGTGCTCGACCGCGAGGCCAAAACCCCGGCCACCGACATCGCCGAGGCGATCATGTACGCGGCCCTCGAAAAGGGACTCAATCTCAAGGTGGCGATGGGCAATATCCTGAACCTGGCGCCCCCCCTGATCGTCAGCCGGGACCAAATGGATCAGGCCCTCGACATCGTCGACGAATGTCTTAGCGAGGCCGAAAGGGCGCCCCCTTAGGCCCCTGCCGGCGGTTCAACCGTGTGGATGCTCGAGTTGGCTGAGGGGCCGGACGAGGAGAGCACAAAGAGGAATGGCGGTTAAGACTAGAACCGCGACCGCCGAAAGCGTAACCATGATACCGGAGACGTCGCTGAGCAAGCCCAACAACACCGGCGCCACCGCACTTCCGGCCATGGACAAGGTATAAAACAGACCGAAGCCGCGGGCCTGATGTTCCTCGGTAACGAATTCCGACACCGTCCCGTAGAGCACGGACGAGGTGCCATTTAACCCCAGGCCGATCAACGGCAGCAGCACCATGGCTTCATTCAGGGGCAAAACCAGCAGCACCAAAATCCCGAATCCGGTGATCATTTCGGTCAGGATTACGGTGAGAATGATGCCGAGCCTTTGGGACAGGAAGCCGCATAGGAATTTTCCCGCCGCACCGCCACCGTAGACCAGGGCCAAAGCCACGCCCACGGTCTCTACCCCTTCGCCCTTGGCGATCAGTAGGAAAGGCAGGAAGGTCAGAAACCCGGTGCGCCCGGCGCTGTCTATGATGCCGATGGCGGAAAGGACACTAAAACCGAACCAGTTTGTGATGCCCCAGCCGGTCTCGAGATCCTTCCGGCCGCTTCTGGCGGTGGCGGCGAGTCCAACCCGGTCTTTATCCGGCGGAGCCCCCGCTCCCAGACGGCGGAGAACCAGAAAGGTGATTATTCCAGCCGCAACGCCCAGGATTCCGGCGCTGGTCGTAGCCCAGCGCCAGCCCAGGCTGCCGATTATCACGGTCACCGCCAGGGAGATCGCGATCTTGCCGACATCGCCGGAGAAATTGTAAATGCCGAGCGCCGCCCGCCGGGTCCCGCGATCGTAGGTCCTGGAGACCACCGAGGACGAAAGGGGATGTTGCACCGCCGCTCCGGCACCGGCCACCAGCAATGTCGCCAGCAAGGCCGCGTGGCCCTCGACCATGCCCAAGGTCATATAGGCCAGTCCGGCGATCACCGTCCCGATGCCGAGGAGCGCCCGCTCGCCCCACCGTTCGGCGAGCAGCCCGGCGGGTACCTGTAGCAAGGCCATGGTTCCGGAATAGAGAGATTTTAAGGTCCCCACCTGGGTCAGGCTCAAGGCAAATTCCGTCTGCCACATGGGCAACAAAATGTATAGCGCATTGGAAAAGCCGTCGTGGACCATATGAACCCCGGAGCAGGTCCCCAGGACAGCCCGGCGGTAGGTCTTCGAGGGAGTCTTGGCCGACATTTTTACCTGATATCCTCCAACGTCATTTGACGGGCCTGCATCACACCGCGCCGGCCACGCCCTCCGGGGTCGGGACCGTCCCTCGAGCAGGGTACTTCAGCTTGGTGTCGCCGGCGGCCTCGCACTGGCGATGACCCCGAGGATGTAGTCGCGGCTCGCAAGCGTCGCCTCGACGGGACGATCCGGCGCGTAGATCTCGATGGCAAGGGCCGCATCGGCGGTGGCGAGGCATTCGGCGATCGAGGGGAAATCCACCGCCCCGTCGCCGAGCGGCAGGTGTTCGCTGGCCCGCGGGGTGCTGTTGTCGTCGAGGTGGAAATGACCGATGTGCGGCTTGAGCACGTCGAGTTCCTCGATCAACCCGGCGCCGATGAAGGCGTGGCCGGTGTCGAAATTGACCTTGAGGTTCGGGCGGTCGGCCGCCGTGACCATCGCCGCAAGGGATTCGGCGGTCGGCGCCGCGGTGTGACGCTCATGGACGTCGTTCTCGACCACGATGGTGACTCCGATCGGCGCCGCCAAGTCGGCCCACCGCGCGATCGCCTCGACGGAGCGGCGCTGGCCTTCCCGCAGCAACTCTTCGCGGTCGAAACGCTTCGGTGTAAACGGCACCCCCTGTCGTTCGAGATTACCGAACTCGACGATCGTGCCCGGATGGATGCAGAGGACGGTGGCGCCGATCTTGGCGCAGACGTCCAGCATCCGCGCCATCGTGTCGTCGTTGAGCGACCGGATCTCCGCGAGCCCGGTCGCGGCGTTGACCGTAGAACAACCGTAAAGGGAAAATCCGAGATCCTCGCCCCGGGCGATCGCGGCGAGCTCGGCCAAGGTCGCCGCGTCGATCATCCCGGGCCAAAATTCGAGCGGGTTGCAGAATACCTCGAGGCCCTGGAAGCCGTTGTCGGCGGCAAAGCGCGCCGCTTCGACGGTATTCATCACGGGAAGCAACGTCCAACAATGGGCGTAGATGCGCGGCTCCACCGGCAATTCCGGATCACGGCGCTGGGTCTCGGTGTCTGAGGCGGTTATTCGTTATCCCCCTGTTCGGACGCGTGAGTGACCCGCTCCCACAACCTGTCTACAACTTAAGGTAGGGTTATCTATGCGGGTTGAGTCGATGGTCCGGGCGAAGCCATCGGTGAGGGTAGGCCGGAACATCGATGGCAAGCAAGATGGTTTCTGCGCCGGTGGCCTGTCATTATTTGGCTGAGTCCTGATAGTTTCGTGTCGTGAATCCATCAGGAGCACGGCGCAGGGAGGGATGCGATGGAGGATCTACGGATTGACTCGGACCGGCTGTGGGCGAGCCTCATGGAGATGGCCAGGATCGGCGCAACGCCGGCCGGCGGGGTGTGCCGGCTTGCGCTCACCGATCTGGCCCGCGAGTCCCGCGATTTGTTCATCGCCTGGTGCGAGGAGGCGGGCTGCGCGACCCACTTCGATGCCGTCGGCAACATCTTTGCGCGCCGCGCCGGCGCCGATGACGCCCGCGCGCCGGTCATGACCGGCAGCCATCTCGACACCCAGCCCACGGGCGGAAAGTTCGATGGCGCCTACGGTGTGATCGCCGGGCTCGAAGTGGTGCGGACGCTTAACGAGCATGGCATCCAGACCGTCGCGCCGCTGGAGGTGGCGGTGTGGACCAACGAGGAGGGTTGCCGTTTTACCCCCTCCATGGCGGGGTCCGGCGCCTTCGCGGGTGTTTACGATCTCGACCACGTGCTCGCGCGCAGGGATGAAAGCGGCGTCAGCATCGGCGCCGAGCTCACGCGTATCGGTTACGCCGGTGACGCGCGGCCCGGCGCACGGCCGGTCGCCGCCTACTTCGAGGCCCATATCGAACAGGGACCGGTGCTGGAGGCGGAAAACACCATCATCGGAGTGGTCACCGGAGGACAGGGGAAGCGCTCCTACGAAGTCACGGTCAGCGGACAGGAGGCCCACGCCGGCACGACGCCGATGGCGGTACGGCGCGATGCACTCCAGGGGGCGGTGCGGATGATCGCCGAGGTCGACCGCATCGCCCACGACCACGCGCCCCAAGCCGTCGCCACCGTCGGCATGGTCTCCACCAAACCGAACTCGCGAAACACGATCCCCGGAACCGCGTTCTTCTCGGCCGATATGCGCCACCCCGACCGGGGGATTCTCGACGCCATGGACGCGGAATTTCGCCGCGCCTGCGACGACATCGCCCGAGCCTCGGGCCTGGGCGCCGATATTGTCGAGGTCTCCCGATATCAGCCGGTGGCCTTCGATGAAACCTGCATCGCCGCCGTTCGCGCCGCCGCCGGAAGACTCGGCTACAGCCACCGCGATATTGTCTCGGGCGCCGGACATGACGCCTGTTATCTGGCCCGGGTCGCACCCACCGGCATGATTTTCATTCCCTGCGAGAACGGCGTCAGCCACGCCGAGATCGAGAACGCGACTGCCGCCGACGTCGCCGCCGGGTGCAACGTGCTGCTCCATGCCATGCTGGAATTCGCGGGCCGCCATTAGGCCCTCCCGGACCATCGAACGGCGATCTTCCCGCCGGGCGCCCGGTCACCCACGGCCCGCGCCGGTTTACGGCAGGCGCGCGCCCGCGCGCCAGTCCCAGGGGGTGACGAACCGGCCCTTCCACAGGCCGCGGCGGGCCGCCCGGGCGCGCTCCTCGAAGGCGACGTAGCGTTCCGAGACTGCGCGCAACGCCAGCGCCCAGCCGGTGTAGGCCATGCCCTCCGAGAGGTCGTAGCCATCGGCGCTGCAGTGGCCGATGCGATCCGCCGCGCCGTCTTCGGACCCGGCGTCTTCGGGACTGGGGGGCGCCAGCTTGCACCTCACCGTGGCCCCGGCGGTCAGATCGAGCAGCGCGGTGCGCGCGATCTGGCCGCAGTCGTAGGCGCGCTCTCCGATCCGGCAGCTCTGGCCGAGCTCCGGGGCGTCGATGCCGTAGAGGCGGATCACCATCCCCTGGACGGCGAGGGTGTCGCCGTCGATGATCCGGGGCGGGCCCGCCACCTCGGCCCGGGCCGGCGCGCCGATCGGCCCGGCGACCAGCGCGAGCGCCAGACAGAGGCTCGAAAGCAGATGGCGCCGGTCGTGGCCCATGATGTTCCTCCCTGCCGGGATCGCCGAGTGCGGGGCTCGCCGGTCCCATCGGCAGGGGCCTACTCTAGCGCCCTGGCGGCGCGCGTTGGGTCAAATTCTCGTGCGCAAGGGGGTCGCCTCCGGGGCGCGCGTCGAGACCCTTGCCAAGTGCCGTGCCGGTTCCTAGACAGACCGCCGTGAACGGTTTCGGTAAGGAGAACAAGTGATGCGGCTATGGATCTGCGCGGCGGCGGTCAATGGCTTTCTCGCGGTCGCGCTCGGCGCCCTTGCGGCCCACGGCCTGCGCGGCGCGGTCGGGCCGGAGCGGCTGGCCTGGATCGAGACCGGGTCCGACTACGGCCTGGCCCACGGGCTCGCGCTCATCGGGGTCGCGCTGCTCTGGGCTCGAGCACCAGCGCCGCCGCGCAGCCTGCGGCTCGCGGGCTGGGGATTTCTCGTTGGCACCCTGCTGTTCTCCGGCGCGCTCTACGTCATGGGAATGACCGGCTGGCGCGCGCTCGGCATGGTCGTGCCGGTCGGCGGAATCCTGCTGCTCGGCGGCTGGGCGGCGTTGTTCGCCTACGGCTGGGGTTTGCGTGGCCGGTCTGGCGCTATGGGCGCACGACTGTGATTTCCTCAAGCTCGCCTGAGCCGCGACGGACCCGCAGTTCGATGGCCTCTCCTGATAGATGCCCCCCGACCGCGCTTTGCAGCGTGGAATACGATTCGAGTTCCTGGCCATCAACCGCCACGATGATGTCCCCAGGAAGCAACCCGGCGTTGGCCGCGGCGCTGCCCGATCTGGGCGGATGTAGAAAAACCTCCACCTCGTCGGCAATGGGACCGACTTTGGCCCAGGCATCGCTTAGGGTCTTCCTAGGGGACACGGCACACAGGCACACCCCAAGCCCGCAACAAGGACAGGTGCATAGGCACGCAGAACCTTCCCGGTCCATTTCCCAAACCACGACGCCATGCAATATCTGGTTAATTTTGTGCACGGCGCCGACGTAATTGTAGGTGTGCTGTTCGGCAATATCACCTGTGTTTCCTTCGCCGATCATAGGGCTATCGCGAAAACGCAGGGCGATCGTCCGTAACATGGCGTAGCCAAAGATTGCCTGATTGAGGGCCGTGGACGCCTGCCGGAGCGCTGATGACACCGGGTAGCCGCCGCCTCCGCCATCGAATTCCGCCACCGACCGATCGGGGATGGCGATATCGCCTGCGACCGCCTGCAGACGCGCTTCCAGAGTCTGTCGCTGGGCGCCCGACATCGCGTGGAAACTCCTGACCAGCGCGGCGACATCGGGGTGGTCGGATGCCTGTTTCGACAGTTGGTCCAAGGTCGTTTCGATGCTGGCTTCGAGAGCCACCATCTGGGCCATGTGGCGATGCAGTCTGTTTGGTGCGGTCATCTCCAGCCTCCCGGGATTTAGCGCCGTGCCAAACGGCGCCGGGCTCATTCCCCGGCGGCCGGCTCCGGCGGCGCGCTGAGGGGGTCGCGGCGGCCCGGGTCGCGTGCCGCGGCGCGGCGTTTGCGGTCCTCGATCGGGCCGAGCAGCATGGCCAGCATCGGCGGCACCACCAGCAGCGTGAGCACCGCCGAGAGCGCGAGGCCACCGACCACCACCGAACCGAGCCCGCGGTAGAGCTCGGAGCCGGCGCCCGGCGAGACCACCAGCGGCAGCATCCCGACCACGCTGGTCAGCGTCGACATGAAGATCGGCCGGATGCGGTTGCGGGTCGCCTCCAGGATCGCCTCGACCGCCGCCATGCCGTCCTCGCGCAGGTGGTAGAGGGTCTGGTGCACCAGCAGGATCGCGTTGTTGACCACGATGCCGACCAGGATCACGAATCCGAGCAGGGTCAGCATGTCGAGCGGCTGGAAGTGAAAGTTGTTGAGCGCGACCAGCCCGGCGACCCCGCCGGCGGCGGCCAACGGCACCGAGAGCAGGATGATCAGCGGGTAGACGAAGCTCTCGAACAGCACCGCCATGACCAGGTAGACGATCGCCACCGACAGCGCCAACTGCCACTGCATGGCGCGCCAGGTCTGGGTCAGCTTGTCCGCGGTGCCCGAGAGGCCGAGCTTGATCCCGGGCGGCAGGCCCTCGGCCCGGAGCGGCCCGATCACCTTGTCCCGCAGGGTGTCGAGCGCCGCTTCCAATGGCACCCCGGCGGCCGGGCGGATCTCGAGGGTCACGGTGCGGAAGCGCTCGCGGTGGCGGATCTCGGTGGGGCCCGAGGTCATGATCACCTCGGCGAGCGAGCCCACCGGCACGATCCGGCCCGAGGCGGTGACCACCGGCAGGGCGGCGATGCCCTGGGTCTGGACCACGTTCTTCTTCGGACCCTTGAGCACCAAATCGAGACGCTTGCTGCCCACGGTCACCTCGGCGACCCGCAAGCCGTCGTTGAAGGCGTCGATGGTCTCGCCCAGTTCGCGCGCGGTCACGCCGTTGTCGGCGAGCCGCAGGCGGTTGGGGATGATCCGGACCTCCGGCGCGCCGAGCTCGAGCCCGGGCTTGGGGCGGAACTGGTAGCCCTCGCTGCGCGGCAGGTGCTGCATTATCTTGTCGGCGGCGCGTCCGGCCACCTCCAGGATAACCTCCAGATCCTGGCCCGAGATATCGAGCTGCATCCTGCGCCCGCCGCCGAGGCCGCGGCCGAAGATCGAGGGCTGGCTGATGAAGCCGAAGGTGCCGGGTTCGCGGAACACCGGTTTGCGCAGCAGCGGAATCAGCTCGCCGGCGCGCTGCGGATCGACCGCGGTGACCCCGAAAAACGTCGTCGAGCTGCGGGCGACGTAGAAGAAGCGTTCGATCTTGGGCGGCTCGCCGGGCGCGGATTCCGGACCCGAGACACTGGCCCAGTGCGGCCGGATCGCGTCCTCGATGTCCTCGGCGATCTCCGTCGTGGTGGCGAGATTATAGCCCGGCGGCGGAATGATGACGCCGAACACCAGGTTGCGGTTGCCCTCGGGCAGGTACTCCAGCTTGGGCAGATAGTGCCAGGCCCCGGTGCCCGCGGCCACGATCACCGCGGCGACCACGGCGAACGACAGCAACCGGTTGCGGACGATACCACGGATGAAGGCCATGATCAGGAGCACGAAGCCGCGCGCCACTTGGTCGATGCCGGGCAGCGGCAGGCGGCGGAAGGTCTCGCTGCCGTCGGCTCGGCGCTGGCCGCGGAACACCCGGTTGGAGAGCGCCGGGATCACCGTGATCGAGACCACCAGCGACAGCAGCACCGAGACCGAAATCGCCACCGCGATGTCGCGAAACAACTGCCCGACCTCCAGCTTCATGACCAGAATCGGGATGAACACCATGACCGTAGTCAGCGCCGAGACCAGCACCGCGCCCCAGACCTGCTTGGCGCCGAGATAGGCGGCCTCCCGGGCCGAGTGACCGGCCTCGCGGTGACGGTAGATGTTCTCCAGCACCACGATGGCGGCGTCCACCACCATGCCGACCGCAAAGGCGAGACCGGCCAACGAGATCACGTTGATCGAGCGCCCCAGCGCCGCCATGGCGACGAAGGCGCCGATCACCGAGACCGGGATGGCGATCGAGATGATGAAGGTGGCGCGCAGGGAGCGCAGGAACAGCAGCAGGATCACCATCGCCAGCGAGCCGCCGATCCAGATGTTTTGCCGCACCAGATCGATGGCGGCGTTGATGTAGACCGTCTCATCGTAGAGCTGGCGCAGCTTCAGGCCGGCGTTCGGCACCGCGGCCGCGTTGAGCTCGTCGATCGCCTCGCCGATGCCCCTCATGATCTCGATCACGTTGGCGCCGGTCTCGCGCATGGCGTTGATGGCCATGGCGGACTCGCCGAGCATGCGGATGCTCGAGGTCGGGTCCTTGTAGCCGTATTCGACCGTGGCGATGTCGCCCAGGGTGACCCGCGCCAGGCGCCCGCTGTTCGGGTCCTCGTAGGAGCGCAGCACCACCTCGCGGATGGCTTCGAGGGTGTTGAGCTCGCCCTCGATGCGGGTCACGTAGCGGCGCTTGCCCTCGTTGACGTCGCCGGCGGTCATCGAGGCGTTGCCCTGGCGCAGGGCCCGGGTCACCTGGCTGACCGTAAGCCCATAGCGCGCCAGCAGGGCCGGTTCGGTGGTGATCTGGATTTCGCGCTTGCTGCCGCCGTAGACGTTGACCCGGCTGACCCCGGGCACGCGCTCGATACGGTCCTTGATCACGTCCTCGATGAAGTCGCCGAACTCGTGGATTGGACGCTGGTTGCCCTCGGCGCGGGTGATCGAGAACCAGGCGATGGCGTTGTCCTCGCTGCCGGCGGTATCGAGGGTCGGCTCGCTGGCCTCGGCCGGGTAACCGCTGACCCGGTTGAGCCGGTTGGAGACCAGCAGCAGGGCCCGGTCCATGTTGGTGCCGACGTTGAACTCCAGCGTCAGGCGGCTGCGCCCGGGTCGGGCGCTGCCGGTGATCGACTGCAGGCCCTCCAGGCCGGTCATCTCGTCTTCCTGGCGGTTGAGGATTTCGCGCTCGACCTCGGCCGGGGCGGCGCCGGGCCAGGCGGTGGTGACCGTGATCACCGGCCGGTTGACGTCGGGGGAGAGCTGGATCGGGATGGTCTGCAGCGCCACCATGCCGAACATCACGATCATCAGCACCGCGGCGATGACCGCGATCGGGCGTTCGATGGCGAGCCGGATCAGGTTCATCAGGATTCCCCGACGACCTGGATCTTGGCGCCCGGGCGCAGGCGCTCGTTGCCGCGCACCACCACTTGCTCGCCCTCGCTTAACCCGTCGAGCACCTCCATGCGGCCGCCCACGGCCACGCCGAGCCGCACCGGCCGCGCCTCGACCTCGCCGCCCTTGGCGACGAACACGATGTCCTTGCCCCGGCGGTTGATGATCGCGTCCTTGTGCACCGAGAGCACCTGGCGTTTGGGTCCGATCGGAATCTCCAGGGTCACGCTCTGATCGTGGGCGAGCGGCCGGAGCGTGGCGCCGATGTTGGGGATGAAGCGCACCACCCGGGTCCGGGTCAGCGGGTTCTCCGAAGGCAGCAGCGCGCGCACCACGGCGCTGTGTTCGGTGCCGTCGTCGAGCCGCAGCCGCATCTCGACGCCCGGTTGGATCCCGGCCAGGTGCTGGAACGGCACCTCGACCTCGATCTCCAGGGTCTGGTCGCCGATCATGCGGATCACCGGCGCGCCGACTTGAACGTAGGCGCCGGCCTCGGTCAGGCGCTCGGTCACCACGCCCGGGTAGGGCGCCCGGACCTGGGCGTTGTAGAGGTTGATCTCGGCCAGGCTCAGGTCCGCCTTGGCGGCCGCGATCCCGGTATCCGCCCGGCGCGCCTCGGCCCGGGCGATGACCACGTTCTGCTTGGCGTCGTCGAAGCGCGCCTGGCTGAAGGCGGCTGACTTCTTGAGCTTTTCGTGGCGCTTGTAGTTCTGGCGGGCGAGCGCCAGCTCCGCCGTCTTGATCGCGAGCTCGGCCTTGGCTTCGCTCAATTTGCCGGCGTAGAGGTCGCGCCGCGCCACCAGCGCGGTGGCGTCGAGCGCGGCGATCACCTGGCCGGCCTCGACCCGGTCGCCGACCTCGACCTCGAAGGCCTCGATCGGACCGTTGATGCGGGCCGAGACCACGCCGGCCTGCAAGGCGACCAGGCGGCCGATCACCGGCACGGTCTGGGACAGCGGGACCCGCTTGACCGTGTCGACCCGGACCCGCATGCCGTCGGCCTGGGCCAGGGCCGGTCCCGCCGCCAGCGCCGCCAGCAGGCCCGCCCACAGGCCTACAGCAACCGCGATGGCGCGCGGGAGCCTGGGAATCACCGTTGAGGCCGGAGCGTTCAGGGCCACCTCCCGCGGTGCCGAATTATCTGGGAAAACAAACCATTGTACCCCACTGGGGATGTGGTCGCATCCCCTTGATAAATCAATCCTTGCGTCCGCTCCCGCCGCGCGGCGAGCCGGCGGTTATCGAATCCTGGTGGCCGGATCGGGGGCCAGGGTCTAAAATTGCGGCGAAACCGCGCTTTCAGGAGGCGATATGACCACCTTGCTGTACAGCCATCCAGCCTGTGGCGAGCACGATCCCGGTGCCCTGCATCCGGAGAGCCCGGCCCGGCTGGTTGCGGTGCTGGACGCGCTCGCCGCGCCCGCCTTCGCCGCTCTCGTGCGGCGCGAGGCGCCGCCGGCGACCCGCGAGCAACTGGCCCGGGCGCACCCGGAAGCCTATGTGGATGGGGTCTTCGAGGCGATTCCCAAGACCGGCCACGCCAGCCTCGACGCCGACACCACGGTTTCGCCGGGTTCGGGCGAGGCGGCGCGCCGGGCCGCGGG
>JACZVL010000047.1 GCA_022572685.1 Pseudomonadota bacterium
CGGCTGCGCCGCAGTGGCCCGGGCCTCGGTCCCGACCTTGGTCCGGCGCCAGCCGAAGGGCGCCTGCAGGCTTTCCGCCAGGCCCGCGCCCGAGATCAGCAGGACGCCGATGATCTCCCGCGCGCCGAACGGCTCGCCGGCCCAGAGCGCGGCGGTGACGGTGCCGACGCTGATCTCGGTCATGAACAGGATTCCGACGATGCCGGGATTGAGCAGCGGAGTCCCCCACATGGCGGCGAAGGTGCCCGGGATCACCACCAGCAGCACCACCGGCAGCAGCCAGGGCAGCACGCCGGCGACCCGCTCCAGGCCCGGCGCCGGGCCCGCGGCGGCGATCGGCAGGAAGGCGATGCCGACGGCGAGCAGGGTGGCCCAGCCGAACTGCACGGTGGTGAACTCGATGGCGTGGTTCTGGTTGTCGCTGCGCATGCGCACCGCGGCCACCGCCCAGACGATCCCGGCCGCCAGGCCCATCCAGTCGCCGATGTTCCGGGGCCAGGGAATCCCGGTATCGACGCCGAAGATCACCAGTATGCCCGACAGACCGAGCGCGATGGCGACCCAGCGGACGCCGGTGATCGGCTCCTTCAGGAAGATCCGCGCGAGCAGCGTGGACCAGACCGGGGTCAGGTAATACAGCAGCATGGCCCGGATCACCTCGGTGTAGATCAGGGCATCGGCGTAGAGCACCAGGGAGGCGGCGGTGATCAGCCCGGTCAACTGCAGGCCAAAGCCACCGCGCACCACCCGGCGCCAGCGCCAGACCACGAGCGGCAGCAACAGGACGAACGGCCAGAAATACAGCATCGCCGCGGCCCAGGCGCCGGTGATGCCGATCTCGTCCATGGCGCGGAGCGGAATCCAGAACAACCCCCAGACCACGCCGGCAAGGGCGCAGGCCAGCTTGGCCCGGGTCTCCAATCTTCCGGCCGACACCGGGCTCTGTTGCATGGGTTTGTCGACTCTCCCGAGGTGCATGAAGAATCACCTTGTCACGTTCACATCGGTCTTGGCACCTTCCTGGCCGGTGAGAAAGCCCAATCGAGGCCGATGGAGGTACGACATGACGGCAATCGAAGAACTCAGACGCCTGAGCGGGAGCTATTACATCGACGGCGGGTTCCGGAAGAGCGCGAGCGGCGCGGGCCATGACGTCATCGATCCGGCGACCGAGGACGCCATCGGCGAGATCGCCGATTGCTCCCGGGACGAGGTCGAACAGGCGATCGCCGTGGCCAATCGGGCACAGCGCGCGTGGTCGGCCGAAACCGGGCTGGCGCGCGCCGAGCGCATGCACGAGGCGGCGGCCCGGATGCGCGAGATGGCGCCGCTGCTCGCCGAGATGCTGACCCGCGAGATGGGCAAGCCCTACAAGGAGTGCGCCGACGAGGTCGCCTGGTCGGCGAGCGCCATCGACTACTACGCCGAGATCGGCCGCCACGACTGCGGCCGGGTGGTGAACTCCAACGTCGAGGGGCAGTTCCACTATACGGTCAAGGAGCCCATGGGCGTGGTGGTCATCATCCTGCCCTTCAACTTCCCGCTGGTGCTGTTCTGCTGGGAGGCGGCGGCGGCGCTCGCGGCCGGCAATTCGGTGATCGTCAAGCCCTCGGAGCTGACCACGCTGACCACGCTCAAGTTCATGGAGGCCTTCGAGGCGCTGCCGCCCGGCGTGGTGCAGTGCGTCAGCGGCACCGGCCCGGTCGGCAAGGCGCTGGTCGAGAGCCCGGACACCCACATGGTCGCCTTCACCGGCGGCGTCGAGACCGGCCAGATCGTGGCCCAGGCCTGCGCCAAGACCTTCAAGCCGCACCTGATCGAAGCCTCGGGAAACGACCCCTTCATCGTGATGCCCTCGGCGCCGCTCGAGGTCGCGGTGCGCGGCGCGTTGTTCGCCTCGAACCTCAACTGCGGCCAGGTCTGCACCGCGGCCGAGCGCTTCTTCGTGCACCAGGACATCCACGACGCCTTCGTCGCCAAGCTGGCCGAGGAGACCGGCAAGCTGCGGATCGGCAACGGCCTCGGCAAGGTCGATATGGGCCCCATGGTGACCGAGAAGCAGCGCGCCCGCTATGAGGCCGTGGTGGCGCGCGCCGTCGAACAGGGCGCCAAGCTGGCCTGCGGCGGCGGGCGGCCGGCGGGCTTCAACAAGGGCTGGTTCGTCGAGCCCACGGTGCTGACCGATGCGACCCCGGAGATGGACATCCTGAACGCCGAGAGCTTCGGCCCGGTGGCGCCGATCTGCCGCGTCGCCAGCTTCGACGAGGCGATCGAGCGGGCCAACGATTCGCGGTTCGGGCTCGGCGCCACCGTGTTCACCAGCGATCTCAACGAGAGCGTCCGCGCGGTCAACGAGCTGGTGGTCGGCATGGTGTGGGTGAACGCGCCGCTGCTCGACAACGACGCCGGCCCGTTCGGCGGACGCAAGTTCTCGGGCATCGGACGGCAGCTCGGCGCCGAGGGGCTCGACACCTTCCGGCACACCAAGCTCGCGATGGTCGACTACGGCTGCAAGCCGCAGGATTTCTGGTGGTTCCCCTACCAGGATGGGGAGAGTTTCCCCGGCGGCGGGAGGTCATGAGCGACACGCTGACCGGCGGCTGCCTCTGCGGCGCCATCCGCTACCGCTACGACGGCGCGCTCGGCGCCGCCTTCAACTGCCACTGCTCGATCTGCCGCCGCTCGGCCGGGGCGCCGTTCCTGGCCCGGATGACCCTGAACAGCGCCGAACTCGCCTTTGACAAAGGCGCGCCCAAGTACCGCCATTCGAGCGCGGACGGCCGGCGGGGGTTCTGCCCCGACTGCGGCACCCAGTTGTTCTTCGTCTTCGATGGCGAGCCCGAGCTCATCTACAGCACAGTCGCGAGCCACGACCGGCCGAACCAGACGCCGCCCAGGGTCGACCTCTATGCGCGGGATCGCCTCGCCTGGGTGGTGCGCGATCCTGCCCTGGGCCATTTCGACGAGATGCCGCCCGACTGGCCGCTGTAATCCGCTATCCCGCCACCTGGCCCGCCACCTGGCCCGCCACCTGGCCCGTCGCCTGGGGCGGCCGCCAGCCGGGCCAGCCGACCGCTTGTTCGAGCGCGGCCGCGATGCGCAGCACGGTCACGTCGTCGAAACGGCGGCCGACGATCTGCAGCGCCGCGGGCAGGCCGGAAGGCGTGATTCCCGAGGGCACGGAGATCGCCGGGCAGTGGCCGACCAGGTTGAACACCAGGGTCAGCTCGAGCGCGATGTAGCGGCCCTGATCGTCCTCGTAGTCGAAATCCGAATCGGTCGCATCGTGCGGCGGCGCCACGCGGGTGATGGTCGGGCAGACCAGGGCGTCGTAGCGCTCGAATAGATCGCAGAGCCCGTGCCACTGCTTGGTACGCAGGATCTCCAGGCGCCTGAGCGACACCGCGTCCAGCTCGAGGCCGGCGTCGATCAAGCCGACCAGGTCCGGGGCCATCTTGTCGCGCCACTCATCCAGATACTGGCCGGCCCAGGCCGCGAGATAGACCCTCCAGATGTCGAACCAGGCGTCGCTGAGCTCGCGGGTCCAGCCGAGCTCGACCTCCTCCACCGTCGCGCCGAGATCGCGCAGCATGGCGCAGGCGTCCCGGGTCTTCTCGGCGATGTCGGGCTCGATGGCGTAGTAGCCGAGGTCCGGGCTGAACGCGATCCGCAGTCCCTCGACGCCTTTCGCGACGTCGCTGAAATTGTCGATGCGGCAGGGGTTGGACATGATATCGCGCTCGTCGGGGCCGTGGGTGACTTCGAGGAACAGCGCCGCATCGCCGACCGTGCGCGCCAGCGGCCCGAAATGGGAGATGTTGTCGAAGACGCTCGGGATGATGTCCATCGGGATGCGCCCGAGGCTGGGTTTCAGTCCCACCAGCCCGCAGTAGGCGGCCGGGATGCGGACCGAGCCGCCCATGTCGGTGCCCTCGGCGATCGGGACACAGCCCGCGCTGACCGCGGCGGCCGAGCCGCCCGAGGAGCCGCCGGGCGTGCGCGACAGGTCCCAGGGATTGCGGGTGAGGCCCCAGAGCGCGCTTTCGGTAAAGCCGGAGTGGGCGAACTCCGGCGTCGTGGTCTTGCCGATGACGATGGCGCCGGCGGCGCGCAGCCGCGCGACGATGATCGGGTCTTTGTCGGGCACCCAGTGCTCCAGGATCAGCGAGCCCTGGGTGGTGCGCTTGCCCTTCATCGGCGTGAAGTCCTTGATCGCGATCGGCACGCCGTGGAGCGGCCCGTCCGGCGCGCCGCGCGCCAGGCGCCGGTCGGCCGCGCGGGCGAGGGTGAGGGCCTCCTCGCCGTAGATGAAGCAGAAGCAGTTGAGCGCCTGGTTGACCTCGTCGATGCGCGCCAGGGCGTTGCCCACCGCCTCGACCGAGGAAAGCTGGCGGTCGCGGATCATGCCCGCAAGCTTGGTGGCGCTCGCGTAAGCCAGGTCGAGATCGCTCATCCGCCTTGGTTCTCCGTCCCATGATTCGGCGCCAGAGTGGCGTCGCGGGGCGGCGCGCTCAAGTCCCGTCTTGCGCGGCCGGACCGTGAGACAGGTGGACATCCCGGCGCGGGCGGGTTTCACTGGGGCCGAAATGTCCGAGACGACGGCCAAAGACACCGGCGAGCCCAAGATCCGCTGCCGCAACCTGTGGAAGGTGTTCGGGCGCAACCCCGAGCGCATCCTGCGCGAACTCGATCCCGCGCTGTCGCGCAAGCAGGTGCAGGAGCGCACCGGCCACGTCATCGCGGTCAAGGACGTGTCCTTCGAGGTGCGGCAGGGCGAGACCTTCGTGGTCATGGGCCTCTCGGGCAGCGGCAAGTCGACGCTGGTGCGCTGCATCTCGCGGCTGGTGGAGCCGACCTCGGGGCAGATCGTGGTCGACGGCGCCGACGTGACCGCGATGAGCGAGCGCCAGCTGATCGACCTCAGGCGGCACAAGATGTCCATGGTGTTCCAGCACTTCGGCCTGCTGCCCCATCGCCGGGTCATCGACAACGTCGCCTACGGGCTGGAGGTCCAGGGCGTGCCCCGGGTCGAGCGGCGCAAAAAGGCGGAGGAAGTGCTCGAGCTGGTCGGATTGTCCGGCTGGGAGAGCAACTACCCGCGCGAGCTCTCGGGCGGCATGCAGCAGCGCGTCGGCCTGGCGCGCGCACTCGCGGTCGACCCGGATATCATGCTGTTCGACGAGCCGTTCAGCGCCCTCGACCCCTTGATCCGGCGCGAGATGCAGGACGAGCTGCTCAGGCTCCAGGGCGTCGTGCACAAGACCATGATCTTCATCACCCACGACTTCCTGGAGGCGATCAAGATGGGCGACCACATCGCGATCATGAAGGACGGCGAGTTCGTGCAGGTCGGCACGCCCGAAGAGGTGGTCGCCCACCCGGCCGACGACTACGTGCGGGCGTTCTCCGAGGACGTTCCGCGCCACAAGGTTCTGAACGCCAGCTCCATCATGGCCGAGGACAACGTCACGGTGGCGCCGGGCGACGAGGTTCGTGTGGCGCTGGAGCGAATGCGCGAAGGCGGCCGCACGGCCGCTTTCGTGGTTGGGCCCGACGGCAAATACCTGGGCACCCTCGGCGCGGCGGAGGCGGAGGCCGCCGAGAACGGCGCCCGGGTCGAGGCGATCGCGACCGAGGTGGCGGCGGTTTCGCCGGAAACCCTGGTCGAGGCGCTGATCGCGCGGGCGGCGCACAGCGACGTCCCATTGCCGGTCGTGGACGCGGCGCGCCATCTGATCGGCTCGGTCGATCGCACGGCGATCATGCTGGCGATCGAGGGCAAGGGCTGAACGCCACGCTGGCGGCGTGGTGGGCACACAGGAAACGGGCCTCCGAAACTTTCGAAGGCCCGTTCGAGTCCGGTCTTGGTGACGAAGCTTACGTGCCCGCCGGCAGCCAGGCCCGCCAGACGTCCTGGTTCTCCGCCATCCACGCGCGGACCACGGCGTCCAGATCCTTGCCGTCGACGTCGATATCCAGAATCATGCCCGCCTGCTGGGTGTTGGAGAGGTTCTGGTTGACGAGCAACTGGTGCACGGCCGGGTACTTTTCCTTCAGCTCGGGCGATCCAAAGTTGAACGTGGGATCGTCGGGCCAGTCGGTGGCCGGCCAGGCGTCGTCGCTATGGGGCGGCAGGCCGATCTCCACCAGGTCGTACTTGGCGTGGACCCAGTGCGGCTCCCAGGCGTAGATCAGAAGCGCCTCGCCACGCGAATAGGCGGCATCCAGCTCGGCCCAGTGCGCCGTCTCGGACCCGAGGACGACCGCAACGTAATCGACGCCGAGCCCTTCGGCCCGCTCCGCGTCCTTGCACTCCCAGGCGGCCACGGGGCAGGCCAGCAACCGTCCCTTCGGCGCGGTCTCCAGGGTCTTGAAGACGGCGCTGTACTTGTTCAGGTCCGCATAGGTCTTGAGATCCGGCGCCATCGCCTTGATGCCGCGCGCGGCGTCACCCTCGATGACGTAGCGCGGCACATACCATCCGCTCGCGCCGACCACACCCATCCGGCCCAGCATCTCGACCTGGCCGTCGCCGCCGTACTCCTTGAGATACTTCTCCTTGATCGGGTTGTAGGACGGCCAACCCTCGCAGGCGAAGTCGATTTCCCCGGCGATAATCGCCTCGAAAACCTGGGCGCCCCCAGGCAGGAAAATCCGCTTCACCTTGTAGTCCATCTCGTCCTCGAGAATGATCTCGATCAACTTGCAGGACACCAGGTTGCCGGTCCAGTCGCCCTCGTGAAGCTTCAGCAGGCCCTTGGCCGCGTGGCTGGCCGTCGGTGCCGCCGCCATCGCCACTACGAAAGCGGCAAGCAGCGACCATTTCCCCATTCGATTCATTATTGTCACAACAATTTCCTCCCTTGATCGATACTCGGTTTTCCTGACTGCCTTCTCGATACATGCCCCTTGTAGTTTAAGGCATTTCCCGGCGATCCGCGATGAGTATCTGGTTCGACATTCACCCCCGTTACCCGCGTTCAAGCTATTGAACTCCCAAAGATAGCCTCCGTTTCCGGCTCCAGGCCTGGGTGAGGCGGTCCAGAATAATGGCCAGGAAGACGATGCTCAACCCGGCCTGAAGCCCCTTGCCCGTATTGACCCTGGCGAGCGCGTTGAACACCTGCTCGCCCAGGCCGCCGCCGCCGATCAGCGGCGTGATGATGGACATGGCCAGCGCCATCATCACCGCCTGGTTGATGCCCATCATGATGGTCGGCAGGGCGAGCGGCATGCGCACTTTTATCAGGGTCTGCAGGAAGGTCGAGCCGAAGGAACGGGCGGACTCGACGGTCTCGGCCGGGACCTCGCGGATGCCGAGATTGGTGAGCCGGATGATCGGCGGGATCGCGTAGACGCAGGTGGCGATCACCGCCGAAACCACGTTGCCGCCGAAGAACATCAGCACCGGCACCAGATAGACGAAGGCCGGCATGGTCTGCATGGCGTCGAGCACCGGCTTCATGACGGCCTCGAAGGCGTTGCTGCAGGCCATCCCGACGCCGAGCGGCACGCCGAGCAGGAAGCACAGGAACACCGAGACCAGAATCGACGCCAAGGTCAGCATCGAGGTTTCCCACAGGCCCACGGCGCCGATGAAGAACAGCGCCGCCAGGGACATCAGCGCCAGCCAGCGTCCGGTCGAGAGCCACATGATTCCGGTCACCAGCGCGATCGTGTACCACCAGGGCAGCGCCACCAGGAAGTCCGCCAGAGGATCCAGAAACCAGGTAAAGACGACGAAGCGAATCCAGGTCGTCACGGCGATGAAAGCCGCGTTGACCTTGAGCCAATCCAGGGCGGCATCGGCGGGCTCGCGGATCGAGAGCTGCCAGGCGCGCGGGAAATCGCCGTAGCTCACGAGGTGGCTGTCGACCAGATAGACGATGGCGACCAGCGCGGCGCTGGCCGCGAAGAAGGCATGGCGCGCGATGAACCGGCGGAGGCTCTCGGCGGCGGCGCGGGAGACCGGCCGGACCGCGGCGCCCGCGATCGCGGCCAGGGCCTGGGCGAACCGCCGGCTGGCGGTGCCGCAGAATCCGCAGACCGCGCCCAGCCCCCGTTCGAACGCCCGGGCCCAGTCGGCATCCTCGAGCCAGCCTGGCAGAAGCCTGAAGCGGTCCCCTACTATCGCCCGCCCGCCCGCGCGCGACGCGCTCAGGGCGTGACAGATGCGATCGAAGATGATCGCCATGAAAACGATCGACAGGCCGCCTTCCAGGCTCCAGCCGATATTGAGATGGCGCAGCGCCTGCCAGACCTCGTAGCCCAGGCCGCCGGCGCCGATGAAGGTCGCGATCACCACCATGCCCAGCGCCATCATGACCGTCTGGTTGACGCCCATCATGATCGAGGGCAGGGCCAGCGGCAGCTTGACCTTGAGCAGCACCTGAAGCGGCGTCGAGCCGAACGACCGCGCCGCCTCGATGGTTTCCACAGGCACCTGGCGGAGGCCCAGGTTGGTCAGCCGCACGGCCGGCGGCAGCGCGTAGATGACCGTCGCCAGGACCGCGGGCGGGCCGCCGATGCCGAAGAAGAAGATCGCCGGGATCAGATAGACGAAGCTCGGCATGGTCTGCATGGTGTCGAGGATCGGCCGGACGATCGCCTCGACCCGGTCGTTCTGGGAGGCGAGGATGCCGACCAGGATCCCGAAGGTCACGGCGATGGCCACCGCCACCGCCATCAGGCTGAGCGTCTCCATGGCCGAATCCCACATGCCCACGACGCCCCAGAACAGCATGGCGGCGATGCAGAACAGCGCGAGCCGCAAGCCGCCGCACCACAGCGACGCCAGGGCGACCGCAAGCACCAACACCGGCCACGGCGTCACCAGCAGGAAGAGCTCGACCCGGTCCAGGCCGTCGCCGATCGCCCCGGCGATCGCCTTGGTGAACCAGCGGTAATTGTCCTTGAGCCATTGCTCGCCGTCGTTGACCCAATCGGCGAAGGGAAATCCGTCGCCGAGCGCGCTGGGGAAGGGATGTCCCCCCGCGCCCAGGCTGGCGACCACGATGGAGATCAGCAGCACCACCACGACGGCCGCGAGCAGCGCCGTGTCTCGTCGCTCCCCGATGAGATCGTTCAGCCCACGCGGCGTCGTGTCGGACATATTCACGCGCCCCCTTCACGCCCCACCCTTCACGCCCCCCCGGGGCCGGCTTTCCCCAGGACGGCTCCCGGGCACCGCGTGCCGGATTGGCGCGGAACCCCGACCATCACGCCCGCAGCGCGTTTATGACCAGATTGTGGAAATGATGCACGGCGTGCTCGCTGAGATGGCTGCGCTCCGCGTCGACGATGAACCGGCCCTGCTGGTAGCCGCGCGAATGCAGGCCGCGCTGGACGCTTTCGACCAGGCCGATATCCTCGGGCTGCAGCACCTTGTCGAGGTACTCGACGGCCGCTTTCTCACCCTGGCTCGGCACGCTGTCGAGGAAGTAGCAGTCGAAGTGCTCCAGCGTCGTCTCCGGACCGGTCGGCATGATGTGCAGGGTCGTGATGTTGGGCGGGCCGGGGAGGACATTGAAGGTAAGGTTCGGCCACACCCACCAACCGGCGAAGTTGTTCGGCGTCCCGTCGTCGCCGTCGAAGCTGTAGGCCGTGTTGTCGGCCCGTCCGGCCGGGCCGATATGGCTCGAATGGATGTCGTAGGTGACCGAGCGATAATTCGCGATGTCCACCAGATCCGCGAAGGCCGGATGGGCCGGGGTGCAGTGATAGCACTCGAGATAGTTGTCGACGACGGTCTTCCAGTTGGCCTCGATCTCGTAGGTCAGCCGGCAGGCGAACTTCAGCCTATCGATCTCGGGGCAGTAGCGGCGCATCTCCGCCTCGAGCCCCTGGGCCTGGCTGGCCAAAGAAGGCGCCTCGGGGTCGAGGTTGACGAACACGAACCCGGCGATCTCCTCGAGCTGGACCTGCTTGAGGCAGAACTCCGCGGCATCGAAGCCGGCCACCTTCTCGCTGCCGCGCGCGGTCCGCAGGCGGCCGTCGGCGTGGAACGACCAGGCGTGGTAGGGACAGGTGATGACGGTCTTGGTGCCGCTGCCGCGGACCAGCTCGTGCGCCCGGTGCGGGCAGACGTTGTAGAACGACCGGAGCTTTCCGTCCTTGCCGCGGATCACGAACAGGCTCTGGTCGGCGAGCTGGAACTCGTAGTAGGCGCCGGGTTCGGGCACCTGGCCGGCATGGCACGCAAAGCCCCAGCCGCGGTAGAAGATCGCCGCTTTCTCGCGCTCGTAGATCCGGGGCTCGATGTAGTAGCGGGCATGGAGCGTATAAGACCGCTCCGGGTCGGGATGAAACCGGTCCTCGGTCGCCGGTTCGAGCATCTCAACGTTCGACATATCGCGCGTCTCCTATCGCCGGATCGCCTCTTGGAGCGGGGACGCCCGGCGCAAGCCGCCCCGCCACGTAATCGTGGATCTGCTTCAAGGCCTGGTCCCGGTCGAAGCCGTCCGGGTCCAAGGCGCAGCGCATCCAGGCGCCGTCGATCATGAGCGAAATGCCGGTCGCCACCGCTTCGATATCGTCCGCCGGGACGAGTCCCCGCAGGCCATGCCGCAGGTTGCTGCGCATGCGCCTGTAGATGACGCGCAGGATGCGGGCGAATCGCTCGTTGGCCAACGCCTCGGCGCCGAAGGACATCCAGGCGTGGGTGATCCGCGTGCCGTAGATGCCCGGCGCGAAGTTGGCCTCGATCACCGCGTTCAAACGTTCCCGTGGGCTCGATGCCTCGGCGAGAAGCGCCACCAGCTCCTGGGAGATACGGGTGCTGGCCAGGCGGATCGCCGCCTCGATCATTTCCGACTTGGTCTTGAAGTAGTGGTGGACCAGGCCGTGGGACAGGCCCGCCCGCGAACTCACCCGCGCCACGGTGGTCGCCCGGAAGCCGACCTCCTTGAGCGTCAGCAAGGTCGCCTCGGCCAGCTCCTGCCGGCGAACTCTGCCAAGCCGTTCTCTCATTTCCCCTAACCGACCCTGGTTCGGCCCTTTCCCTTTTGCCCAGATATAGCCTGGGCGGACGGTCGAATCCATCAAAATTGGTTGACGGACCAATATTGAACTCCTATCACGGTTCGGTGCCAGTCCGCCAACCAACCCAAGAATGAGGTCGCGCCCAATCCGGCGGACCGGGACATCCAGGCCGGGCGGACGGCCTACCGCGCCGGCGGCCACGACGGGATCGTCGCCATCGGCGGCGGCAGCGGCATGGACGCGGGCAAGGCGATCAGCCTGATCGCCGGCAACGACCGCGATCTCTGGAGCTTCGATTTCGACCGGGAACCGGCGCCGGCCGAGGCCGAAGGCGTCTTCGCGCCGCTGGTCTGCGTGCCGACGACGGCGAGGACCGGGGCCGAAACCGAGTCCACGGCGATGATTACGGACCGCGCGCGCCATCAAGGGCTGCGTCTGGCATCCGCGGCACCGGCCACTCGCGCCTATCCTCGATCCCGAGCTCACGGTCGGGCTGCCGCCGGACCTGACCGCCTGGACCGGCTGCGACGCGCTGGTCCATGCCATCGAGGCCTATTGCGTGCCGCAGTGGCACCCGCTCTGCGACGGCGTGGCGCTGGAGGCCATGGGCCTGATCCACCGCTGGCTCGGCGTCGCCGTGGACCAGCCGGACAATCTGGAGGCGCGCGGCGCCATGCTCGCCGGGTCGTGCCTGGCCGGGGTCGCGTTCCTCAAGGGGCTCGGCCTGGTGCACCCCCTGAGCCACATGATCGGCGCCGCCTACGATACCCACCACGGGCTGACCAACGCCGTCCTGCTGCCGGTCGTGCTGCGTTACAACGAGCCCGCGATCGCGGACAAGGTTCCGGCCATGTGCCGGGCCATGGACCTGCCGGGCCGCGGCTTCGACGACCTCCATGGCGGCGTGGTCGCGCTCCTGGACCGCCTCGATATCCCCCGCCGCCTCGCCGATCTCGGCGTCGAGCCGGGCCGCGCGCGGGAGATCGCCGAAAAGGCGCTGACCGATCCGGCGGCGGCCAACCCCACCCCGGCCAGCCTCGCGCAGATCGAAGAGCTCCTCCTGGAAGGCATTCGCCAGGCCCGGTGAGCGGCGATCGAGACGCCGCCGGTTGGCGTGGGCGGCCGCCAGCGCCGCGACCAGGATGGCGACCGCATCGTCCCGGGGCCCGATCGGCGACCAGGGAAACGGCGGGAAGCTCGGGCACTCACCGGCCGATGGCGTAGCCCTGCATGAAGCGGGGCGCCGCCGCCCTGAGCAAGCCGGGTCGAGGCCACCTCTCGGGTGGGAGGAAAAGTTGCCCCTCCCTCCCACCGGACGCCCCCCGTCGGTTCCGCCCCCTTTACGAGCGGAGTTGGTTTACTTCATCGCCGCTTTTTCTGCCCATGTGGGCATCGGATAAGCCACTTCGCAGGACGCCAGATCGAAGGGATATATGGTGCAGTACTTGCCGTTCTGGACCTGCATCAGGATGCCCCGCTGAAGCACGTTGTGGCCGTCGGGGCCGAACTTGATCCCGCGCCAGGGCACGATCAGTTGGTCCGCTGGAATATCGGTTTCGGTCAACGCCTGACGGATCTTCTCCGGCTCGGTGGAACCGGCCCTGTTGATGGCTTCGAGGAGGGTCAGGAAACCGGTGAAGGCCCGCACCGGCACGTCGGAGAGGTCCCGCCCGTTGGAATGCTTCTTAAAGCGCGCGTTGACCTTGTCGATCAGGGGGATGGTCTCCGCCAGATCGCTGTTGAAAGGCGACCGTGTGATCACGCCTTCCGCATCCGTGCCCAGGGTCTTGAGGAAGGTGGGGTCGGTGTAGCCCGCGTTCTGGGAGATCAGCAGTTTCGGATTGTAGTCCAGCTCCTTGGCCGTGCGCAGGAACAGCATGGCGTCGGAGGTATAGGAGGACGGCAGCAGCACATCCGGCGCGGCCGCCTTGAGCCGTTGCACTTCGGCGGTCAGCGAGGTGGTGGTTTTCTTGTAGGCGATATCGTTGACCACCTGGTAGCCGCCGGACTCGGACATCTCCCTTTGGACCCTGCCGCTGTCCGTGCCCCACAGGGAATCCTCGTGCAGGATGCCGACCGAGTTCAGCTTGACTCCCGTCCTCTTCTGGAAATCCCGCATGAAATCGAACATGACCTGGGTGAATTCACCATCGTGCGGGGTGGTGCGGAAGAACCATTTGAACCCGCGCTTGGACAGCTTGGGCGAGGTCGATTCCGCGTTGAGATAGGGCACCTGATAGCGTTCGGCCACCTGGCTCGCGGTCGCCGTGACGCTGCTGTAATAGGCGCCGAACAGCGCGTGCACCTTCTCCTGGGTGATCATGCGCTCGGCTTCGGCCTGGCCCACGTCCGGCTTGCCGCCGTGGTCGACCACGATGATGCGTACCTTGGCGCCGCCCAGGTTGGGCAGGCCCACGCCCGGTCCCAGGGGCACGTTGAGGTCAACGTCCTCGTTGATGATTTCGACCGCGGTCTTGACCGCGGCCACTGCGTCGATGCCGACCTGGGCGACCGACCCGGTCAAGGGGTATAGCACACCGATGACCACTTCATGTTCCGCGGCACGCCCCTGGCCGAGTGGCGCCAAGGCATATGCCAGTACGGCAGCAACTAGTAATGAATTACGGCGATTCATGATTTCCTCCCTCGGATTATTCGCAAAATCCATCCCCGATTCACGCGGATCGATCGGTCCGGCGGCGCAAACCGCCGGATTCCATACTATGCCACGATACTATGCCACGATTTTCACGATGCGCTACAAAATCCCTGTCGTGCCATTCGCCGCGCATGATAGCTTGATCGAGCCTGTCCTCCGCGGGGGATCCAACGAATTAGACCGAATACCAGGCCGCCGCTCGGCGTCGCGGCCAGGAAAGCTCACGAACGCCGGAATCCGTCATGACCCAGGACATCATCATTCAGGCGATCATCAGCGGGCTGTTGATGGGCTTCGTCTATGCCCTGATCGCGGTCGGCCTGAGTCTGATTTTCGGGTTGATGGAGATCGTCAATTTCGCCCATGGCGAATTCCTGATGCTGTCGATGTACACCGCCTTCTGGCTGTGGTCCCTGTTCGGCCTGGATCCCCTGTTCGCGCTGCCCCTTTGCGCCGCCCTCATGTTCACGCTGGGCATCGCCACGCACTACGGGATCATTCGCCACATTCTTCATGCCCCGATGCTGGTACAGATTTGCGCCACCTTCGGCTTGGCCATATTCCTTCGCGCCTCTGCCCAGTTCCTGTGGACGCCCGATCCCCGCACCATCACGACCTCCCTGGTCGAGGGGCGGGTGGAAATTCTAGGCATTTTCCTGGGGCTGCCCCAAATCGTGGCCAGCGTGGGAAGCCTGGCGGCCTTCGCCCTGCTCTATCTTTTCATCACCCGCTCGGACACCGGCCTGGCCCTGCAAGCGACCGCCCAGGACCGGCAGGCGGCGTCGCTGATGGGCATCCCCGTCGATCGCATGTACGCGCTGGGTTGGGGCATCGGCTCGGCCTGCGTCGGCGTCGCCGGGGTCCTGCTCGCCACCTTCCGCCCGGTCGATCCCGAGGTCGGCGCGCTGTACGCGTTGCTCGCCTATGTCGCGGTGGCGCTGGGCGGGTTCGGCAGCATCCTGGGGAGCCTCTTCGCGGGCCTGCTGATCGGTCAGATGGAGGCCCTGGCCGGATGGTTGATCGATCCTTCCTATAAATACGTGGTCATTTTCAGCCTTTATCTGGTGGTCGTCGTCCTGCGGCCCCAAGGCCTGTTCGGGAGGTTTTGATGGCCCCGCCGCGAGCCTCCGCCCCCGCCGCCACTCCCCCCCCCGCCGCCCTCGACGGGCCGGACAGCGCACTCCGGGCGGCTCAGGCCGAGCCTCTCCATCCGCCCCTGAGCGGGCGCCAAAAAACCCTTGGGATCCTGGGCGCGGCGGCGTTGGTGGCGTATCCCTTCGTCTTCAACACCCCCTTTCCCCAGCATGTCATGATCATGATCTTCCTCTATGGCATGATGGCCCAATCCTGGAACATCATGGCCGGCTACTGCGGGCAGATATCCCTGGGCCACGCGATGTTCTTCGGCATCGGGGCCTATAGCTCGGCGTTCCTGTTCGTCACCTACCAAATCTCGCCCTGGCTCGGGATGCTGGTCGGCATCGTCATCGCCATGGCCGCGGCGGCGGTGATCGGACTGCCCACTTTCCGCCTGCGCGGGCATTATTTCGCGATCGCCACCCTGGTCATCGGCGAGATCGTGCAGATCGTCGTGCAACGCTGGGAATTTATCGGCGCCGCGACCGGCATCTGGCTGCCCATTATCCGCGAGAACCAACTGGTCAATTTCCAGTTCAACGATTCCAAGATCCCCTACTATTTCATCGCGTTAGGCTTCCTGATCGTGGCGTGCCTGGCGGTTCGGCACATGGAGCGCTCCCGGCTCGGCTTCTATTTCCGCGCCATCCGCGAGGAGCCGGAGGCGGCCCGGAGTCTCGGCGTCAACATCACGCTTTACAAGTCGCTGGCCTTCATGCTCTCGGCCGCCTTCATGGCCATGGCCGGAACCTTTTACGCGCAATACGTTCTGGTCGTCGATCCGGAGGTGGTGTTCCCGCTGACTCTTTCCATCCTGGTTCTGCTGATGGCGGTGATGGGCGGTGTCGGCACCCTGTGGGGGCCGCTCATTGGCGCCGCCGTCCTGATCCCGCTGTCGGAGACCACGCGTATCCTGTTGGGCGGAACCGGGGGTGCTGTCGACCTGATTATCTATGGCGCCCTGATCGTCGTGATCTGCCTGTTCAAGCCCGAAGGCTTGATCGGCCTGGTCCGGCAGTGGCTGCCCGCTCCACCGGCCGAGAGGGAGGCGGACCATGGCGATTCTTGAGGTCGAGGGGCTGACCAAGAAGTTCGGCGGCCTGATCGCCAACAACGATATTTCCTTCCGGGTCGAGGCCGGCGAGATTCTGGGATTGATCGGCCCCAACGGGGCTGGAAAATCGACCCTGTTCGAGCTTCTCACCGGCTTTTATCCCCCGGATCGGGGGGCGATCCGCTTTCAAGGCCACCCGATCGTCGGCTTGCGCCCCGACCGGATCAACCGGCTGGGCATCGCGCGCACGTTCCAAAAACTCAAGCCCTTCCAGAACATGACCGTGGTGGAGAACGTCATGGTGGCGGCGATGCAGCATACCGCCAATCCGCGCAAGGCGCGGACGCAGGCGCTTGAGACACTTTCCTTCGTCGGCCTTTTGGAAATGCGGAATGCCCACGCCAAGGCGCTGAGCACGGGTCAACGCAAGCGCCTGGAGATGGCCCGGGCGATGGCCACGCGGCCACGGCTGTTGCTGTTGGACGAGGTCACGGGCGGGGTCGATCAGCGCAGCATACCGGGGCTCATCGAGCTGGTCGGGCGCCTGCGCCGGGAGGGCATGACCCTGATCCTGATCGAGCACAACATGCAGGTCCTGATGTCGCTCGCCGACCGGGTTCTGGCCCTGCATCTCGGGCGCAAGATCGCCGACGGCACGCCCACGGAGATCCAGAACCACCGCGGGGTGATCGAATCCTATCTCGGGGCCGCCTATGCTTAAAGTATCCGACCTCGAAGTCAGCTATGGCGATTTCCAGGTGATCTGGGGCGTGTCCCTGGAGGTTCGCCCCGGCGAGGTGGTCAGCCTCATGGGCCCGAACGGCTGCGGCAAGAGCACCATTTTCAACACCATCTCCGGCCTGCTCAAGCCCAAGGCGGGGACCATCGAGTTGGACGGCCGACGCATCGACCGCCTGCCCTCCCACGAGATCGTGCGCCTGGGCCTGGCCCATGTCCTCGAACGCCGCCGCGTCTTTCCCTATCTGTCGGTGCGACAGAATCTATGGCTCGGCGGCTACAATCCTCAGGCCAGGGTCCATCGGGAAGAAACCCTGGAACAGGTCTTCGGCCAGTTTCCGCGCCTGCGCGAACGCCAGGATCAGCTCGCCCATTCGCTCAGCGGCGGCGAGCAGCAGATGCTGGCCCTGGGCCGCGGGCTGATGTCGCGCCCGCGGCTGTTGATGATCGACGAACCCTTTCTCGGGCTGGCTCCCGCCGTCGCCAAGGAGATGATGGGCGTGATCGCCGGCATCAACGCCGCCGGCGTCTCCGTGTTGTTCATCGAACAGAACGTCCAGGTGGCGTTGAGCATGTCCAACCGCGGCTATATTCTCGAGAGCGGCCGGTTGGTGTTGACCGGCGAGCCCGACGAGTTGCTCAACAGCAGCGAGGTCAAGCGCATCTTCTTGGGCGGCTGACCGGTTCCCGCGCCGCGCCGGATTCAGAAAACCGCCATGTGCGCGTTGAGCAGGTCGGTAATCAACATGCAGCCCGGCTTGT
Organism: Pseudomonadota bacterium; assembly: GCA_022572685.1. Classification (GTDB taxonomy): domain Bacteria; phylum Pseudomonadota; class Alphaproteobacteria; order Kiloniellales; family J153; genus JACZVL01. The sequence goes on from JACZVL010000047.1 coordinate 17,331, forward strand.
GGGTGATGCACAGCGGCGGCCGGGCCTGCGCGACGGCGATTTGTGGAGTCACGCCACAAGCCCAGAAGACCGGAATTTCGTCGTCCTTCAGATCGGGCGGATCGCCCAGGAAAGGCTCCCGGATTTTCCCGATGCCGATCATCTCCGGAAAACCGATATGAACCGGCGCCCCGTGTACGCCTGGAAAGCGCGACGTGATTTGAATCGCGCGAATGACGTCGGCCGGCGTCATCGGCCGCATGGAAACCACCATCTTGCCCCGGAACCGTCCCGCGGGGACGGTATCGATGTTGGTCTCGTACATGGCCACGTTCTCGCCGCGCTCGATATGGCGCAGCGGAATGCCGGCATCGAGCAGCGCCTCCTCGAAGGAGAACGAGCAGCCGAGCACGAAAGCGACCAGGTCGTCGCGCCAGTGGCCCGTGATGTCGGCGGGCTCTTCGGCCAATTCGCCGTTTCGGAACACCCGGTATCGCGGCAGGTCGGTGCGGATGTCCAGGCCCTCGGCCAGGGTCGGGATTCGGGGATCGCCCGGCGCGCTCATGCCGATCAGCGGACAAGGTTTCGGGTTGCGTTGACAGAAGGTCGCGAATTCCGTCGCATAGTCCGCCGGCAAGACGCACAGGTTTCCTTGGACGTAGCCCGGGGCCAAACCGGCGGTGTGCCCCCGATGCTTGCCCGCCCGTATCTCGATCCGCGCCTGGTGGGCCGGATTCCCGCTGTCCAAAGCTCTAGCCCCCGGCGTTGAATTATCGTGCCATGCTGCTTGTATGATGAATTCAGCGTGGTCAGGCTACCGACGAAGCCGGCGGCAAGTCAATGATCGGCAAAACGGAGCCGCAGGGAATGCGGGTCGGTTACGCACTGGGCTTTGGGGAGCATCGGGCGCTTGCGCCTGGAACCGAAACCGAACAATCCGTTGAGCGGGGCTTCCCGGGCTGGTCTCGGGGTCCCACCGTGTCTGGGAGCATGAGGAGGAATATCCATGAGCAAAACACGCAGTCGTCTGATCGCCACGGCCGCCACCGCCGCCGTCGCCCTTGGCCTGAGCCTGCCGGCGTCGGCGTTGGTAATCAAATCCAGCGACGTCCATCCGATGGGCTATCCGACCACGGACGCCATCGAATACATGGGTCAGCTGTTGGACAGCTGGACCGGCGGCCGGCTGACCATCCAGATCTATCATTCCATGCAGCTGGGCGG
>JACZVL010000228.1 GCA_022572685.1 Pseudomonadota bacterium
CTTACAATAGAGCCCGCTACCCAATCCTTAAAGTCGTGGCCCTTACAGCCGCGGCAGGGTAACGCCTTGTTGCTTCATGTATTTGCCGGCCCGGTCCGCATAGGAGACCTCGGGCGGCGCTGCACCCTTGAGAAAGAGGAACTGGCAGGCCCCCTCGTTGGCGTAGACCTTGGCCGGCAGCGGCGTGGTGTTGGAGAACTCCAGGGTGACGTGGCCTTCCCATTCGGGCTCCAGCGGCGTCACGTTGACGATGATGCCGCAGCGCGCATAGGTTGACTTGCCCAGGCAGATCACCAGCACGTCGCGGGGAACGCGGAAATACTCGACCGTGCGCGCCAGCACAAAGGAATTGGGCGGAATGATGCAGACATCGCTCCGGCGCTCGACGAAGCTGGCCTCGGAGAGGTCCTTGGGATCGACGATAGCGTTGTCCACGTCGGTAAAGATGCGGAAATCATCGGCTACCCGCGCGTCGTAGCCGTAGGAGCTAAGCCCGAAGGAGATCACCCCCTCGCGCCGCTGGGCCTCGACGAAGGGCTCGATCATGCTTTGGCTCTGGGCCATGTCGCGGATCCAGCTGTCGGGCATGAGGGACATGGAAAAGCGGCCTCCGGCGGCTCAGGACTGCGGGTTTCTATCGGATTCCCCCAGAGCCCTCAAGGCTTGGCGCCCGGGGATTTCGCCACCGCTGCCGGGTTCCCGTCCGCCTCAACGTCCTCTGGGGCCGCCCGGCCGCGCGCCCGGTCGCGGGATTGGGCCTTGCGCTTGCGCAGGTTGTCGCGCAGCGCCTCGGCCAGGCGCGCCTCGCGTTTCGCGCGCGCGGCCTGCCCCGTTCGGGAACTGTGTGGAGGGGTGCGGGGCCGCCCGGTCATGGCGCCGGAGACTGCGCGGCGATTGCGGCGAGGTCAAGGCGGGGGGCGCGGGGATCCGCCCCCGTCATCGCCCCCGTCATCGCCCCTGCCATCGCCCTTGCCATGAATCGGGACCGGTGGCATGTTGCGCCCGGATTCGCCCACCACGCGCCGCGGTAGCTCAGAGGTAGAGCACGCCCTTGGTAAGGGCGGGGTCGGAGGTTCGATTCCTCCTCGCGGCACCAGCCCTACAGATTTCTTTGCGCAACCATCCCGCCCTTACGCGCAACATTAATTGCGCATAGGGTTGACTATTGCGCGTAGAAGTGTTTTAATTGCGCATGAAATCTAGGCGAAACACCGGGCCGTTCGATGGCAAAGCCCCTGCCGGAACAAGAGCTTAAAGCGATCGAAGGCGTTGTCCGGAGCCGGCCCGGCGGCATCGCTGTGGGGGAGATCGCCGCTGCGCTGGAGGCCGGCCTGCCACGCCGCACCTTGCAATACCGGCTTAAGCACCTTGTCGATGCCGGGCGCCTGGCTCGGGAAGGCGAAGGCCGCTGGACCAGATATTGCCTGCCACCAGCGGCACGGCGGCCTGAGCCCGGACTCAGTCCCATCCAAGTCAAAACCCACGCCCAACCACCAGTGGCAGGGCGGGCCGAACTCGAACTCAGTGCATTCAATGAGGCTATCGTACGGCTCTCCCAAGCGGGGCTGGAAATCCGCGCCTATGTCCGCCAGCCGGTCGCGGCCCGCAAACCGACCGGGTATAACCGTGATTTTCTGGATTCGTACTGGCCCAATGAGAGCGCCTGGCTCACTGAGCGGGAGCGTGCACATTTGCACGAGATTGGCCGGCGCAACATGAGCGAGCAGCCGGCCGGAACCTACGCGCGGCAAGTCCTGAATCGGCTTCTTATCGACCTGTCCTGGAATTCAAGCCGCCTGGAGGGCAACACCTACTCGTTGCTCGACACCAGACGCCTGATCGAGTTCGGCGAGGAGGCGGAAGGCCGCGACCGGATGGAAGCGCAGATGATCCTGAACCATAAGGACGCGATCGAGTTTCTCGTCGGCACCACGGTCGAGATCGGTTTCAACCGCTATACGATCCTCAACCTTCACGCCATGCTCGCGAACAACCTGCTCGCCGATGAGGGCGCCCCAGGCCGGCTCCGGCACATCGGCGTCGGCATCGAGCAATCGGTCTATCACCCGCTCGAAGTGCCGCAGCTCATCGAGGAATGTTTCGACCAGGTCCTGGCGAGCACGGATGCCATCCGGGACCCGTTCGAGCAGGCCTTCTTCGTCATGGCGCAGTTGCCCTACCTTCAGCCCTTTGACGACGTGAACAAACGCGTCTCGCGCCTGGCCGCCAATATCCCGCTCATCAAGTGCAATCTGTCGCCGCTGTCGTTCATCGACGTGCCGCAGGCCACCTACACCGAGGCCATGCTCGGCATCTACGAGCTTAACAAGATCGATCTGCTCAAGGATGTGTTCATCTGGGCCTACGAGCGCTCGGCCGCTCGCTACCAAGCCGTCCGGCAGTCGCTCGGCGAGCCCGATCCTTTCCGGCTCAAGCACCGTGACAGTCTTCGCGAAGTTGTCGGGGACACCGTGCGCCGCGGCCTGGATAGGAAGGCCGTTATCGCGCACCTCGTTTCGTGGGCAGCCGAAAACATCGAGCCAGCCGAGTGGGAACAATTCAGGGAGATTGCCGAAAACGAACTTCTCGGCCTGCATGAAGGCAATTTCGCGCGCTACCGGATCACCCCCGCCGAATTTGAGGCCTGGCGGCAAGTCTGGCGCGGGCGCGATGGGAGGCGACCATGACCGAATCCTTCACCGGCACCTGGACCGCACTGGTGGCCTCGCTGCGGGCGCTGCCGGTTGGGGCGCGGGTCTGGATCGTGGTTGGGACGGCGGCGCTGATCGTGGCGCTGGCGACCCTCGCGCCGCCGGTGCTCCAGGACGAGGGTTATCACGATTTTGCGCCGACGGCGCTGTTCGGCGTGGCCGATTTTGGCATCGTCGCCTCCAACGGCGCCTTCCTGGTGGTCGGCATCTGGGGGCTGTGGCGCCTCGGCTTCCGGCGGCTCGCGCCCTGGCCGTTCGCGGGCCCGGGCGAACACTGGCCCTATCTGGTCTTCTTCCTGGGCGTCGCGCTGGTCGCCCTCGGCTCCGGCTACTACCACGCCGGGCCGAGCACGGAGACCCTGCTCTGGGACCGCCTGGCCATGACCGTGGTGTTCATGGCCCTGCTGGCCGCCTTCATCGCCGACCGCATCCACCTGGGCGTGGGCGTGGGCGTCGCCTTGCCGCTGCTGCTGGCGCTCGGCGCGCTGTCCATGGCCACCTGGCGCGTGACCGATGATTTGCGCCTCTACCACATCGTCCAGGCCCTGCCGATCCTGCTGGCCCCGATGATCTGCCTGCTGTTCCCGGGGCGGGTAACCCGGGTCAAGTACCTCGCCTGGATGGTGTTCTGGTTCGCCCTGGCGACCTTCTGCGACCTGTTCGACAAGACCATCCACGGCTGGATCGGCTTCGGCGGCCACGCCATCAAGCACCTGCTCGCGGCGATCGCCTGCGCCGCGATCCTCGCCATGCTCCAAGATGCCGGGCGGCGGTCGAACGCGGCATCTAACCCCTGAGTGCCGCCAACTGGGCGCCGTAGCCGCTCGGGTCGATGGTCACGTCGACCAGCGTCGGGCCGTCCTCGGCGAAGGCGGCGCGCAGGGCCGGCTCGAGCGCCTCCCCCGCGGCCACCGACCAGGCCCGGCAGCCGAGCCCGCGCGCGGCGGCGGCGAAGTCGACCGGCGGCGTGCGCACCCCCTCGGGGGAACGCTGCTGGCGCTGCTGTTTCACGTCGATCAGCGACAGCGCGGCATCGTTGATCACCAAAACGCAGAGCCGGCAGCCCAGGCGCGCCGCGGTCGAGAGTTCGGCCAGGCACATCAGCAGGCCGCCGTCGCCGGTGACCGCGAGCACCGGGCGCGCCGGCTCGGCCAGCGACGAGGCGATCGCCGCGGGCAGCGCGAAGCCCATGGTCGAGAGCCCGGTGGATTTCAGCACGTCGTTCGGCGCCTCGGCCGGCCAGATCGCCATGGCCGAGAACATGTGCGCGCCGGCGTCGACCGTCAGCCGCGGCCAGGGCCCGCGCCCGGCATCCACGACTGCGGCGCGCGCCGCCGCGACCGCGGACTGG
>JACZVL010000048.1 GCA_022572685.1 Pseudomonadota bacterium
GGCCCGGCGCTCCCTCCCGACCGCCGGCCGGCGCCCGAGCGCCTGGCCTGGGCCCAGTGGTCGCTCGCCGAGATCGAAAGCGGCGCGCCGTTCGCGCGGTTGCGCGGGTGTTGATGCAGGTTCCGCTGACGCGGAACGCGCCCCGGGGCGGACTTAACAGATAGAGGCGCTAGATCTTGCTGACCTGCTATCCCAGTCCCGGCAAGCGCAAGGCGCTCAAGCTCTGCGCCGCCTTCGCCGAAGGCTCGTGCGGGCGCGTGGCCGGCCTCGGCGAATCCCGGCTCGGCCCCGGCGCCGCCTTCTTCTACGGCATGACCGGGCACACGCTGCCACTCATCGAACGCTGCCGCCGCGGCGGCCGCGATTGGTACTACGCCGACAACGCCTACTACTTCGGCCGGGGCGCCTACTTCCGCGTCACCCGCAACGCCTATCAGCACGACGGCGGCGGCGCGGCCGGGCCGGAACGTTTCGCCCGCTTCGGCCTCAGTGCCGCGCCCTGGCGCAAGGGGGCGCGCAACGGCGGGCGTCACGTTCTGGTGACCATCCAGAGCGAGCTGTTCTACCGCCTGGCGCTGGGCACCACGCGGGAGGCCTGGCTCGCCGATGTCCTGGCGCGGTTGCGCGCTGCGACCGACCGGCCGATCGAGGTCTGCCACAAGGCCGTGGCCGCGGCTTCGGGCAACGCCGCCGCCGGCCCCGGCTTCGAGACGCATCTCGGGGACGCCCACGCCCTGGTCACCCATTCCAGCTCGACCGCGGTCAAGGCGCTGCTCGACGGCGTGCCGGTGTTCTGCACCGGTGCCTGCATGGCGAGTTCCATGGGCCGCGCCGATCTCGCGCTGCTAGAGGACCCGCGCTATCCGGACGACCGCGAGCCCTGGCTGTGGAACCTGGCCGCCAACCAGTGGACCCGCGAGGAGATGTCCGACGGCACCTGCTGGCGGCAGTTGACGGAGCAAGCCGCCGCCCGCGAGAACCACTCCTCCCCCGACTCATGAAAGGAGACCGGCATGACCGATAGCCCCATCGCCAACGGCGCCCGCGGCGAAGTGACCTTGGAGCTCGGGGTCAAGGGCCTGGCGGGGGAAACCGCGGCCGTGGCGGCAACATCGCCCGCGCCTCTGGCGGATGGTGAGGCTCGCGGCTCACCCGGCTTCCGACGCCTGATCCCCGACCTCTGACCTCTGATCCCCGAACCTTGGGCTACGGCGACGAGATCATGGTGGCCGGCGAGGCCCGGCGCCTGTGGCGGGCCGGCGATCCGCGCCCGGTCGCGGTGCTCGACCGCCACGGCCGGCCGCGCCGGCATCCGATCTGGGACGGCAACCCGCGCATCGCGCGGCCCGAGGCGGTGGCGCGCGGCCTGGCGGTACAGACGTTGGTCAACGGCCCGGGCTGCCGGCCCTACGTCGATTACGTGGCAATGCACAATGAGTTCGCGGCGCTGTTTCCCGGGCGCCCCTTCACCACCAAGCTTTGCGACCCGCGCCTGCCCTGGCGCTACACCGCCTGGCGCGCCAGCCCGGGAGAGTTGTTCCACGTTTCGCGGCGCGAGCCCGGTGATTACGTCGTGGTCGAGCCCCACCTCAAGGCCGGCGCCTCGCCCAACAAGGACTGGGGCTGGGACCGCTGGCAGGCGCTGGTGAGCTCACGCCGCGATCTCGACTGGGTGCAGCTCGGCGCGGGCGGCGTAAGGGTCCTCGAGGGCGTGCGCCAACTCGAGACCGCCGACTTCCGTACCGCCTGCGGTCTGCTCGCCGGCGCCCGCGCCGCGGTCCTGCCCGAGGGCGGCCTGCACCACGCCGCCGCCGCGCTCGATGTACCGGCGGTGGTGATCTTCGGCGCCATGACCTCGCCGGCCAACACCGGCTACGCGAGTCACGTCAACCTGTTCGAGCCCATGGGCGGCGAGTCGCCTTGCGGCCAGCGCGTGGCCTGCGATCACTGCGCCCAAGCCATGGCCGCGATCGACCCCGCGGCCGTGGCCGATCATCTGGAGCGAATTCTCGATGCCTGAACCTGTCCCCTCCACGCCACCCGGCGCAAAACGGGTCGGCGGCGTCTGGCTGCCCGAAACCGAGCGCCACTTCGTCGACTGGATGGAAAACTCCAAGCGCGCCCGGGTGGTCGACGGCAAACGCACCTATCAGTACCACAAGCTCGAGGCGGCGCTTCGCCACCAGCCCGAGAATCGCCGCCGGCTGTGCCTCGACATCGGCGCCCACGTCGGCCTCTGGGCCATGTGGCTGGCGCGCGCCTTCGTCCGGACAGAGGCGTTCGAGCCGGTGCCCGCCTTCGCCGAGATCTTCCCGCACAACGTGGACATGACGCGGGGCACGTTGCACCGGGTGGCCCTCGGCGCGGCGCCGGGCACGGTGAGGATCACCGTGCCGCTGGAGCAGACCGGCAACGCCCATATCGCCATTGCCGGCCAGCATCCGGGCACCCGCTACGGCTCCGGCGAGGCGGTGGATACCTGGCACGCGGTGCCGCTGGTCACCCTCGACTCCTTCGGCCTCGAGGGCGTCGATTTCATCAAGATCGACGTCGAGGGTTTCGAGCTTGCGGTGCTCGAGGGCGGGGCGGCGACGATCCGCCGCGACCGGCCCCACATCGTGATCGAGCAGAAAGGCAACGAGGCCGCCTACGGCGAGCCGCGCGACGCCGCCCGCAAGCTGCTGGAGTCCTGGGGCATGAAGCCGCTCGAGGTGCTGAGCGGCGACTGGATCATGGGCTGGTGAAACGGATGACATCTTTGCGCGTCTACATCGGCTGGGACCAGCGCGACGCGCGGGCCTACGAGGTCTGTGCCGCGAGCCTCGTCAAACACGCATCCATCCCCATCGAGATCATCGCGCTCAAGGACTGGGAGCTGCGTGCGCGGGGGGTCTACTGGCGGCCCTACCAGGTCGACGAGCGCGGCCAGATGTGGGACGGGCGCGACGGCAAGCCGTTCTCGACCAACTTCTCCTACACCCGCTTCTGCGTGCCGCTGATCGAGGACTTTCGCGCCGACCCGGTGGTGTTCTGCGATGCCGACATGCTGTGGCGCGCCGATGTCGCCGAGCTCCTGGAGCTCGCGGGAGACGCCGCGGTGGCCTGCGTCAAGCACCAGCACCGGCCGCCCGAGCGCGAAAAGATGACCGGCAACATCCAGACCGTCTATGCGCGCAAGAACTGGTCCAGCCTGATGGTGCTCAGGCCCGGGCGCTGCGCGGGGCTGACGCCCTATGCGGTCAACAACATGCCGCGCGACTGGCTGCACGGGCTGCGCTGGATCGAGGACAGCGAGATCAAGGGCCTGCCCGAGGTCTGGAACTGGCTCGAGGGCTGGTCCGATCCGGGCCTCGATCCCAAGGTGGTCCACTTCACCCGCGGCACCCCCGACTTCCCGGGCCACGAGAACGCGGCCTATGCCGAGGAATGGCGGGCCCAGGGATCAGGGATCAGGCATCAGGTATCAGGGACCAACTGATTTCAGATACCCGATCCCTGATCCCTGATCCCTGATCCCTGACAGAAGGAGAGACGACATGGCAGCACAGAAAGGCAAGCTGGTTTTGCTCAAGGCGGACACCGCCGGCGGCAGCCCCCAGGTCTACACCACCGTCGCCGGCCTCAGGACCAATTCCTGGACCGTCAACGGCGAGGACGTCGACGTCACCACCAAGGACAGCGGCGGCTGGCAGCAGCGGCTCTCGGGCGCCGGCGTGCGCTCGCTCAGCATCTCGGCGACCGGCATCTTCCAGGACTCCGCGGTCGAGGAGATCCTGCGCGGCTGGGCCTTCGACCAGTCCATCAACTGGTACCAGATCACCTTCGAGAACGGCGACCGCCTGGAGTGCCAGTTCCAGATCTCCAACTACGAGCGCTCCGGCGACCACGACAACGCCGAGACCTACTCGCTCAGCCTCAACTCCCACGGCACGCCGCAATACCTGGCGGCGTAAGGCAAGAGCCCGCTGCCGCCGCCTCCCAGGGCGGCGGGGTGCGCTTCCCACGATCGAAAAACCGGAGGAACCCGAGACGGCCAACAAGGAACGCGGCGAGGTAACGCTCGCCCTCGGCGGCGAGAATTATACTCTCCGCCCCGAGGTCCGAGTCATCGCCGAGATCGAAGACGGACTGGATACCGACATGTTCAGGTTCGGCATGAAGGCCGAGCAGTTCAAGTTTCGGGTCAAGGAGTTGGCGCACGCGCTCAGGGTCGTCCTCGACGCCTTCGAGGGTGCGATCGCGCGCGGCGAGTCGCTCGGCGACGCGCTCAAAAGCCTGGGCCGCGATCTCGCCAACCTCGCGCTCAACCAAGTCAAGACCGGCGGGCGGCTCGGCAGCGGTCGTCAGACGGCTCTAGCGTAAGTTGGAAAGGAACCCATCATGGCCGACAAGGCAAACAGAGAGGTGACGCTGGAACTCGGCGGCGAGGCCTACGTGCTGACGCCCAGCTTCGGCGCGGTCTGCGGGATCGAGGAAAGGATTGGTAGCAATCTTTTCGAATTCGGCCGGCGGCTCGAAGTAGCACAGATATCGGCAGCGGAGCTCATCGACTTCGCGCATGCCTGCATCGCCGAGGCGGGTTACAAGATGACGCGCGAACGCCTCGGTGAACTGATCGTCGAGGCCGGCACCGCTACGGTGCTCGCGCCGCTCACCGAATACTGCCGCATCTATATTTTCGGTGCGCGAAGCGAATCGGTTGCCGTTGATGCCGAGACGAAAAATCCAGCAACGCTAGCCTAAAAAATTGTCGTGGCTATTATGAAAATAAACACCAAACGAAGAAACATTAATACCAGCCTGTCCGGCAAACACCGCCTGCAGTTTGGGCAATTCCGGCCGTTATTGCTCACTGGTGTCCCACAATCGGGGCAAGATTTCATCGACATAGCTGTTGCCCTCTTCTAATCCCACCAAGGCAAGCGAAAGATTGCGTGCTTCTCCGTGTCGCCGTCACCACGAGGCGCGAACCGGTATCTTATGAACATTCCTATATTGGAAATTGAGTGGTGAAAAATTTCATGAGAAGGAGGAGCAGCAACGGCACACCCGATAATTCATCCAACCGGCCCCATACCATCCATCGGCCGCAATGGCGGCAATAGTCGGCGCGCGAACTCACCTGCTCTCCACAATCCCGGCACGGTTTCAAGGCCATGGCGAAAACTCCAGTGTAAGTCAGGTCTAGGAACAAAAGTATAGCGTGTCCGGGTTTTCAACAAGCTCGCCGTCATCTCCGACGCCTCGCGGGCGATGCTTCGATTTTGCGTGCCTTGGCGCGACCAGGTCGTGCCGTGAATAGGCCCTTCATCACTCTAGCCACGGCGGAAAGAAACGATGCCCCCAACCAAGTCTGAATCGCTTCTCGGCGAAATCGGCAAGAATACCAAGAAAATTGCTGACGAACTTTCAATCATAGCCAACACAAGAACCGGCAAGAAAAAAAATGTTGCCGGTCTGGAAAGAGCGAGAGATCTGCTCGCGGGGGCCACCGCCGGCGCGTTTGCTTCTCCGGCTCCGGGAGGGCGGCCGGCTGCGGCGATTTTAGGGGCTGGAGCCGTCGGTTCCCATGTACTAGCCAACTATCTCCGTCAGCAGGACGAGAGAATTTCCCGCGTGTTCACGATCAGTGAGGCGTTGGATGCCTATGAGAAGAACCTGAGGATAAAGGAAAGCAAGGCCAAAGAGGCTGACAAAAGTGCAGTTGACGAAAATCGTAACATCAGAGATCGGCGTCCCCTCATTGACGCGCAAAAGGCCGCGACGTTCGAAAACCAAGCCATCATTGCCGGGCTTGCGGACGCCTGGGAGCGTTTGGCGACCATATGGAACCTCATAAAGGACTTCACGGGAATCTCGGTCGATCCCGCCCGGGCGCAGGAGGTTCTCGACGGCCTTCAAGCGATCCGGGACGCCCTCGCCGAAATCTCGAACATGACCAACGATTCCGAGGCGACGAAGCAACTTTCCCGAATTAGGGAATTCCTCGCGAGGTCCGCACCCACAGCGCCGTCTGCGCCCACCATCGATGGCCTCGGCCGGCCACTGACCGACGACAACATCAGTCCGCGTTTTCTGGGCTCGACTTCGCGGCTCGGCGGGAATGCCGGGGACGCGACGCGACGCTTCATCGAGCTGAACGCGGAGGTGGAGCGCCTCGAGGCGCTGACGGGGCCGCTGGCCACGGGGCTCGCGGAGACCAACACCCAGTTGGGCAGCCAGGCCGAGCGGTTGCGCGGCCTGGGCGTGCTGCTGCCGGATATCGCGCGTCAACTGGTCGACGTCTTCGACTCCGGCACCCTGGGCGCGGAGCGGCTCGACAGCGCGGTCCGGGCGGTGGGGGATCGATTCCTCGACGCCTTCGAGGGCGCCATCCGGCGCGGCGAGTCGCTCGGCGACGTACTCAAAAGCCTGGCCCGCGACCTCGCCAACCTCGCCCTGAACCAAGTCAAGACCGGCGGGATTAGCGGCCTGTTCGATATCCTGGGCGGGCTGTTCACCTCGACGGTTTTACCGGCCGCCGGCAGCCAGAGCGGGCCACGCAAAGGCGCCAAGGGCCTCGTCTTCACCAACGGCCGGCTCGACAGATTCGCCAAGGGCAACGCCTTCACCAATAGCATCGTCAATCGCCCGACCCTGTTCCCCATGGCCTCGGGCGCCGGGCTGATGGGCGAGGCCGGGCCCGAGGCGGTGCTGCCGCTGACGCGGCTGGCCAACGGCGAGCTCGGGGTCCAGACGCCGGCGCCGGCGGCGGCGGCCGGGCCGGTCATCACCTACAACATCGATGCCCGTGGCGCCGACCGCGAGGGTCTGAGCCGGCTGGCCGCGGTGGTTCGAGAGCAGGGCGCGACGATCAATTACATCAATCGCACCCTCGAACGGCGCGCGGTCGAGGCCGTGGTCTACACGCGCGGCCGCGGCGGCAACATCGCCCGCGCCTTCGGCGGCTGGTGAGGCCCGCGGACCAACCCACCGAAGGTAGCTTTTCCACTCCCATAACCGCCCCGGCCGTCTTCGCCGGGCCACACGAGGTTGCCCATGCCGACTTTGACCATGCCGGCGGTGCCGGGCTTTCGCGCGTCGCGCTTCGGCCTGATCGCCAATACCCAGACCTTCCGCTCGCCGCTCGACGGCACGGTGCAGACCTTGGAGATGACCGGCGCGCGCTGGCAGGCCAAGTACGATCTGCCGCCCATGACCCGGACCCAGGCGGCGGCCTGGATCGCCTTCCTGACCGATCTTCTGGGCAGCGCCGGGCGCTTCTACGGCTTCGATCCGGACGCGCGCGCGCCGCGCGGCTCGGGACTCGGCGCCCCTCAGGTCGCCGGCGCCGGGCAGAGCGGCAAGAGCCTGTTCGTCGACGGCTGGAGCGAGCTCGAGACCGGCCTGCTGCTGCCCGGCGACTACCTCGAGGTGAACGGCGAGCTCAAGATGGTGACCGCCCAGGCCGACAGCGATTCCGCCGGCGAGGCGCTGGTCGCCTTCACGCCGCCCCTGCGCGCGAGCCCGGCGGACAACGCCGCGCTGACCCTCGACAACCCGAAGGCGACCATGATGCTGGTCGACGACACGCAGGCGATCTGGGACGCCGACCGGGCCTCGATCTACGGCATCTCGTTTGCCGCCGTGGAAGCGTTCTAGTCAGGGATCAGGGATCAGGTATCAGAGGTTTCTGGCTTGGTTGATCCCTGATCCCTGATCCCTGATACCTGGAGTGTAACGACAATGACCCGAGATCTCACGACCGCCGCTGAGGATGCCAGCCAAGCCGGGGTGGTGCGCCCGGTCATGCTGGTGGAACTCGATTTTCCGTCCGGCTTCGTGCGGGTCAACTCCACCGACCGGACCATCGCTCTCGACCCCGGCGGCTCGCCCAGCCAGGAGGAGGACTTCCTCGGGGTCGGGCGCCTGGGCGGCGTGAGCACGGTCGGGGAAAGCTCCGAGCTCCAGGCCAGCGGCGTCAAGCTCTCGCTTTCGGGCATTCCCCCGGCCCATATCGCCGCCGCCTTCGAGCGCGCGCAAGGGCGCCCGGGCCGAATCTGGCTGGGCTTCCTGGACCAAACCTACCGACTGGTGGTCGACCCGGTCTTGGTGTTCTCCGGCCTCATCGACGATACCACCATCGATCTGGGGGCGCTGGCCAAGGTCACGCTCTCGGTCGAGAACCGCATGATCGCCTGGGAGCGGCCCAAGGTGCGCCGCTACACCAACGAGGACCAGCAGCAACGCTTCGCCGACGACAAGTTCTTCGAGTTCGTCAACCCGACGGTGGAGAAGGAACTGCTCTGGGGCGTGGGGTCCACGAACCAGGTGCCGCGATCCACCTCGCGAGGCGCGGCGACCTCGCCCAGTGCGACGACATCAAGCGGCAGCGCTGCTTCGCGGACCAGCGGTGGCGATGGTGGCGAAGACGGGCGCGCCCAAACCGCCGAGCGCACAGCGGCGCGCGAGCGGGCCTCTCAATCCTGGACTTAATCCCCATGACCAAGACCGACGCATTCCTGGAATGCCTTTTTGAAGCGGTGGCGGCGCGGCGCGACCGTACCTTCCAGTGGGGCGTGCATGACTGCTGCACCTTCGCCTGCGACGTGATCCGCGACGCCGGCGGGGTGGACTATGCGGCGCCGTTCCGCGGCCGCTATCGGACCGCCGCCGGCGCGGCCCGGGCGCTCCGGCGTTTTGCCGGAGCCGGGTTGGAGGCGGCCGCCGAGAGGATCACCCGGGACAACGGACTCGAGGAGGTCCCTCCACTCATGGCGCAGCGCGGTGATTTTGTGTTGGTGGACGAGGCCGAGGGCCCGGCCCTCGGGGTCTGCCTCGGCAGTCATTTCGTCGCGGCCGGACCCGCGGGCACGGTCTTGCGGCCGCTCGCCGCCGCCCGGCGCGCCTGGAGGACCTGACATGCCGCCAGTCGCTGCCGCCGCCGTCGCGGCCCTCGGCGCGGGCCTCGCGCAAGGCTTCACGGCCGCGGTCCTGTTCAAGGCCTTTGCCGTCTCGCTGGCGATAGGGTTCATCCAGCAGGCGCTCGCCCCCAAGCCCAAGTCGCCGAGGCGCGGCAATCTGGAAGATCGCGGCAGCCCGCGGATGGTGCGCTCCTCGCTCGAGCCGCACCAGGTGATCTACGGCACGGCCAAGGTGTCCGGGCCGCTGGTCTTCGCCGAGGTGACCGGATCGGGCCGTGAGTATCTGCACCTCGTGGTGCCGCTCGCCGGCCACCAGGTTACCGGCATCGACTCGGTCTTCTTCAACGACGTCGAAATCCCGCCCGGCGATCTCGACGGCGCGGGCAACGTGGTGAACGGGCGTTTCGCCGGCCATGCCCGAATCAAGAAGCACCTGGGCGACGACAGCCAGGCCGCCGACGCCGACCTGGTGGCGGAGGTCGCCAATTGGACCAACGCCCACCAGGGCAGGGGCGTGGCCTACCTCTATCTGCGCCTCAAGTGGAACCGGGACGTCTATCCGACCGGCATCCCGAACGTGACCGCGATGGTCCGGGGCCGCAAGATCTGGGACCCGCGCAGCGACCCGGACGATCCGGCGGTGAAGGGCTATTCCACCAATGCCGCGCTTTGCGCGCTCGACTATGCGATGGCCGGCTTCGGCTTCGAGGCGCCGCTTTCCGAGATCCATGAAACCTCCTGGGTCGCGGCCGCGAATGTCTGCGACGAGGTGGTCGCGCTCAAGGCCGGCGGCACCCAGCCGCGCTACGACAGCAACGGCGCGTTCCAGGTCGACGACAAGCCGCTCGCCATCATGGACGACCTCTTGACCGCCATGAGCGGGACGCTGGTCTACCAGCAGGGCGGGTTCCGCGGCTATGCCGCCGCCGCGACCGCGCCGAGCGGCACGCTCGACGAGAGCGATCTGCGGGGCGATCTGCGGGTGGTGCCGCGGCCGAGCCGCAGCCAGAGCTTCAACGCCATCCGGGGCAGCTTCGTGGACGCGGACGACGGCTTCCTGGTGACCGACTTTCCGCCGGTCACCAACGCGACCTACCAGGCCGAGGACGCCGGGGTCCGGGTGTTCAAGGAGATCGAGCTTCCCTTCACCACCCACAAGGCCCGCGCCCAGCGCATCGGCGCACTTCATCTGCATCGCGCGCGCCAGGGCATTACCGTGCGGTTTCCGGCCAAGCTGAACAAGTTCGCACTCGCGCCCTGGGACGTGGTGACGGTCTCGATCGCGCGGCTCGGCTGGTCGAGCAAGGAGTTCCGGGTGCTCGAATGGGCGCTCAGCGAGGACGGTGGCGTCGACCTTACGCTCCAGGAAGAGGCGGCGGCGGTCTACGCCTGGGACCCGGAGAGCGACGAAATCGTCACCGATCCGGCACCCGACACCAACCTTCCCGACCCCTTCACCGTCGAACCGCTCACCGGCCTCGCGGTTGCGAGTGGCAGCGGCACGCTGTTCCTGAAGGCCGACGGCACGGTGGTCAGCCGCATCAAGGCGAGCTGGAATCCGCCGAACGATCTCTTCGTCGGCGTGGGTGGGCAGATCGAGGTTCAGGCCAAGAAATCCGCCGATGCCGATTGGCGGCGCATTGGCTTGTTCCCGGGCGATACCATCGAGGTCTTCGTGTTCGAGGTCGAGGAAGCGGTCGCCTACGACATCCAGGTGCGCGCCATCAATTCGCTCGGCGTCAGGTCGGCCTTCACGACCGCGTCGAATCACGTCGTGGTCGGCAAGTCGGCGCCGCCCGCCGAGGTGACCGGCTTCACCGTCTCCCAGAACGGCGCCGCCATGAACTTCCGTTGGGAGCAGGTCGCGGACCTGGACCTGGCCGGCTATGAAATTCGTTTCAACCCGCAAGGGACGGCGGCCTGGGGCGACGCGACCCGGCTTACCGAGGTCACCCGCGGCACGGCGATCACCAACGCTCAGGTGTCGCCCGGAGACTGGACCTTTCTGATCAAGGCAAAGGACACCAGCGGCAACGAGTCGGTAGGCGCCGCAAGGGCCGACGCCAAGATGGTGACGGCGGACTTCGACATCATCGTCCAGGTCGCCCAGGCGCCGCGTTGGCTTGGCGCGCTTTCGGGTTTCGTCAAGCATCATACCGGCGTGCTGGTTCCGGACAGCCAGAACCTTGCTTCGGACGACGGCTTCGAAACTTTCGATTCCTTCGTGCCGAATCCGGTCGCGAACGCGACCTACGTGGCGCCGGTGTTCGACGTCGACTTCGACGACACGGTCCGGGTTTGGGCCGACATCGCCTCGGCCTTGGGGCCTGGCGAAGCGGCGGGGGTGGCCGATCCGGTCCTCGAGATCGACTACCGCAAGGACTCGGGCAGTTTCGACGGCTTCGATCCCTGGACCATCGGAGACATCGAGGCCCGCTTCGTCAAGTTCCGGCTTGCCTTGGACACCTCCAAGGGCCTGGCCAAGGTGACCGGGTTCAAGCCGACCGTCGATTTGTTCGAGCGGACCGAAGGGGCCAAGGGCGTCACCGTGGGCGCCGGCGGGCAGGCGATTGCTTTTGCGCGCGCCTTCCACGTGGCGCCGCGGGTGGCGGTCACGGTGGATGGCACGACCGCGCTCATCGCGACCAAGGAAAACGTCACCACGACCGGATTCACCGCCCACGTATTCAGTACCGGCGGCGCCGACGTGGGGGGCACCGTGGATTGGCAGGCAACGGGAGCATGAAACATGGGTGATGCAGCGACGCCGACGCTTCCCAACTTCACCAACCAGACGGCGAGCGTCTACAAGGCGAACATCGACGCCGGGTTCGCGGCCGCGGACCGCCTGGCCTGGGCCTTCGCGCCGCACCAGCAGGACCAGGGCTCGCCGGCGCCGGACATGACGCTGCGCCTGGAAGCCGGTACGATCTTCGACGGCGCGACCTTGACCGAGGTGGCGGCGCAATCGACCGGCGCGATCGCGGCGCCTTCTTCCGACCCGCGCATCGACCGGGTGGTGATCGACAAGGCCAGCGGCGCGGTCTCGGTGGCGACCGGCGCGGAAGCCGCGAGCCCGAGCCCGCCGGCGATCCCCGCGGGCAAGCTGCCGATCGCGCAGGTCGCGTTTTCGGTCGGTCAGACCGAGATCGTGAATTCCGACATCACCGACGAGCGGGTCCCGGCGGCGTCGGGCGGTGGATTTCCGTCTGGCACCCTCATGCTTTTTCACCAGAGCGCCGCGCCCACCGGATGGACGAAGGACACCGCTGCGACGTTGAACAACTCGGCCCTGCGAGTCGTGACGAGTACGGCCTGGGCCGGCGGCAAGCAGGGCGCGACGGCGTTCGATAGTGTTTTCGGAAGCGGCAAGACGGCTGGCAATTACACGCTCGTGGAAGCGGATATTCCGAGTCATACGCATACTCAACAGATTAGGCCGTTGGCATCAGGAAGTAACAACCCAGAGACCGCTGGTAGCAGTGATTCTGCTCCCCAAAACATGGGGGAAACTGCATCGACCGGTGGCGGCGGCGCGCACAACCACACCCTCTCGCTCGACCTAAACTACATCAACATGATTTTGGCGAGTAAGGACTGATGCAACTCGAACAAGCGAAATTCTGTCCGCTGATCCAAGCCGACTGCAAGGGCCTGGGCTGCAATTGGTTCGTCCAGTTGCGCGGCAAACATCCGCAGACCGGAGACCCGGTGGACGAGTGGGACTGCGCGATCAAATGGCTGCCAATCCTGATGATCGAGAACACCAAGGAGGCCATCGGACTGTCGGCCTCGATCGACAGTTTCCGCAACGAGATGGTGCGCGGGCAGCAAGCGGTCCTGCGGATGGCCGCGAACGGAGAAGTGGCCAAAGGAGAAGTAAAGGAGATTGCCGATGCGCGTTTCGATCATAGCTGACGACGGTAAGGTCGGTGTTGACGGGGTGTTCCGCGCCGTCGACCTCGCCGCACTCGATCCGAACATTCATGCCGTCCAGTGGGATGGGGCGAAGGGCCATGTCGAGTACAAGGATCGCTCGCCCGAGACGGTCTTGACCGACATCTCCCCCTATCAGTCCTTCGTCGACGCTTGGGCCGCCGCCGCGCCGCCGCCTCCGACATTCGCCGAACTCAAGACGGCGAAACGCGCCGAGTTTATCGTTGCGGGCGTGACCCGCATTGCGGCCCAGGTTCCTGATTGGGACACGCTTGACACGGTCAAGACCGTGGCCGGTCTGTGGGCTTCTCATCTCGCCGCGACCGCCACGGCGGCGCAGATTACGGCCAAGGACATCTACCTCTACGTCCGCGACACGGCGCCGTCGAAGCTGGCCGCTGTTTCAAGCCAAGCCGAACTCGACGCCATCGACCCCACGGCGGCCGATCCCTTCGGCGACGGCACGCCCTGGCCGACATAGGAGGACCCCCACGGCCCGTTATCTCCTGCACGTCCGCGGGCGCGATCGGGGCCCCCGACTGCCGAGCGCCGGATCCGCCTGGGCACCTGATCGAGCGCAAGAGCCGGCCGCAAAACAGCACGGCCTGGCTCAAGATCCAGCCCAACGACTACCTGCCCCCTCCGCAGACACTGATGAAGTGCTAGGGCCGGTCGAGGTCGGCGCGCGATCGGCAGCTTGTGCGCGTCTGGATTGACGACGCGGCACTGAGCCCGCTGGCTTCAGTCCAGGAAAACGACGAGCGCATCGCGGGCGTGACCAGCGGCGTGTCGCCGTCGAAGGCCACGCGGGCGCCGTCGTGGACCCAGGACGGCGCCTGGCCCTCCGGGAAGCGCGCGGTGTTGTTGGCGTCTACGATGTCGAGGTCGTCGATCTCCGCCATGGGCTTGGCTCACGGAAAAGCCCGCACGCGGCGGGCGGGGATTGAGAAGGGTGGCCCGAAGACCGCCCCTCTCGGATCGTTCATGCCGTGGCGGCGGAAGGCCGTCAGGGGGGCTGTCTCTGCCCCGAGGCACCCAACGACAGCATCACCCGAGCCGGACATCGCGATCCTGGGCTTGGAAGGGCGTTTGAGTGCCGATGCTTACGGGCACCGATCCGGCTATTTGATGCCCAGCATGACGAAGCTCGCAAAGCGGAACCATCCGTTGGCGTATTTGAACGGAGGCACGGTGAAAAGGAGCTTCTTGAGGACCGGAAAGCGTTTGCCGGGAACGGCATATCGGAACATGATCGGCCGGAAACCGGCAGCGCCCAAGAGGCGCGAGAAGTCCTTGATCGTGTGCGGAATCCTCGATCCTTTGCGATCCTTGCGGGCCAGGAACATCGGGTCGTAATGCTCGCCATGGAGGACCACGACCCCGCCGTCCTTGAGCAAATCGCTGGCCACGCGCAGCGACTGTGGAATGTCGCTCGAATGATGCAACGAGGCGCAAAAGACCACGGTGTCAAAGGTCCCGTGGCCCTCGTCCAGCTTGTTCATGTTGCCGATGACATACTTTAGCTTGGACCAGTCGGGCTTGAGCCACTGCCATATGAAAGGCCCCCAGCGCAGGACGGACGCCACCGAAAGATCGCATGCGATCACCTC
Organism: Pseudomonadota bacterium; assembly: GCA_022572685.1. Lineage (GTDB taxonomy): Bacteria > Pseudomonadota > Alphaproteobacteria > Kiloniellales > J153 > JACZVL01. Next base: position 14,450 of record JACZVL010000048.1, read on the forward strand.
TTCAACGTCGGCCTTGCGCGACAGGAGTGCGGAGAAATAACCAGCCCCCGACCCTAACTCGATACAACGGCCGCGCAGCGGAGCGATCTTTTGATCGAGCAGTTCCGCGACTACGGCCAGGCGGTCTTTGCGGGCCAGCGCTGCTTCCTCCGCGTCGGGAAAGCTGTCGAAAGGTGCGTAGTCGATGCCAAGGTCATCGAGGCCGTGTTGCATGGTGCCGTTCGTGCGTTTGGTTTCGATCTCCTCCAGCGGCAAGTACTGGATTTTCGACAACACCTCCTCGGGCATCTGATTGGCGTAAATCGTCCCTTCGAGGAAATGCAGCCGGTTTTTCTGTGTCGGATCTTGTGCCGTCGCAATAAGCGCGAGGCGGCGGGCTATCGGCCCGAAACGCGCGAAAGCCGCTTCGATCTCGTCGAGATGCATTGTCGAGACCTTCTTCTCGCCCAAGTCGACGCTTCGGAACTTCAGGATCGCGTCTCCGATCTGTCCATGACCACCGGACAGCAGCAGGAGCAGTGCGCGCTGCTCTCCGAGACACTCGCTGATACGCGCCAGTCCGCCCCAGCGAGGGAAGTAGGTTTCGCCGTCCTCGGCCAAACCGGCCGCCACGCCCTCGGTGCGAACGATCGCATGACATGCCATGGCCAGCTCGAAACCCTCACCGAAGCAGGGCGTTTCGATGGATGCCAGAAACGGGATGCCGGAGCCATGGATCAAATCGCACAGGGCCTGCCCGGATTTGCACCATTGGAGGCGTTCTTGAAATGTCTCGGCTGGCACGCCGCAAAAGGCGTTCGGGTCCTTGCCGCGAAAATGCAGCACGGTGATGACCGCGTTGGTTTGCTTGATCGTGCGGGCGATCTCGGTCAACTCCCGGACGGCATCGCGGCTCGCGCGGGTGAGCTCGATGTCCAGTCGTCCGCCGTTCTCGCCGGTGTGGACCGTTATTTGAAGATCGGCCGTTTCGTGGTCCATGCCAACGCACTTAATCGTCGTAATTCCAACAGAAGGTTCCCAGCGCTCGCTGTCGAAGTGTTGCCACTAGAACATGAAGTTATAAACATTTTCAACAACTGTTTCGTGTTTTCGTGCCGTTGTGGTGAATCGGCTTTCTGCCTTTGAGCGAGCGAAAAAATGGAGTCGGGACACGAGCCGCCCGGGGGCCAGGCGGCGACCACGCAGCGGGCCGGCGACCTCGCCCACGCCGCCGGCGCATACTGATGGCCAGGTGCCGATCGCGTAAGTGTCGCATACCACCTCGACGACCGAGATTGCGGACGTCGATCTGACCGGCCTGGATCCGGACATCCACGCAGTGCAGTGGGACGGCGCGGCCGGCGAGATCGAGTCCCGCGATGGCCGCCCGCCGGAGGTGATGGACGATCTCGCGTCGTTCCAGCCGGTCGTCGATCCCGGGACGGCCGCGGCACCGCCGGCCCCGACGCCGGACGAGTTGAAGGCGCTGAAGCGCGGCGCATTCATGACCGAGGGTCTGAGGCGGATCGCGCTCCAGGTGCCGGATCGGGACTCGATCGAGGCGATACCGAGCCGGGGCGAGCTCGACGCGCTCGGTCCGACCCAGGCCGATCCCTTCGGCGACGGCACCGGCCGGCCGTCCCACGCGGCCTGAAATTCCGCCGCTTGCCCCGGCGACAGGAGGACAACATGATCCGATCATGGCGCGCGCGCGGCGCGCGGGCGCGCGGTCTTTTGCGCGGACTGCGGCCGGCACTCGTGCGCCTGGCCGCCACCTGTCTCGCGATCGCCTGGTTTTCGGGATTGGCCGCGGGTGGTGAGACCGCGACCACCCGCCGGCCAGGCGATCTGATCGTCTATCGCTTCGCCTGCCACGACGCCGATTCCATGATCGCGATCGCGCGATCCGGTGGCGTGGCGGACCTGGCCGCGGCGCTGGTGTCTCAGGGCAAGTGCTTTCAAAGCCCGGGCGGCATCGCGGCCACCCTCGAGGACTGGATCGCCGGACCCTACCCGCCGCCCCGGGGCACGCCGGGCGCAGGGGGGGGCAGCGTCTGGCGCGTGCGCGACCAACTCGGCGATACCGAGTTCGTCTGGATCGACGACGCCGGCGGCCGACACGCCGCCCGCCACGAAATGGCGCTGTAGTCTCGAGTATCCAACAGCGGGGGGCCGCATGGCCCGGGAACCGAGCCAGGCCGACCTGATGGTCGAGATCGCCGCCCTGCGCGGGGTCACCGTCACCGAGCTGCGCAACCTCCATGCCCGCCTGACCGAGGTCGAGGCGACCCAGCGCGAGCTGGTGCGGGTCGCGACCCAGGGCAAGGCGGGCCTCAGGATGCTGCTCTGGTTCGGCGGCCTCTTGACCGCCGCCGCGACCGCGCTCGCCGCCTTCTGGAACGACCTGACCGGGGGATGAGCCGCCCATGCTCGATCCGCAACAATTCCGCCGTCTGGTGATCCGGCCGGTGGTCCGGCGTCTGGGCCTAGGGTCGCCGGCCGCCGAGCGCCTGCTGCTCGGCACCGCGCTCACCGAGAGCGGCCTGCGCCACCTGCACCAGGTTCGGGGTCCGGCGCGCGGGCTCTATCAGATCGAGCCGGCGACGCTGCGCGATCTCTATGCGAACTGGCTGCCGCGCCGCCCCAAATTGGCCGAGGGCCTGCGCCAATTCACGGTGCCGCACGGTGCCCTCGACGACCAGCTGATCTGGAACCTCGCCTATGCCAGCGCGGTGGCGCGGCTGATCTATTACCGGCGGCCCGAACCGCTGCCGCGCGCCGACGACCTCTCCGCGCTTGCCGAATACTGGAAGGCGCACTTCAACACCGCGGCCGGCAAGGGCACCCCCGCCGACTTCATTGCCCGCGCCGGGCCTTACCTCCGATTAACTCGAAGGAATGTTCGATCATGACGACACGCTCGTTTCTCGCCTTCGGGGAGCCGTTCGGTGGATCGTGACCTGGCGGCCCGGCTCGCGCGCTACAGCGAGCTGGCCTACGAGCGGCCCGAGGCGGTGCGCGCCGCCCTGCCCAACGCCGAGGTCACCTTCCTCGACCGCGATCACACCCAGGCCTATGTGATCGAGACCGCCGCCGAGACCGCCGCCGAGACCGCCGCCGAGACCGCCACCGAGACCGTGGTCGCCTTTCGCGGCACCCAGGTGTTCGCCGATCCCAGCCTCGCCGACATGCTCTCGAACCTTCCCGGTGGCACGCTCGGGTTCCTCGTCGTCGTCAACCTCATCGTCTTCGTGCTCGGTTTCTTCATCGACTTCTTCGAGATCGCATTCATCATCGTGCCGCTCATCGTCGCACCGGCGCAGATCTTGGGCATCGACCTGACCTGGCTCGGCATCGTGCTCGCGGTGAACATGCAGACGTCCTTCCTCACTCCGCCGTTCGGCTTCTCGCTCTTCTATCTCAGGGGAGTGACCCCCAAGGAGATCCCCACCACACGCATCTACAAGGGCGTCGTGCCGTTCATCATCATCCAGGTGGTCGTGTTGATCGGCCTCATTGCCTGGGTGCTGTGAGACCATTGTCTGGGTGCTCTGGAACCGGGGAGAGGAGTGGAGCCTGGACACCATCGCCACGCTTGCCGTCGTGTCGGGCGGCAAAGGTCGATCCCAGCGTGGCGCTCAGGCAGAACGAGGCGTAGTGTCCTTTTGAACCCGGGGCGGCCCGCCCCCAACGCAACCTGGAGGCCCCAGATGTCCGCACGCGCTTTGATTCTGTCCCTTCTGCTCGTCGCCCTGGTAGGAGCCCGACCGACCGCCGCCCAGGACGACGTGAAGATCACCGTCACGCGCGTCGCCGACGGCGTCTACATGCTCATGGGTCGGGGAGGCAACATCGGCCTCTCGGTGGGGGACGACGGGGCGTTTATCGTCGACGACCAGTTCGCGCCGCTCACGGAGAAGATCAAGGC
>JACZVL010000229.1 GCA_022572685.1 Pseudomonadota bacterium
GACTTTTCTCGCCGCCGTGCGCGCCCAGGTCTACGCCCGCGCCCGCCATCCGGACGGCCCCTACAGCCTGGAGGCCGAGGCCCACCCGGCCACCGACGAGCTGCTCGCCGCCGCCGGGCGCCTGAAGCTGGCGCTGGCACGCCTGATCGAGCCGCTCGGCCGGTTCCGCGCCAAACTCGCCGCCCGCCTCGACGACGAAGCGGCCGAGCTGGACAGCGACGCGCGGCGGCGCATCGAGGCGACCTGCCGCGGCATCGAGCGCCGCGCGACCCTGCCGCTCGAGGCCTGGCAGGCCATGCTCGAATCCCTCGAGGCCGAGACCCCGGCCGAGTTCGTCGACTGGCTCGAGGTCGCGCGCCGGGACGGCCGCGACCACGACGTCGGGCTGTTCCGCCACTGGATCGACCCGACCCGGCCGTTCGCCGAGACTCTGCTGGCCCAGGCCCACGGCGTGGTGGTGACCTCGGCGACGCTGACCGACGGCAGCGGCGATACCGAGGCCGACTGGCTGGGCGCCGAGCAGCGCAGCGGCGCCACCCACTTGGCCGGTCCGGCGGTCCGCGCGGGCGTGCCCTCGCCCTTCGACTACCCGGCCCAGACCCGGGTCCTGGTGGTCACCGATCTGCGCAAGGACGACATGGACCTGGTCGCCGCCGCCTATCGCGAGCTGTTCCTGGCGGCGGGCGGCGGCGCGCTCGGCCTGTTCACCGCGATCTCGCGCCTGCGCGCGATCCACGGCCGCATCGGCGCGGCGCTGGAGGGAGCCGGGCTCTCGCTCTACGCCCAGCACGTCGACGGCATGGACACGGCGACCCTGGTCGACATCTTCCGCGCCGAGGTCGACTCCTGCCTGCTCGGCACCGATGCGGTGCGCGACGGGGTCGACGTGCCGGGGCGTTCGCTCCGGCTCATCGTGTTCGACCGGGTGCCCTGGCCAAGGCCCGACATCCGCCACCGGGTGCGGCGCGCGGCCTTCGGCGGGCGCGCCTACGACGACCGGATTACCCGGCTTAGGCTCAAGCAGGCCTACGGCCGCCTGGTGCGCCGCGCCGACGACCGCGGCGCCTTCGTCCTGCTCGACCCGATGATGCCCAGCCGCCTCGCCGGCGCCTTCCCCGAAGGCGTCGAGGTGCGGCGCCTGGGCCTCGCCGAGGCGGTCCAGGAGGTGGCGGGGTTCCTAAAGCCTTAGAGCCGTCTTCCACGGCCTTTTGCTTGAACCCGGTTTCCCCAAGCCGCAGGTGAAAGACATCGGAAGCGTCCGGCCCGGAGACCGCCCATGAGCAAATTCGATCAACAGATGCGCGAGGTGGAGCGCTCCATTGCGTAACTGACCGGCAACAAGACCCAGGCCATCCAATTCCGTAAGGGCCTGGAAAGGAAAATCCAGCTGGCAGCGGCGAAAAAGTTGCCCGATATCGCCCTGTCCCTGGTCAAGTCGGGCCGCGCCGGCTGGGCCAACGACCCCGACACGCCGGGCGGCGCGGTGCTGGTCGAACGCGGGACCGGCTGCGTGCTCCTGGACCCGAAGGGAAAGGTTTTCCCGAGATCAAACCCCGTCAGTCACCCGCCAACCTCGGGCATCAACGAAATGGCCTTCATTCAGCACCTTAGGATTGCGGGCAACGAGCTATACGTCCCGTATATGTACAAAGACAGTAAGGACAACGTGACCGTTGGGATCGGGCATAAGTTGAACAATGCGGACATGGCCAAAGCATTGCCCTTCGTCGAACGCGGTACGAACAAGCGGGCGCATAAGAACCACATCATTAACGCCTTCAACAAAGTGAAAAACTCAAGCATCAGTGGCCAAGCGGGTCATTTGAAGTTCCAACCCTTGACCAATATCGTGCTATCGGAGGCGGATGCCGTCTCCACCGCAGGGGATGACATGGATGAGTTTATTAGGATACTGAGGCACAGCGCGTCATTTCCCGATTTTGATACCTATCCAGAGTCAGCAAAAATGGGGCTCTTGGATATGGCCTATACGACAGGAGTGGAGGGCATAAAAAACATTTTCGTCAAGTTTACGCCCGCCGTGCTCTGTCGAGATTGGCAGGCTGCGGCAAACCACTCGAATCGCGGCGAGTTGTCATCTCTCCGAAATCAGATCGTCCGCCAATGGTTCGAACAGGCAGCAAAGCAGGAACCTTTTTTCGTGTGTCGGATTTGTACAAAACGGATCAATCTGTTTTTCCGGTAGCCCGCACAGCACCTTTGGACCGCCGCCTTGTTATCGGCAACCGGTGTAATCCTGACAGAGGTGTTCCTCGGCGTTCAGAACGTAAAACACCGCGTCGGGCGTATCGCGGGTCAGCACGTAGACGCTTCGTGCGCCTTGCCTTCTCATCAACATGTCCTCCAAATTATCATCGTTGAAATCACCATAAGCCAGGATTTCAAGCGGATACCGATCGACCCAATATGACCAAATCGTTGTCCTTTCCTCCTCGATCGGAATCTCTTGGACATTTTCGATCAAGATCGTTGCCGTCTTGTCATCTTTGACTTGAATGCTCCGCACTACACTTGAAACCGGAATAGAACTGATCTCCGTGGTGTACTGCTTGAAGAGACTGTCCTGGTGTTGGGTCCAAGTGATCCCCTTCTTGTTGTCGCGCTTGAGCCGGCAGAGGAAATTGCACGATCCACCCCCTCCTACGATCGCGGGAAGAAGGTCAAAGGTATTTCGGTCGAAAACGAAATTTCTCACGAAGCTCCGATCGGCGGGCTTCGCGGTCGCCAGTTTCTCCAGCGCATCGCACATAGCCCAGAGATAAACCTCGAAGTACCGCTCCGGCGCTTCGGCGGAATACCCCTCCTCGAACAGGCGTCTCCTCATGTTGCAGGCATCGACCGTGGTTTCCGTCCGCGTGTCGCCACGGCCCTTGTAAACGGCATAGCCCCCGTTGTCCCAAAACGGTTCTTCGAGCCGCGTCTCGATTTGTTCCAAGCTCGCAAGTCGGAGTTTTTCCGACCACCAGATGGGATACGGCCCGTCCGCGGCGGCAGTGACGGGACCGGCGAAGGCGAGCGCGGTCAGGCAGATCAGCCCGGATAGCGCCATTCGAATCGGCATGGACGATTTCGCCTCCCGGCAGTGTAGGGTCTGAGTGAACCAACATCTTGGCGATCTTGTGGCGCGCCGCCCCACCCGCCACCTGCCCTTGACCCTGGGGCGGGGCGGGCCTAAGTGACCCCTGCGCCTCCCGCCGCGATCGTTCCGCCCCAAGAAAGGCCCCCGCCCCTATGATCGACGCTCCCACCGCGCTCATCTACACCATGGTCCTGGTCTCCGCCGCCGACAGCGACATGACCGACGCCGAGTTCCAGACCATCGGCAGCATCGTCAGGCAGCTGCCGGTGTTCAAGAAGTTCGAGCTGGACCGGCTGCCCGAGACCACGGCGGCCTGCGCCGAGCGCCTGGCCGAGGCGAACGGGCTGGACAAGGTGCTGGAGGAAATCGTTTCGAACCTGCCCAAGCGGCTGCACGAGACCGCCTACGCGCTGGCCTGCGACGTCGCCGCCGCCGACGCCCACGCCAGCCAGGAGGAGCTGCGCCTGCTCGAGCTGCTCCAGGACAAGCTGGACATCGGCGCCCTCGAAATCGCCGCCATCGAGCGCGGCGCCCGCGCCCGCCACACCGTGCTTTAGGGCCGCTCACGCCGCTGAATCCCGCGCCTTTCCGCGCCTTTCCGGGCCTGGCAGCAGTCTCGGGGCTCGGCTGCTATCTTATTGTTTTATTTACCCTATTCGGTTGTACTTGGGGGTGTGGCCCGGCATGATGGTGTCACCTTGAGGTGTCACTCCACCCCGGGCGGCAAGACGACCGGAGAGAACCATGGGCGCGCTTCATCTGCAGCTTCGCGACTACCGGCTGACCACCGCCGAGATTCTCTATCACCTGCCGGATCATCCCCATCTGCTGCAGAGCTACCTCTGGCAGGAGTACGACCAGGCGCCCCATTTCCCGGCGCTGCACAAGTTCCTGGATTTCTGGTCCCACAACCTCGACGGCAAGCTGCACTCGGTGAA